>CAZFPM010000119.1:0-17378 GCA_964520965.1 uncultured Myxococcales bacterium
GCATCGACAACGACTGCAACGACGAGGTCGACGATGGACTCGGTGACGTCGCGTCGCTCTGGTACGCCGATCGCGACAGCGATGGGTGGGGCGACGACGACGACTCCGTGCTGGCGTGCGCAATGCCTGACGGGCGCGTCGCCCGCGGCGGCGATTGTGACGACGGCGCCGGTGGGGTGAACCCCGAAGGCGTCGAGGTGTGCAACGGGGTCGACGACGACTGCGACGAGCGCGTCGACGAGGGGCTGACGTCGACGTGGTACCGCGACTTCGATGACGACGGGTACGGCGATCGGCACAGCCCGATCGAGGCGTGCACGCTGCCGGACGGATACGTCGACGACGACCGCGACTGCAACGACGAGACCGCGGCAGCACGTCCGGGCCTCGACGAAGTCTGCGACGACCTCGACAACGACTGCAACGGCGTGACGGACGACGGGGTCGGGACGACCTGGTACCAGGACACCGATGGCGACGGGTGGGGGGAGACCCCGGTGGTCGCCTGCACGCGGCCGCCGCGAACCTCTCCCCGGGCGGGTGATTGCAACGACGCGAACCCGGACGTGAACCCCGACGCCCCGGAGACGTGCACGACCCCGTTCGACGACGACTGCGACGGCGAGAGCAACGAGCCGGACGCTCCCGACGCGTCGTGGTGGTTCCTGGACTCCGACGGCGACGGGCAGGGCATGGTCACGCCGATCCGGATTCCGCCGATCGCCCTCCGTGGCTGCGACCGCCCGGATGACTTCTGCCCGTTCGACCTCTGCTTCCTGGAGCGCATCCCCTACGTGGACAACGAAGACGACTGCGACGATTCCTCCTCCCGGGCGCGTGTTGGCGGCGCCGAGGTGTGCGACGGCTACGACAACGACTGCAACGGTACCCGCGACGATGGGTTCGAGCCCCGTGACGACTTCTACCGAGACCGCGACGGCGACGGGGTCGGCGACCGCCACATCGTCGCGTGCATGCGTCCGATCGACGACGACCCCGATGACTGGGTCACCGACTGTTGCGACCGCGACGACGACGACCCGCGCGTCCAATGAGGCGCCCCCGCGCCCGGCGCCCGCGCGGCACGGGTCGGCAGCCTCGTGTGCGGGAGCCTGAGCCGGAACACCCTGGACACGTCGCGCCCCTTGTCGCGAAGCTCTACTCGCGGTCCAACGCCCCCCCACACAGGAGCCCGTCGTGGACTCACGCTGGAACGATGCCGAGGCTCGCGACCTTGTCGCGGACGTCGACCAGACGGATGGAGCACGGCTGCTCGCACTGGCGATCTACGCGTCTCGTCTGATCGGCGCCGAGCCCGACCTCGTGATGCACGGGGGGGGCAACAGCTCGGTGAAACTCGAGCGGGAGGACATCACCGGGCAGGTCACCGCGGTGATGCACGTCAAGGGGAGCGGCACCGACCTCGGAAAGCTCGACGTGCACGGTTTTCCTGCCGTGCGGCTCGCTCCGTTGGCAGCGCTGCGTGGGCGCGCAAGCGTCGACGACGCGACGATGCTGGCGGTGTTCCGCCAGAGCCTGCTCGACCCCGCGGCACCGGACATCTCGGTCGAGTCCCTGCTCCACGCGTTCCTTCCGCATCGGTTCGTGTTTCACACGCACGCCACGGCGATGCTCGCGCTGGCCAACCAACCCGACGTCGTGGAGCGTTGCGCCGAGCTGTTCGGGGCGCGGGTGGTCGTGGTCCCGTACGCGATGCCCGGGTTCGGGCTGGCACGGCTGGTGGCCACGGCGTACGAGACGAACCCCGAAGTGGACGCGCTCCTGCTCGCTCATCACGGATACGTGACCTTTGGCGATGATGCGCAGGCGGCCTACGAACGGACGATCGAGCACGTCAGCGTGGTCGAAGCGGCCATCGCAGGCCGGCGTGCGTCCGCGACGGCATCGGCGTCTGTTCCCACCGTTCGGACCGCGCCGGCGCGAACCGTGTTGCCGGCGCTCCGGGGCGCCCTCACGGACGGCGAGGGGCGCATGCCCTGCCTCGACCTGCGGACGAGCCGCGCGATCGAGGCCTTTCTCGCCCGCCGGGACCTCGCGGAGCTGGCGCGTCGCGGGGTGGCGACGCCGGACCACGTGATCCGGACGCATCGTCTCCCCGTGGTTCTCGACGAGGCGACATTCGCCCACGGGGAGGCCGGCTTCGCGGAAGCCGTGCGACGCTTTCGGACCGACTACCGCACGTATTTCACGCGCCAGGTGGCCCGGGGCGGTCGTGACTTCGACATGGTCGACTCCCGGCCGCGGGTGTTCTGGGTGCCGGGTCTCGGTGTCGTCGGCGCGGGTCGCGACGCCGGAGAGGCCGCGGCGGCCGCCGACCTCGCCGAGCAGACGGTGCGGGTGATCGAGGATGCCGAGGCGCTCGGCAGCTACGCCCCGATCGGCGACGCGGACACGTTCGACATGGAGTACTGGCCGTTGGAGCGCGCCAAGGTCGACCGCCGGCAGCGTCTTGCCCTCGAGGGGCGCGTGGTGCTGGTCACCGGCGCGGCCGGGGCGATCGGCCTCGCCACCGCGCGCGCGTTTCGTGCCGAGGGTGCCGAGGTCTTCCTGGTGGATATCGACGATGCGCGCCTCGAAGCAGCGGCGATGTCGTTCGAGCGTTCGGGACGCGCCGCGGCCGACGTGACGGCTCCGGGTGCGGCCGCCGGCATCGTGGCGGCGTGCGTCGCGAGGTTCGGCGGGCTCGACATCCTCGTGTCCAACGCCGGCGCGGCCTGGACCGGAGATATCGCGACGGTCGACGAGCAGGTTCTGCGTCAGAGCTTCGAGTTGAACTTCTGGTCCCACCAACGTCTGTCGCAGGCTGCCGTCGCGGTCATGCGGTCGCAGGGGCAGGGGGGCTGCCTGCTCTTCAATGTGTCGAAGCAGGCCGTGAACCCCGGCGCGCGCTTCGGCCCCTACGGGTTGCCGAAGTCCGCGCTCCTCTTCCTGCTGAAGCAGTACGCCGTCGACCATGGAGCCGATGGGATCCGGTCCAACGGCGTGAACGCCGACCGCATCCGGTCCGGGCTGCTCGACGACGGCATGATCGCGGCGCGGGCGAAGGCGCGCGGGCTGAGCGAGGAGAGCTACATGGGTGGGAACCTCCTCCAGAAGGAGGTGCGCGCCGATGACGTCGCCGACGCCTTCGTCGCCCTCGCGAAGGCCGAGCGGACGACCGGGCACGTGATGACGGTAGACGGCGGGAATATCGCGGCGTCGCTGCGATAGCCGGACCTTCGTCGCGTCGGCAGCACACCAGCCGCGAGCTGGCTCAGTGAACGACCGGATCAGACGTGGGTCGCGTCGATGTAGCGCTGTAGCGCCTTCCAAAGCTGCGCGCGGCCGGCGAGCTCGGCAGCGCGGCTCGTCTCCTCGATCTGGTCCGGGCGTTTGGCGCCGACGATGACCGCCGTGACTCCGGGCCGGCTCAGCACCCAGCCGGGGCCGAGGGCTGCGTGGGGGACCGAAGCGCGTCGAGCCACGACCGCGAGCGCACGGTTCAGCCGGTAGACAGTGCGATACGGCCGCCCCCGGAAACGGTCGTCGACCGTGCGCAGGTCGGAATCCGGGAACTCGGGGGGCGCCTCGCCGAACTTCCCGGTCAGGAGCCCGCGGCAGAGGGTCTCGTAAGCCAGCACGCCGACCCGTGGGGAACCCGGGTCCGCCGCGCAGACGCCGACGAGCTCGGCCTCGAACTCGCGCCGGACCATCGAATAGGGAGTCTGCAACGACACGATCGGGGCGAGCTCGACCGCTCGTTTCAACGTCGGCGCGTCGTAGTTGCAGAGCCCGACCGCTCCGATCTTGCCTTCGCCTCGCAACGTCTCGAGCGCCTCGAGGGTCGCCTCGAGCGGCGTCTCGGATTGGCAAGGCCAGTGCGCCTGCAGCAGTGGCAGCCTCTCCAGGCCGAGACGCCGCAACGACGCCTCGCAGTCGCGCCGCACGTTCTCCGGGGACAGATCGCTGACGGCGTGTCCGGCCTCCGGGTCGGTGCGGGCCCCCACCTTGGTGACGATGACCACGCCGTGCCGTCGCGCGCCGAGGGTCTCGACGAGGAGCTCGTCCGCCTTCCCGTCGCCGTAGAGCGGGGCCGTATCGAACCAGTTGATGCCCAACTCGACGGCACGCTCGATGGTCGCGACGCTGTCGGCGTCGCTCCAGTCGTCGCCCCAGTACTTGCCCCCGAACGGCCAGCAGCCGAGTCCGACGAGGGAGAGTTCGAGATCCGTACCTGGCAGGCGTCGGCGTTGCATCGCGCTCGGGGGACGGGAGTGGCACCATCTTGCAGGGTACTGGCACCATGCCAAGGAAGACGTGCGCGGTCGGCGTGCGCGCCAACGGGGTTGTCCGGTGGCGGTCCGATCCGCGAGACTCCAGCGGCCGATCGAACGCCATGTGGAGCGGTGACGTGGGACGAAGATCCAAGAGACATCCGCGCTGTCCGCGTTGCGCGCTGCATCTGGAGCGCTGTCTCTGTTCCGAGCTCGGCCCGCCGTTGCAGACGCGGACACGCCTCGTGCTCGTCCTACACCATCGCGAGGCCGCCAAGCCGTCGAATACGGGGCGGCTGGCCCTGCTCCGACTCGCCAACGCGGCGCGCTACGTTCGCGGCCGACAGGGGGCGCCGGTCGACCTCGGCGAGCTCGCTGATCCGGACCGTCGGCCGCTCCTGCTCTTCCCGGATGACGACGCGCCGGTGCTCGACCTGGAGCTGGTCGCCGCCGACGATCGCCCCGTGACGCTGGTCGTGCCCGACGGCACGTGGCCGCAGGCGCGCCGCACCGCGAAGCGGGAGCCGCTGATCGCCCCGCTCCCGCGCGTCCGTCCACCCCCGGGGCCGGCGACCCGCTATCGGATCAGGCGGGAGCACGTTCCGGGCGGACTGGCGACCGCCGAGGCGATCGCCAGGGCGTTCGGTGTTCTCGAGGGGCCGGACGTTCGTCGGGAGATCGAGCGTGTGTTCGACCTGATGGTCGCGCGCACGTTGGTCACCCGCGGCGGTCCCTGGGGCGAAGTCGCGTTCGACTGACGCGGAACGCCGTTGCCGGCGTTGTCCGCCGCCTCTCGCCGTGGCAGGCTGCGGCGCTGAGCCCCATCTCTAGGAGGTCCCGATGTACGACTACCTGTTGACCGAAGAGGGCCGCGCGATCGTGGCCGAGGCCCGCGAGCTGGTGAAGTGGGTGCCGCGGCAGATGATCCTCGACATGGACGCGGACAAGATCCGTTTCCCTCGCGAGTTCCTCGAAGAGGCCGGCAAGCGCAACCTGATGGGGTGCCGCTACCCGAAAGAGTGGGGCGGCCGCGGGCTCGACTGGGCGACCACCTGCGCCGTGATGGAGGAGATAGGCACCCTCGGCTACATCTTCGCGTGCGTGTTCGGGGTCAGCGGCGAGCTCGTCTGCGACGCGATCATCAAGCACGGGACCGACGAGCAGAAGGAGAAGTACGTGCGGCCGGTGTTGGCCGGTGAGCGCTTCGCCGCGGAGTGCCTGACGGAGCCGCGCGGTGGCTCGGACTTCTTCGGTTCGACCTCGTTCGCCGAGGACCACGGCGACCACTTCCTGCTCAACGGGCAGAAGCGCTTCATCGTCGGGGCCGAGGGCGCCGACTTCTTCCTCGTCTACGCCAAGACGTCGCGCGAAGCGGCTCCACACGAGTCGCTGACCTGCTTCATCGTCGACCGGGCCCCCGGGGTGTCGGTCGAGTACCTCTACGGGTTGCTGGGCTGCCGCGGCGGCGGCACCGGGCGCCTCGTGTTCCGCGACGTCGTCGTCCCGCGTGAGAACGTCGTCGGGCGGGTCAACGGGGCCTACCCGGTCTTCAACACGATGATGGTCCCCGAGCGGCTCGGCACGGCGGCGATGACGGTCGGGTCCGCGCGTCCGGCGCTCGAGGTGGCCGTCAACTACAGCAGCAAGCGAAAGGCGTTCGGCGAGGTGATCAACCGCTTCCAGGGCGTGAGTTTCCAGGTCGCCGAGGCATCCATGCTTTTGGATGCGTCGCGGTCGATGGTCCATGTCACCGCCCGCGGCGTCGACGCCGGAATCTCCGAAGGGCGAACCCGTCGGCTCGTCTCCGAGACCAAGCGGTTCGTCACGACTTCGTGCCAGCAGGCCGTGCACCACGCGATGCAGGTCATGGGCGGCGTCGGCTACACGAACATCTACCCGATCGAGCGCATCACGCGCGACCTCCGGCTGGCGTCGATCTGGACGGGGACGAACGAGGTCATGGCGGCGATCGCGGCGAAGGAGGTCTACGTCGAGCACAAGGCAGCGCGCCGCGCAGCGGCCGGCCGGCTCTTCGAAGACGACGCCGCCGAGGCGTTCGCTCCGGATGAGCGCAACATGGGTTGATCAGCTGCCGGGCGCGCGCATCGATGCGAAGAGCGCCACGAGCGCGTCCTGGCCCAGCTCGTCCAGGAGTCCCCGGTTTCGTTCCGCGACCTCGTCGTCGAGGGGCCCCCGCTCGGCCAGCTTCCGCAGCTCGGCGGCCTCCTCGAACGTGCCTGGCATCGCGACGTCGCCGACCGGCCGCCCCCGGCGGAGCTGATCCAGAGCCCTCACGCTCACCCACTGCATCGTCGGATCCGGCGACCTCCGGAAGAGGGGGATCGCCCCGGCCGCGGTGTTGGTGCGGAAGCGCAGCTCCGGGTGGAAGCCGGCGACAGCGATCCGACTCGGAATCGTCGCCCGATTTACACGCACGGTGACCTCTTTGACCGCGCGTACCCAGTCATCCGGGGCCACTTCTGCTCGGGGGTAGATGACCTGGACCACTTCCATCGCCCCCACGGTCGACGCGATCTCGGCGAGTGCGGCGGTGAGGGGGAGGCAACCCTCTCGATCGAGCACGTCCGGCAGAACGTGGCGCGCGCTTGCGCCTGCGAGGCGGCCGGGACGCGCGAACGGACACACGTTCATTCCCTCGATCACCTCGGTGATGAACCGCTCGTTGCGGGTCAACGCTGCGCGGACCTCGTCCGGCCACGTTCGGTCGGTCGAGTTCATTCGGGCGTCACGGGGGCGAGAGGGCGAGGGGGAACGCGAGGGTCCGGTCGCGGGTGTCGTCGGCGAGGAGGCCGTTCGGGCCGGAGATTCGCAACGCGTGCCCCGGGACGCAGGGTGGCGCCGCGCACGTGCTCGCCGACAACAGCTCCCGGCCGTCGGCGCTCCAGACCGTCAACTCCACCGCGCCGTCGGCGGTCGAGCGGGCGAACACCGGGGGTTCCTCGTCGGGCGCGTGGCGCAAGAGGACGGAGACGAAGTGCGCTTCTGACGTCTCCGCCCCGGTCGCTGCGTGTACCGCCCCGTGGCGCCCGGCAGGGGTCGCCCCGTCGACGGCATCCAGGATCTCGTAGGCGAGCGGTCCTTCGAGCCGCACCACCGCGGCCTCGACGCGACCTCCCGGGAGGTCCCAGCGCGCGCCAAGCTCGGCCGGGTACGTGTGCTCGACCGCGGCGCCGCCATGCAACACGTGGGTCAGGCGCGCGGGCGCGTCGCGGCGGACCTCGTCGAAGAGCACGAGCGCGCGGTCACCGACGGCGACCAGGCGCCGGGTCACGTCGGTATCGCGATAGCGCGTACGCACGGCGCAGTGTGGGGCCGGCGCCTCGAGGACGCAGCCCTCGAACGCGCTGTCCACCCCGACGCCGGAGATGCCGCCGGCTCCGGTCGGTGGTCCCTGGTCGTCCACCAGGATCAGGTTGTGTTGGGAGGCGACCGCCGTGGCCAGGCGGTTGTCGAAGCTCAGGTACCCGGTGTCGATGAGGGCGTAGTCGCCGCCGACGAACCACGAGAAGCTCGTCGCGTCCGGGTGCTCGTGGCCGCCTCGCCGGGCGGCTCCGAATTCGGCCAGGAGGACGACGTACGAGTCCTGCTCACCCCATCCCGAACGCAACACCGCCTGCCCGCCGTCGGCGTAGACGATGCTGAGAGGCTCGGTCGTCGGTGGAGTCGCTGCTTCGAGGTCGATGCCGAGCGCGAGCACGTCGGGCGCGAGCTCGACGGCGGAGTAGGTCGACGGCACATCGACGCCCCGCCACCATGCCCATCCCCATGGACCATCGCCGTGCCAGGCCGCGACGAACGCCCACGGGAAGCGGGGACGACGGGCGTCGTCGAGTGGCGCCATCGTGCCGTCGGGCATCGTCATGTCGAACGCCCAGCGGTGGAGCGTCTCGAAGCGCGGGTCGTACCAGGGATCGCCGATCGCGCGGACTCCGGGCTCGCACGTCCCGAACGCCGCGCCGGCGCACGCGTGCCACAGCTCGATCGTCTCGCCGGCCAGTGCGCGGTGCACGGCGTGGAAGAAGGGGAGGTAGCTCACCGCCGAGTACTGGAGGTAGCCGGGCCCCTCCGCCCAGCCGCCCCCAGGCAGGAACTGACTGTCGAAGATGTGATCGAGTGATTCGGTCACCCCGAACGACAAACGCCTCAGCGCGCCCGGATCGTCCGGCACCGCCAGCCCGACCATGCCGATGCCCGCCGCGTGCTTGATGTTGTGGTTGTTGTGCGTGAGCGCGAGGAAGCCGGGCCAGTCCACGGTGTAGAAGTCGTGGAGCTCGTCGGCGTGCGCCAGCAGGAGTTCGCGGGCACGCGTGGCGTCTTCGGGGGTCGGGAACGCGTCATCCGGCGAGGCCGAGAGAAGGTCGAAGGCGTGTGCATAGGCCGCCACGGCCGGTCCCCCGTGGATCGTCGGCTGGTCCAATAGGTCGAGGTCGAAGGGGACCGTCCGGACGTCGCCGCGCATGCCCAACAAGAGGTCCGCGGCACGACGCATCGGTTCCGGATCCTCGCCGACGAGCCCGACGAATGCGCAGGCACGGGCGATGTTCGCGTTCCACTCCTCGGTCACCGGTGAGTACACCGCGTCGTCGGGGCGTTCCCGGGGTTCGCGGGAACAGACGCTGATCGTTCGGTTCCAGAGGACGGCCGCGGTCGAGCCCTCGCGCGCCACGGCCGTGCGGATCGCCGGCAACGCATCGGCGCCGAACATCACGAAGGGCCTGGTCGCGTCGCGATGCAATGGAGAGGGGCCGCCCCAGGGTGGTCCCGCATCGTCGACCGCGTCGCCGTCCGGGTGCGCGGCATGGTCAGCGATGTCGTCGGTGTCGGCGTCGCCTTCGTCGGTGTCGGCGTCGCCTTCGTCGGTGTCGGCGTCGCCTTCGTCCGTGTCCGCCTCGACCGTGTCCGGTGCGTGGGCGTCCCCCGTGTCCACCTGTGCGCCGCCGTCGATCGCCGCCGAGGCGTCCGGCTGCTCGCCGACCTCGACCGAGTCATCGGGTACGCCCTCGGGAGCCTCGACATCTCCGCAGGCGATCACGAAGGCGGCGATTGCCATGGCGGCTGTCAGAGATGCGCGGAGCATGCAGGGTCGTGGGAAAGCGCGACGGGGAGCATATAACGACCGCGGCACGTGTTGACACCCCGCCACGGTTCTGTCGAGATGGAGGCATGAGTCATCAATCGTCAGGATTCGCGGTCCTCCTGACGGGCTTGTCCTGGTCAACGGTAGAGCAGCGCGTGCTCGTGGGTGCGGCCCTCGACCGGGCGTTGGGTCTTCTGCTCCGCCTGATGGCGCTGCAATACAACACGCGTCCCCGGCTCCGGCGCCTGCTGCGGGGAGCTGACGGGTGGATCGACTTCACGGTCGGCATCGCCGTCGAAGGGGGGGCGGTCGCGCGCACCGTCAGGTTCGCATCGGGCAAGGTGTCGACGTCTCGTGGCATCGCCCCGGCCGCCGACGTGGTGTTGCGCTTCCGGGACGATGCGGCGCTGAGGACGATGCTCCTGGGGACGCCGAACGAGGTGATGACCCTGATCCTGCGGAGCGAGCTCGTTCCGGACGGGAACTGGGCGTACCTGCAGTTGTTCAGCTACCTGCTCTCGCGTCTCGTGGGGCGCCGACATCAACGCATGCTCGACGCGGAGCGCGAGCGCGACGCGGCCACACGACGCGCGCGATACGACCAGCACGATCCGTCTATCTCGCAGGAGCTCCACGATCGGGCGAAGCAGCGGCTCCCCGGGCAGACCGGGGAGGATGCCGGTGTTCGGCATCTGGACGACCCCTACCTTTCGGAGCTCGGACTCGACGACTTCCCGCGTCTCGCCGGCTTCCTGCGCGACCACCTGGATCACAAGCCGGCGATCTGCGCCGAGCGGCCCCTCCTGATGACCCAGTGGTTCCGTCGGCATGGGTTCGAGGTCGACCGGACGGGGGAGCCGTGGGATGCGGTGGCTCGACAGGGCAGGGTGCTCAGGCACGTCCTGGCGAACAAGCGGCCGGTCATCCGGGACGGCGACCCACTGCCGGGCTCGACCACGTCTCACGCGGTGACCGGGAGCGTGGTGTTCCCCGACGGTCAGGGAACGTTGATCTGGGGCGAGTTGGAATCGATCGACCGCCGCACGCTGATCCCGTTCGACATCGCCCCGCAGACGGCCCGCACGTTGCACCGCGACGTGTTCCCGTTCTGGGCCGGGCGCAATTTCCGGGAGTGGGTGCGCGCGGAGTTCGGGTACACCGACGCCTCTCGCCTCGGCGAGCGCTGGGTCGCCTACTTCGTGTGGAAGGCGGTCGGCATTTCGCACACGGTGCCGGATCTGGAGCGGCTGCTCAGGTTGGGCACCTCCGGGATCGCGGCGGAGATTTCAGCTGCGGAAGCCGAGCACGGGGGCGACGACCCGGAGCGCGCGATCCTCTACGGGTCGATGCGGAACTGCCTGGTGGGCGTCGACGAGTACGCGGAGAACCTGGCCGACGAGGCGGATCGTCTCAGCGCATCGCGGGGAGCCCCGGAGCGGGTGCAGGAGCTAATCGAGCTGGGGCGGATCTGCCGTCGCGTGCCGAGGGAGCCAGCCACCACCCTGCACGAAGCCTTCGTCTCGCTGTGGCTCGTATGGGTCGCGCTGCACAACGAGAACGCGGATACCGGGCTGTCGCTCGGCCGGCTGGACCAGCTCCTGCAACCCTACTTCGAGGCCGACCTCGCTCGCCTGAGGACAAAGGCCGCGCGCAAGGCCTACGTGCGGCGAGCAGTGGAGCTGGCCGGGGCGTTCTTCATGCGCTGCACCGACCACTTCCCCCTCACGCCGGACATCGCGAACACGCTCTTCGGAGGCGCGTCGTCGACCCAGGCGCTGACGCTCGGAGGCGTGACCCCGGACGGGAAGGACGCGGTCAACGACATGACCTACGTCTTCCTCAAGGCGACCGAGATGCTCAGCATCCGCGACGTCAACGTGAACGCGCGCTTCGCGCCGGGCATCAACTCGGAGCACTACCTGCGGCGCCTCTGCGAGGTGAACTTCGTGACGGCGGGCACGCCGTCGCTGCACAACGACGACGCGGTCTTCGCCTCGCTGCGTCCGCACGGGTACTCGGAGGAGGAGATCCGCGACTGGTCGATCACCGGATGCGTCGAGCCGACCATCACCGGTAGGCACATGGCGCACACCGGGTCGGTCCTGATGAACGTCGTCGCCGGGCTGGAGATGGCGCTCTTCGATGGGCGGCATCCGTTGATCGGGAGCCAGATCGGGCCGCACACGGGGGACCCTGCGGCCGGCGACTTTCCCGACTTCGAGTCGTTCTTCGAGGCGTACGCGATCCAGCAACGCTTCTTGATCGCGAGCGCGGTCGAGGTGAACAACCAGCTGGCAGCGGTGCACGCTCGCCACCGTCCGACGCCGCTCCTGAGCGCGCTGATCGGCGGCACGTTGGAGAGCGGGCGCGACGTCACCCGGGGCGGGGCCGAGCACAACACATCGGGCACGTCGAACATCGGCCTGGCCGACGTCGTCGACTCGCTCCTCGTCATTCGGAAGCTCGTGTTCGAGGAGCAGCAGGTGTCGTTTTCGCGCCTGATCCGGGCGCTGGAGAGCGATTTCGAGGACGACCCGTCGTTGCGGGCGCTGGCCCAGAGTCGGGTGCGGCTCTTCGGCTCCGGTGACGCGGAGGCGGTGGCCATGGCGAACCGGGTCGCGCGGTTCATCCACGACACCTGGGCGTCGCAGGTGAACTTCCGCGGCGGTTGTTACACGACGGGGTTCTGGTCGATGTCGCAACACGTCGCGTACGGGAACCTCTCGGGCGCGCTGCCGTCGGGCCGGCTTCGCCACAAGGCGTTCACGCCGGGCCTGACCCCTCAGCCGGCGGCGACGAAGAGTTTCCTCGACAATCTCCACGACGTCGCCGGTCTCGACCCGACGACGATGGACAACAACATGGCGTTCAACGTGAAGCTCGCGCCGGGCGACGATTGTGTCGACAAGATCGTGGACACGATGGCAGCCTATGCGCGTACGTATTTCGACCTCGGCGGGATGCAGCTGCAGTTCAACGTGCTCACAGCGGACACTCTGCGTGACGCCATGGCACACCCTGACGACTATCGGGGGTTGCTGGTTCGGATTTCCGGATACAATGCGTATTTCGTGACGTTGAACGAAGAGATTCAGCTGGAGTTGATAGAACGCGCGGAGTTTGGGCTATGAACGACGCTCCCCTGGTCGTCGACATCAAGCGCAACTCACTCGACGATGGGCCCGGGATACGGTCGGTCGTGTTCTTCAAGGGGTGCACGCTCTCCTGCATCTGGTGTCACAACCCGGAGTGTCTCTCCGACGCGCCGGAGTTGTCCTTCGACCCCTCGCTCTGCGTTGGCAGCCGAGCATGCGTCTCCGAATGCCCGAGCGACGCGCTCCTGTTCGACGGCGGACTGCAGATCGACCGGGATGCCTGCGCCCGGCACTTCCAATGCGTCGAGGCGTGTCCGAGCCGCGCGCTGAGCCGTGTGGGCGAGCACTACGAGGTCGAGGAGCTCGCGACGCATCTGCTCCGCGACCGTCCCTTCTTCTGGAACTCGGGCGGGGGCGTGACCTTGTCCGGCGGCGAGCCGACCCGGTACATCGACTACGTCTCCGAGCTGGCCGAGCGTCTCCACAAAGCCCGCGTGCACGTGCTCTTGCAGACGTGCGGTACGTTCGGGCTCCGAGGTTTCGAAGAGAAACTCTACCCGCACCTCGACGAGATCTACTTCGACCTGAAGCTTTTCTCGACCGAGGCGCACCAGGAGTACTGCGGCGCCCCGAACGACAAGATCCTGGAGAACTTCACCCGGCTCAACCAGCTCCAGGCCGACGGCGGCGTGCCGATACTGCCGCGTGTACCCCTCGTGCCCGGCGTCACGACCGAGCGGGAGAACCTGACCTCCCTGGCCTCGTTCCTGGCGGCGGAGGGAGCCAGCCGGGTCGGTATCGTCCGATACAACCCGCTGTGGCCCTCGAAGGCGGCGAAACTCGGTGGGCAGGTCGCACCCGAGGTAGCCGAGGCGACCTGGATGCGCCGTGCGGACTACGAGCAATGCGTCGCCGTCTTCAAGGACGCCGGGCTCGAGATCGGCTGATCGCCCCGGCCACGGTCGCGCGCGGTCCCGTTACCAGGCGCCGTCGATGAACCCGTGGTATCGGCCGGCCCAGTAGGCGACGAGGTAGTCGTCGGGCGAGTGGACAAGGCCTGGCGTCGCGTCGTGACCGAGGGGGACCGCATAGGGGTCGAGTCGCCAGATGTAGTTGTCGTAGTAGCGCTCGGCGAGCGGGATGACGTGGGCGGCGTTCGGTTCCCCGTGGCGGTTGTCGCACGCGCGTTCCTGATCGCCGGGGGGAACGTCGCGGTCGGTGCGGTCTTCAGGGAGGCCGTGCAGCGTGCACGCCGCGTCGCGGAGAGCGGCGAGGAAGACCTCGTCGTCTGATGCCGGGTTCGACAGGCCGCCATAGAGGTAGGTGTAGAACGCGTGCGTCGACCGATGGACGGGCGGGGCGACCTGCGGTGCCGGAGGGTCCCACACGCCATCCGCAAGGACCGCGCGCAGCCGGGCTGCTGTCGTCGGATCCGTCTCCCGCCGGATCAGCGGGTAGATGGCGTGGAAGACCATGTCGATGTTGTCGTAGTTGGTCTGGCAGTCGGGCAGATAGAGCGACAGCCACGTATCCACCGCGTCGACGTACGAGCCGAGATCGAAGCCGTCGATCTCCGGGCAGGCTGCCTGGTCGTCGAGATGGAGCATGCAGGCGCGGTAGAACCACGCCACGTCGTCCGATGCTCCGGCGTCGATACCAAGGCGTAGCCAGGACAACGCGAGCAAGGCGTTGAAACCAGGAAAGTCGTCGCACGCGCTGTAGTAGAGGCGCCCGTGCTCGGTCACCTCTCCCTCGTGATCGAGGATCTGCAGTCCGTCGGCGACCAGGCGCTCGACGAAGGCCGTGACGTCGGCGCGCACGGTGGCTTGGATCTCCGGGTCGTCCACGAGCTCGAGCGCGACGGCGTATCCGAAGAGGATGCCGTCCATCGTGTCCTTGCTGACGTCGCCCCGGTACCACCAACCCTCGTAGCCCTCGGCCGGCGAGGGATGCCAACCGCTCGGCATGTCCGCCGGGTCGCCGATGTAGGCGTAGTCCGGCCAGCCGTACCCGCGACCGTAGAGACCGGGGACCCCGGTCACAGCGGTGAGATCGTGGAGACCCGCCACTGCGATGCGCACGCCTTCGAGGGCCTCGGGTTCCCCCGTCGTCGCGAAGCGGAATGACTGGCTGGCCAGGTACATCGCGGTCCACAACCCGCTGCTCTCCAGGTGGAGTCGCGCGCGGACGGTGCCGTCGTCGTCGAGGATGACCGTTCGCAGTAGCCCGTCGTCGAGGTGCTGTGTCCGGACGAGCGCGTCGAGGTGGGTGGTCTTCGCACGCAGGGCGCCGGGGGTCGGCGAGAGCGTGTCGCACCCGGGCCAGTGCGGCGTCGGCCCACCGTCGGTGTCGGGGACGTCCTGCGCTCCTGCGGGACCCGCGTCAGTGGGGTCATCTGCGTCTGCCTCGCCCGTGCCGTCGGCCGGATGCCCGCCGTCGGCGTCATGCGCGGTCGCCGCGTCGCCGGAACCGTTGGCGTCCGCCGAGGGGTACGCCGCCGACTCGGGCTCTCCACACGCGAGTGAGCCGCCGATGCCCGTCGCCGCGACCAGGGCGAGGACCAGCAGCCGTCGGCGGGAGCTCGGGCGATCGCGCACGGTTCGCTATCTGGGTGTGCTGGCGGCCGACACGCCGGGTCGGCGAGCGCCGATGCGGCGGTGCGCGACGTCGGCGAGGACCAGTGCGTCACGAAACTCCGACCGCGAGTACCTCTTGCGCGCGGTCGGGCGAGCCCGCTCGACACGGCGGTCTCGAAGCGGGGCGTACGCACCGACGATGGCCGTCCGCGTCGCGCGGGTGATCGTGGCCGCCGACCCGGGATTGCGGTGACGCGCTTCGATCGCGGCGCAGATGACGACCCGGGCGTCGTCGTGGAAGGAGCCGGGTCGGGTGAGTGCCTCGGCGTCGTCGAGCACCTTGTGCCAGAGGCCAGGACTCATCTCCAGCCCGGGAATCTGCTCGAAGTTCCTGCCATCCAGGCTCGCAAATTGCGTGTGGTAGAAGGGCTCGATGAAGCTCGCTCCGAACGACGCGAGGTCGTCGGCTTCGTAGCGGACGGCTTGTCGGTCACGCAGTGGGATCACGAAGCCGTCGGCCTCCGGGTGCCTCTTGCACCACGCGTCCTCCATGTCTCCCGCCTGCCTGATGAACCCCATGCGTTGGAGCAGCCTGCAGGCGAGCAGCACGCGCATGTGCGCGGGCGGATGCTCGTCGTAGTCGCCAGCCCGGTCGATGGCGACGGCGGTGACGTTCTCCGGCGACTCCGGGTCCTCGAAGACGTGCATCATTCCGTGCACGGCAGCCGGGCCCGCGGTGATGACAGTGATGAAGTCCGCGAAGATCTCCGGCAGCCAGGCGGAGAACAGGCGCCGCGGCAGCGCGCGGAGGTCTTCGCGCGACGGGTCGAATAGGCGCGACGAGTCGGTGAGGCCGAGGGTGGCGCCGACCTCGCGGGCGAGGCCGGGCACGCGAACCCAGATCACGTGCGCGATTTCGTGCGGGACGGCCAGCCAACGGAAGAGATCGGAGTCGAAGTCCCGCGGCACGTTGACGATCGGGTGTTGCGGAAGCAGGTCGATCCACACGGTTTCGTCGTCGGAGCCGCCGATCACCGAGATCGGATGCTGCTCCGGGAAGGTGATCTCGTGCGCGCGCGCAAATTCGCCGAACGGGCGAACGAACGCGCGAGCGATCTGGTCGGCATCGTCGAGCATCTCCCCCTGCGCGCGGTCGCCCCGGGCTTTCGCGACAGACCGGATCACGTCGATCCGCTTGTCGAACTCCGCGCACCATTGGAGCGTGACTTGCAAGTGTTCCCGGAAGTTTCCGGGCACGCTCCCCTGATCGATGAGCGCTTTCACCGACTTCCAGCGTCGGTCGATGTCCGCGAGCGGTTCGGCGACGGTGTGTTGGAGGGTCTCCCTGACCGCCCGCGCGGCGCGCCCGCCGCCCCCGAGCATCCGGTCGACCTCCCGAGTCTCCGTCTCGAGTCGGGCGAGTGCCGCGCCCACGTGGTCCAGCACCGCATCCGCCTCCGAGCGGATGTGGTCCGTCGCGCCGGCGCCGGGGTGTCGGCTGACGGTCGGCGCGCCCGCACGAAGCGGCCCCGGACGAGACGATGCCCCGGTCACAGCGGCCCCGTCGGTTGCGACCGCTTCGGACTCCGGTGGCAGCGAGACCGTGCGTCCCCGCTTTGCCAGGTTCCGCAGAAACTGGAAGCCGACCCAGAACACGAAGACGACGATGTAGACGATGGTTTCGAGGCTGTCCGAGTCCAAAGCTCAGTCCTCCTCGGCCGGGGGCACCGCCGGGCGCTCTGCCGTGTCGATGTCGTCCCAGTCGTCGTCGTCGAAGATCGACGTGGCCGGCATCCCGGCTTGCGTCGCTTTGTCGATGTTCGGTGCGGGAGGGGGAATGCCCGGGAGCGCCTGTGTCTTCGACCCCGGCGTCTGCTCGATGGCGTCGAGTTTCTCGGTCACGGCATAGGCCGCGTCGGTGGGTGGCATCGACGCTGGCTCGACGGGGGACCCGGCGTCCGGGGGCGGTGTGGAGTCGGCTGGTGAGGTTGCTTGCGAGTCGGCCGCCGGCGTAGGCACGGTGGGCGTCCCCGGGGCGCGCTCGACGGTGGCCGTCGGGGCGGCGAGGGTCGCGGGCGTGGGGACGGTCGTCGTCCCTGGGGTGTGCTCGATGGTGGCGGACGGGTCGGCGCCGGCCGCGGGCGTGGGTACGGTCGTCGTCCCTGGGGTGTGCTCGATGGTGGCGGGCGGGTCGGCGCCGGCCGCTGGCGTGGGTACGGTGGGCGGGCCCGGAATGTGCTCGATGGTGGCGGACGGGTCGGCGCCGGCCGCGGGCGAGGGCACAGTGGGAGTGGCGGCGCTGCGCTCGACGGTGCCCATCGGGTCGGTTGGCGGG
>CAZFPM010000120.1:0-17321 GCA_964520965.1 uncultured Myxococcales bacterium
AAACCGCCCTCTACGCCTCAGCTACTGCGCGCCGGAACAGGGGGGCGAGCACAACCCGGAGAGGTCACCATGAGTCGTCGCACCATTGCATCCGTTACCGTCGTCTTCGCCCTCGCCATCGGCGCCACCGCCCTCGCGCAGTCCCAGTGGTGGAACGATCCTCTCCAGGGCGAGACCGGTCTGGCCGAGGGCTTCGTGCCGGACCCGGCCGAGCACTCCCTCACCGCTGGCGGCGGCAGCAACCCGCAGGACGTCTCCGAGCTCGGCTACACCGACGCGGTCGATGGCACTTCGTGCATTGGTTTCGTGACCCGGAGCCCCGACTTCCGGTTCAATTACACCTCGACCGGTGGATCGCTGCTTCGATTCTACGTCCAGACCCACAACGGTGCGGACGCTGCGCTCCTCGTCAACGACTCGAACGGGAACTGGCGCTGCAACGACGACTCGTACGACGGCCTGATGCCGACGGTCGACTTCGCCAACGCCCCGGCCGGTCAATACGACGTCTGGGTGGGCACCTACGATGTCTCGTCGAACAACCCGTCGACGCTCTACATCACCGAGCTCGACTCCAATCACCCGTAGGCCGCAAGGCTCCTCGGCTTGGGGAGCGCTGGTCCGACAGACGCCCGTGGCCAACCGCCGCGGGCGTCGTGCGTTGGGTCGTCGTGGTGGCGTCGGGCTCCGGAGAGCTCGTCCGTGGGACCCGCGTCCTTCGCTGGGCTCCGAAGCTCAACCACCATCTCGAGGCGACCGGTCTCAGGAATCCGACGCTCGGCGCGTCCACCCCCCTCGGAAATCCATCGATCGGGGCCATCGGGATTCGGCACTGCTGCTCCAACCCACTGAAAACACTCACCATCGCCTTTCGTGAATTCGACTGGCACGCCGATTGCGACACGTGAGAGGTGCCCTTCGACGACCGCGGCACGGCCGCCGAATCAGGAGACACCATGAGACCTACCCACCGTCGCATCGCTCGCTCCCACCCGTCGTGGCCAGCCACCCTGGCCGGTCTGTTCTGTCTCGCGGCGCTCCTTGCCGCCTGCGGCAGCGACTCCCCCGACCGCCCCGACGACGACCCGTCGAACCCCGTCGACCCGCCCACCGGTCAGAGCGATTTCCTCTCTGCCGACGGCCGCGCCGGGCAGGAGACGGGCGAGCGCAACGACTTCGGCGCCGAGGAGCCCGCAGCCGCGGCAGACGACTCGGACGGCGCCGACGAGCGCACGGTCGAGGAAGGCGACATCTATCGCGTCCTCGACGACGCCATGATCCTCAACCTGAACGCCTATCGGGGCCTGCAGCTGATCGACTTCAGCGACGTCTCCGAGCCGGCCATCGTCGGTCGCGCCCAGATCAGCGGGCACCCCGTCGAGATGTACGCGGTCGGTGACCGGGTGTTCATCCTGATGAACAACTGGATGGGCTACTACGGGATCAACCCGCTCGTCGCGGACTCCGTCGCCGCACCGCTCGAGCAGCGGCAGGGCGGCGTAGTCGCCGTCGCGGACATCTCCGACCGGGAGAACCCGCGCATCCTCCAGCACCGCTTCGTGCCGGGCTACATCCAGACCAGCCGGCTCACGCGACAAGGCGACCGCGCCGCCCTCTACGTGGTCGCCGGCGGCTACAACTACTGGGAGAACGACGACGGAACGTGGGAGTGGGAGACCCGCACCTATGTCCGCAGCTTCGACGCATCGTCGGGGCTGGCCGAGGAGCGCACCGAGCTCGATCTCGGCGGGTACGTCAACGCGATCCAGGCAACGCCGGAGGCCCTGCTGGTGGCCCGCACCGACTGGAACGACCGCACGCCGGGTAGCCGCGTCGCAATGATCGACATCTCCAGCCCCGAGGGGACCATGGTCGAAGGCGACCAGATCCGCGTGGCCGGCTACGTGGAGAACAAGTTCAACATGGACCTCGATGGCGACGTGCTGCGCATCGTCTCCGGCAACCGATGGTGGGGCTCCGGCCACGACAACTACGTGCAGACCTTCGACGCCTCGAACCCGGACGACCTGCGTATGATCGACGTGGCGACCTTCGGCGAGAACGAGGACCTCTACGCGACGCTCTTCATGGGCGAGAAGGCCTTCTTCGTCACCTACCGGCGCGTCGACCCCTTCCACGCCTTCCACATCGACGCCGAGGGAAACATCGAGGAGAAGAGCGAGTTCATCGTCTCCGGCTGGAACGACTACTTCCGCCCCGTCTTCTCGCAGAGCCGCCTGATCGGCATCGGCGTCGAGGACACCGGCGGGCGCACGATGGCCGTCTCGCTCTACGACGTCACCGACCTGGAGAACCCGGAGCCGATGTTGGCCCGACGCGAGGTCGCCGCCGACAACAGCTGGTCCGAGGCGAGCTGGGACGACCGCGCGTTCTCGGTCCTGGAGGGCGCGGTCGACGTGCTCGCCGCCGACGGGACCCGAGAGACGGGGCTCGTGCTGCTCCCGTTCCAGGGCTGGAGTGACCGCCACGGCCACTACACCGCCGCGGTCCAGATCTTCACGTTCAGCGAGAGCACGCTGACCCGACGCGGCACGATGGACCACGGCACGCCGGTGCGCCGCAGCTTCCGCGCCGAAGGGTCGACGACGGCCAACCTGAGCGAGATGGAGCTCAGCCTTTTCGACACCGAGGATCCCGACGCGCCGCACGAGCTCGGCCGTGTCGAGCTCGCTCCGAACTACGCCGACTTCCTGGTGTTCGGCGACTTCGGCGCTCGCATCGTCGACAGCGCGGACTACTTCTACGGCTGGTACCGCGACGACGCGGATCTGCCGCCGACCCGCGTGGAGATCGTGTCGATGGACGAGGATCCCGACGCCGCCGAGCCCGTCGCGACGATCGAGCTCCCCGCCCGTGCGACCGTGCTCCGTGTCGGCGAGCTGCTGGTCGGCGTATCCCGGCTCTATGTCGAGAGCGACGACTCCGACCGCGGCTGGGAGGTCGAGACGACGATCGACGCGGTCGATCTCTCCGACCCGCGGCGTCCCGAGCGCCGTGGTAGCTTCGTGACGACGGAGATTCCCGAGTCCTACGGTGGCTACTACGGATGGGGCATGGAGGATTGCTGGGACTGCGGTCGGTACTACGCGCAGCCCATCGTCCTCGCCGTCGGCGATGCCCTCGTCTTCACCGAGTACGGCAACGAGAGCGAGCTGCTCGGCAGCGAGGAGGTCTGCGGGACCTACCCGACCGACTGGAGCGAGTGCGACGGCCGCATGACGCTTCCGGACGGATTCGCGGACCCGGAAGAGGAGGAGGACTGCGCGTACTACGAGGGCGGCATCCAATGTCGGACCCTCGAAGGGGAGCCGACCCTGTGCACTGGCGAGATCCTGGAGTGCCGCGATCGCGAAGGCTCCTGGGAGTGCGAGTCGATCGATCTCGACAGCATCGACACCCACACCGACTGCTGGGACTACGAGCGCCACCGCCACTGGCAGACGCACACGTACCACGTCGTCGACCTGAGCGACGCCGACGCACCCTCGCTGGCGGACCCGGTCGCGATGTTCCGCGGCGACGAGGCGGTGTCGACCATCGCCGATGGCGACGACCTGCTGTTCAGCTTCCGTCGGCCGGCGCCGGTCGACGACGACGGGCTGACCTATGTGCGGTACTTCGTGCGGGCGATCGACCTCTCCGACCCGTCGAACCCCGAGGTCGGACGTCGGATCAACGTGCCCGGCGAGGTGCTCGGCCGTGACGGCAACGACTTGTTCACCCGCGACTTCGTGTGGGGTGACGAGGTCGTCGAGACCTCGGTCGCCAAGGTCCGCGTCAACGAGGGCCGCGCGTACCTGCTCGGCCGCTACACCTTCGCCGACGAGCAGGTCACCCAGCTCGTGCTCGGCGACGACGGCCGTGTCCTGGTCACACACCAGCCCGTCTACCGCTACTCGCGCGGCCGCGAATACGACGAGGCTGACTACGCGACCCGGCTGACGATTCTCGACGGTGCCGGCTCCGGCCTCGACGAGCTCGGCTCCACGATCGTCGACCGCTGGGCGACGCTGCAGGGCGTCCGCGGTGACCGCGCGCTCTTCCAGGTGCCCGGCGGCCTGATGGTCTACCACGTCGGCAACCCCGAGTTCCCCTTCGCGCAGGCCTTCTACCCGACGCGCGGTTGGCCGCGCCGCATCGAGCTCGACGACGACCGCTTCGTGGTCCCCGCCGGCCGCTACGGCGTCTACGCCTTCCCGCTCGACGAGTTCAACCTGCTGCCGCTGACGCTGTGATCGGCGTCGGCCGGGCCTCCACCGCCCCGGCCCACCCGAAACAACGGCCCGCCCGCCACCGTGCGCGCGGGCCGTTCATCGTCTTGGGCCGGCATTCCGGCCGGACCGACCCGCGAAGGCGGCGGGCTGAGCGAAGCGCCCACGGCCGGGGGGCTACCGACAGTCGCTCTCACGCCGCGGCGTTCCGTAGTCCCCGCCGGCGAGCTGGTTCTCCGCCGTGACCGCAGTGGGACACCACGATTCGACCAGATCGTTGGCCGCTGCGGTGAGGCGGTCGGGGCGCAGCGACATCGTGGTGTTCGACGTCCATGGGAACGTGCGGTCGTAGTTCACGCGGTCGATCTCCACGTCGCCGAGCGACAAGATGATTTCGTCGGGTCCGTTGGCCAGCACGAAGTCGTCGTAGGTCGCATCGCACACCACGCCGCCGTTTGCCGCGAAGAGCCCGAAGCGACAGAGCGTCGCATACGCGCCCGGCGCAACGTAGACGCCGCCGATCTCGAGCACCGTCCAGGAGTCGCCATCGTCGTCGTGCAGGCGGAAGGAGTTCAGGTTTATCGCCGTGTCGCTCGTGTTGTAGACCTCCAACCACTCGCCGAAGGAGTCGAGGACGGCGGATGGATTGGGCATCGCTTCCGTGACGATCAGTTCACCGGGCAGCACCAGACCCTCGTCCCAAAGCAGGTCGCAATCGTTGTCCTCGCCGTCGCGGATCTCGGCCGCGTCGGGATGCACGGTGTCCAGCGTGTCTATGCAGTCGTCCCCGCCGCAGGCCGGGTCCGCGTCGATGAAGGTGTCTCCGTCGACGTCGCGATCATCCAGCTCTCCCGAGCAATCATCGTCGACATCGTCGCCGCAGATCTCCGCTGCGTCCGGGTTGACGAAGATATCACCGTCGTCGCAGTCGGTCCCGCCGCAGACAGGGTCGTCGTCGATGAATCCGTCGCCGTCGGTGTCCTTGTCGTCGATCACGTCGGAGCAGTCGTTGTCGACCCCGTCACACACCTCGGGGTTGCCGGGGAACGCTCGCCCCTCGTCGTCGTCGCAGTCGGTCCCGCCGCACGCGGGATCGCGGAACGAGTCACCGTCGATGTCCTTGTTGTCCGCCGAGCCGTCGCAGTCGTTGTCGAGGAAGTCGCCGCAGACTTCGTCCAGGCCGGGTCGCGCGAGCCCGGACCGGTCGTTGCAATCGGTCCCGCCGCACGCGACATCGACGAAGCCATCGCCGTCTACGTCTCGATCCTCGGCGACATCGTTGCAGTCGTTGTCGACGAGGTCGCCGCACACCTCCGGCGCTTCGGGATTGACCAGTGGGTTCAGGTCATCGCAGTCGGTGCCGCCGCACGCGACATCGACGAAGCCGTCGCGGTCGACATCCACGTCGTCGACCTCGCCGTCGCAATCGTTGTCGAGACCGTCACACGTGATCTCGACCAGTTCGTATTCGAGCCCGTAGTTGAGCGTCGTACAGTCGAGGAACCCACCGTCGCCGGCGCAGATCTGCGCCGACCCCTCGCAGACGCCGCGCTGCAGTGGGCAGAGCTCGGCTGCCAGGTCGTCGACCTCGCCGTCGCAGTCGTCGTCGAGACCGTTGCACACCTCCGCTCCCTCCGACCCGGGGACCGCGGTGCAGTCGAGCGGTCCGCCCGGCAAGGACGGGTCGCACACGAGGATCCCGGCCCGGCGGCAAGCGCCGACGCCCACAAAGCAGACGGACCCGCGGTCCGTCCACGGCTCTCCGTCGTCAACGTCGCCGTCACAGTCATCGTCGAGACCGTTACACACCTCCACGCCCTCCGTGCCCGGGCGGGCGGAGCAGACGGGCGGGCCCTCGGGCGCCGCCGGATCGCAGATCGACACACCGGCACGCTGGCAGATCCCGTCCCCGACGAAGCAGACCTCGCCTGCCTCGGACCAGACCGCGTCCTCGTCGCTCTCGCCATCGCAGTCGTCGTCGAGGCCGTTGCACACCTCGGCCACCCCGTCGCCGGGAACCGCGGAACACACGGGCGGCCCGGACGGATCGGCGGGGTCGCAAACAAACGCGCCCGCGGCGACGCACTCCCCCACCCCGACGATGCAACCATCGCCGAGCAGCGCCCACGACTCCCCGTCGTCGACCTCGCCGTCGCAGTCGTCATCGAGGCCGTTGCACACCTCCGCGGCCTCGCCGGGCTCGATCAGCCGGGCGCATGTCGCTTCGCCGTCCTCGCAGCGTGTCACGCCGGGCGCACAGATGCCCTGAAGGCCGGTGTTGCAGTCGAAGCCACCGCCGGGGTCACCCTCGTCGGTGCCCTCGTCGCAGTCGTCATCGAGGCCGTTGCACAGCTCGATCGACGGCAGCACGAGGCCGGCGCACTGCGAGAAGACGCCACCGACACAGGTTCGTACACCCTCGGCACAGATGCCGATTCCCGCCGTACCCGGTGGCCCCGGGTAGCAGACCTCCGCCAGCGGTGCGCCCGTCGAGTCATCGTCGATGTATCCATTGCAATCATCGTCGATCGCGTTGCAGATCTCGGTCGTCGCCGGCGCGAGGCCAACGCACTCGAAGAGGCCGAAGTCGCAGGTCGTGACTCCCGGACCGCAGACGCCGGGAAGCTCGGTCGTGCACGCCTCTCCCGCGTCGATCGGGTTCTCGTCGACGACGCCGTCGCAGTCGTCGTCGAAGCCGTTGCACAGCTCGTCCGCACCGGCGAACACGGCGCCGTCCTCATCGTCGCAATCCGAACCGTCGCACGCCGGCCCCCGCCCGAAGCCGTCGCCGTCGCCGTCGATGCAGAGATCGGTGGCGGCGCAGGCCCGCAATCCGTCACCGCCGCTGATGATCAGAAACACGCACGACCACCCATCGTCGCAATCGTCATCATCGGTGCAGAACTGTGAGCAGTACCCTTCGACGAAGTCCTCGGTCTCGACGCAGAGCCGGCTCTCGCACTCCCAGTCGTCGTCGCAGGGCTCGCCGAACCGTGCCAGCTCGGGTCCGGCGTCTTCACCGCCACCATCTTCCGTCGGCGTGTCCGGGACCCCGGTCGTGTCGAACGTGCCGAGGTCGGCACCCATGTCCGTAGCGTCGGGAACGGGGGTGGTCTCCGTCCGGCCGAAACAGGAGAGGAGCACCGTGGCGAAGATCAGGGTGACGATCGATGTAGACTTCATGACACGAAGAGAAGACCGGTTCTCCGGAACGACGGCTGCTGCGCGACCCGGACCGGGCTCGGGTGGGGAATCCGTCCCGACGATCACCCGGTGACCTCCCCTGCTCTACCACGTCGACAATCGCAGTGGAGACAACTACGACGCTGTGCGCCAGCGGCGACCGCAGCCAGCGGCCGAGGGAAGCACCGCCCCGAAGTCGCGGAGAGAGGCACGCGGGGCCTCGACGACCGCTCCCCGACGGCGTAGGCTCCCGTCGATCCCATCCCGACGCCCACCCGATCAGCGAGACGAGTCATGCCCGAGGCCGACAACGCTGCCACCAAGAACTTCTTCGTCGACGTTCCCGCGAGCACCGAGGGCTTCTTCCTCAAGGGCTCCAACAACCTCGACTGGGGGATGAAGAACCGGCTCTCCCACATCTTCGACCCGCGCTCGGGTCGGACGGTGATGCTGGCCTTCGACCACGGCTACTTCCAGGGCCCGACGACGGGCCTGGAGCGAGTCGATCTCAACATCGTGCCGCTCACGCCGTACGCCGACGCCCTGATGTGCACGCGCGGTATCCTGCGGACGAGCATCCCACCGACCTACCGCGGCGGCATCGTCGTCCGCGCGAGCGGCGGGCCGAGCATCCTCAAAGAGCTCTCCGACGAGGAGCTGGCCATCTCGATCGACGAGGCCGTGCGCCTGAACGTGTCGGCGATGGCGGTCCAGGTCTTCATCGGTGGCGAGTTCGAGTCCCGGTCGATCCACAACCTGACGCGGTTGATCGACATGGGCAACCGGAACGGAATCGCCACCCTCGGCGTGACGGCGGTCGGCAAGGAGCTGGTCCGCGACGCCCGCTACATGCGTCTCGCGACCCGCATCTGCGCCGAGCTCGGCGCCTCGGTCGTGAAGACCTACTACGTCGACGACGGCTTCGACACGGTCACCGCGGCCTGCCCGGTGCCGATCGTCATGGCCGGCGGCAAGAAGCTCCCCGAGCTCGACGCGCTCCGCCTCGCTCACAACGCCGTGAGTCGTGGCGCCGCGGGCGTCGACATGGGCCGCAACATCTTCCAGTCCGAGGCCCCGACGGCGATGATCCAGGCCGTGCGCGCCGTCGTGCACGACAACGAGACGCCCGAGAAGGCGTACGAGCTCTACCGGACGCTGAAGGGCGACTGAACGGTCCTGCGCTGATCGTCGGTCTGACCGGATCCCGGCGTCAGGGCTCGACCGGGAAGAGCGAAATCGGCGGGCCGATCGGGTCGACACCGTCGGCCAACGGCGCGCACTCGTCGGCCGTCAACGGCCCCTGCTCGAACGTGAGCAGCTCGTAGGTGCGCGGGCCGCCGTGGCCGTCTTCCTCCAGCTTCAGCCCGTGGTGGCGCGTGCCGGTCCAGATGTGCGCCCAGTCGCGGAAGTTGTGGTGGCTCGAGTACCAGCAGAGATCCGCGGTGTCGTCGACGTGGGCGACCTGGCCGAGCGGGCCGACGCGGGCCTCGAGCAGGAGCCAGCTCGTGTTCGCCAGATCGCCAGGGCCCTGGTTGGCCCGGTCGATGCGGACGCACACCGCGCCGTCGGCGCTTTCGAGCTGCAGCACGTCGCCCTCGGCGTCGAAGGCGAGGTCCGGGTCGAAGGCGCAGTCCGGCTCGTCACCGCCGCCGATGTCGCCGGCCGAACCGCTCCCCTCCGACGCCTCTGGCGCGGTCCAATCGCTCGGCGTCGCACACTCGTCTTCCGCGTCGGGGCACGCGACGGCCACACATTCTTCGACCGGCAGGAACGCGACTGGCCGCTCGTCCAACCCGCATCGCTCGACGCAATCGCCGATGCCGGGAATGCCCAGGCTCCCCAGGCAGTCGACCATGCACGCGCAATCCGGGTCGGCATCGCAGTACGCGACGAGGTCGGCGCACTTCTCCTCCACGCAGACGCCGCAGTCTTCCTCCTCGGCGCAGGCCGCGAACCACACGGAGGCGAGGATGGTCAGGGTGCACCACAGCGCGGCGCGGATCGTTCGCGAATCCATGTCGTCTCCTCTGTGTGTTTCGGTGGAACGCGCCGGCGAAGCGGAGCCCACACCGGTCAGACCTTCGCCTCTCGAAGATCCCACCGCAATCCGCGGCGAGCACGCGATCATGGTCCGACCTCGATATAGGGCCGAATCTGCTTGATGACCACGCGCCCGTCGGCGGTCAGCTTGACCTCCAGGTCGAACGTCGACGCCGGATCGTCGTAGACGTTCGCAGCGAAGTGATCGTGGGCTTCGAAGACGACCGTCATCAGCTCGGCGAACCGCTCGTCGCTCCATAGCGAACCGCCTTCGCCGAGCGATGACTCGGTCCAGAGTGTGTCGTCGACCCGCGTATCCCCGTCGCCTCGTCGCACCGTGCGAACCTCGGCGATCGCGGTGGGGTCGTCGGGTCGAACGACGCTCTCCGTGCCGACCTGCGACACCACCCGGTAGAGCGGGTCCCCGGCCTCCTGGTCGAGATTGGTGACCACGACGGCGTTGATCCGCTCCATCACGAAGGACGCGTTGACCGCGACCCCCATGTACGCCCGCTCGTGGTCGATACCGTAGAACTCGCGCTCCTCCCACGCCCGGTCGTTCCACAGGCTGCGCCAGACCCGCGGCAACGCACGGGCGATCGGCCGCTCCTCGCTGATGTCCCCCTCGATGTCGGCGATGATCGCCTCCAGCCACACGCGATCCGGGTGCGCAGACAGCTCGCCGCGAAGGGTCGTCAGACGCCCCTCGAGGAGAGTGCGCTCGGCGGCGGACAGGCATCGCGACGGACCCGCCTCGTCACCGTCGCGGTCGTCGCCGAGGCATCCGCTCCGCGAGTCGTAGAGGCCGGCGCCGGTCAACGCCTCGAGATCCTCCACGTTGGTGCTGCTCCGGAATCGCAGGCGCGTGGTCTCCGCGGCGTCTCCGAGCCACCCCCGTGCCTGCTCCTCGATCGCGTCGAGGAGCCCGGGATCGACGGGCGCGTCGCGAATCTCGTCCCGGAGGTCGTCGAGCGCGGTCCGCCGGAAGTCCCGGTCGGAGACGAGGCGCGGGTCGACGAGGGTCGTCGCGATCAGGTCGTCGATGCCGTTGTCGGAGACGTGCGCCGCGTAGGCCGAGAACGGGATCGCGAACCCGAGCGGTGCGTGCTCCGGACCGAGCAGATTCGACAGCTCGGCCAGGTTCGCCGCCTTGGCTCCATATGCGATGGCGTCCTCGCTGCCGAGGGACGAGAAGCTCGCCACGTCGCCCACACCGAGGTCGGCGATCGGCTGTCCGACATCGGGCCGGTGCGCTGCCCACCAGGCTTCCGCCTCGTCCTCGCTGGCCGGAGTCACGTCGACGCCCGCCGCGTTGGCTTCGATGCGGACGAGGCGGGCGGCGAGACCGGTCAGGAGCCGGCTCTCGGTGGCGTTCGGGATCCGCGCGTTAGGGATGCCCTTCTCCTGAAGGCGCAGGTTGACGTGGCTGTGCAGGTTCTGGGGCTGCGACGTGATGAGCCCGGCGACGACACCGATGTCGTTCGGCGCCGACTCCAGCACGAGCACGTCGCGCGGACCGTAATCGCCGAGCGGCTCGGTGGGCGGCACCACGACGAGCGTGCCGTAGCCGACACCGTCGCTGTAGATCTCGAACTCGACCTCGCCAGCGAGGGACGCGGCGTCCGTGGCGACGATGCCGGCATCGGCAAACGCATCGGCCTCGCTCTCGATCAACCTCCGTTGGCCCGGTCCCTCCGCCACGAAGACCACGGCCTCCGGCGCAAAACCCACGCAGGACTGCATGCGGTCGCGGACAGACACGACATCCTCGAATCGGAGCTCGTTGCCGGGCGTGTCCTCCGCGTAAACGCTGAAGGAGAGCAATCCCACCTCGCCGGTTTCCGGATGCGGCGCGTCGGGCCACCAGCGCACGGAGCCCCCCCACGACGTCCGGGTCTCGCGCCGCAGGACCATGTCCAGGTAGGCGTCGTAGCCGAGGTCCTGCCACTCGGGATACGCGGCGAGGAACTCGATGTGCCAGACGGCGTCGTGCATGTCCTGGAAGACGCACCCGCTGTCGAGGGGGGGCGCGGTCACCGCCGGATCCAGCGGTGCGAGGTACTTCACCGACAGGTCCCCATCGGCCAGCGCTTCGACGTCAGCCGCATCGTCCAGCCGGGTTTCGTAGCGGGGCAGACCGTCCCAGGGCACGTCGCCGTCTACACGGCCGTCCGGACCACCGCTGCCCGACGTATCCCCGCACGCCGTCGCAACGAACGCGATGGTGAGCAATGCCGCGCCGATGCGGAGTCGAGGAGTGGACGGGGTTCTGGCCATGGGCACGATGATAGCACGTGTCGCGCGTGGCCGAGGGTGCGTGGTGGTGACCCGAAGAGTGGTGAACCGCTCGGCGGGGGGGCTCATCGACTGTTCGAAGCGCTCAGCCCACAGGCAGCTGCGCTCACTGCCGCGGGAGCGCGGGCCCGGTCGGTCCACCGAGCGCGGAGGCTCCCTGGTCCCTACCCATTTCGGGGGTCCTTCCGGCGCCGCCCAGCAGCGCTTCGACATCGACCCTGGCGGCGCGCTCCACCACCGCTGGAGGCAGGGAACTGGGGACGTCCAGGCGTCCGTGGAGCCAACCGAGCGCCAGCCCCGCGGTCTCGTCGTGGCAGGTCTCCCAGGCAGTCTGCATGAGCCCGACTCCAACGATCATCGCCCCGCCCTGCAACCAGGTCGCCCCCTCGGACCGGTTGATTGCGCAATAGTCCAACGCCCCGCCCGCCGCCGCATGCCGATCGAGACGCGCGACGTATCGACTCGTGTCGGGTTGCGGGATTGTCGACGCGTCGGCGGGCCGGTGTGCTCCGTTCAGAACCACCTCCGTCGTGGCCGCGAGGGTCGCGGCGAGGAGTGCATAGCCGTCGAGGGACAGATGCACGGAGTCGACCATGAACGGGGGCAGCAGCATCCCACGGGGTGCGCGAGCCCTCGCGACAGCGAGGAAGTCAACGCGACTGGCCCCGTGACGTTCGGCGGCGTCGAACCAGATCTGGCGGAGATCGTCCAACGTGCCTTCGACTCCAACCATGTTGTTGTGCAGAAGCTCGTCCGAGTCAGCGGGGGGCGACGGCCGAGCAGCATCGTCGCCAGCGTGCAAGTCGCCGACCGCATCGTGCAGCGTGCAGTCTGCGTCCAGCGAGCACACCACCAACTCCCGGTATCGGCCTTCGAGGTGGTCGACCACCCAGGTGAACCCGCGTTCGCGCGCGTCGCGTGCCCGGGTGTACTCGGCGCTACCCATCGAAGTGAACACGGGCGTGGCCACGATCACGTGGGCACCGGTGCGCTCGGCCAGGCCGAGCACCACATCTGTCCACGCCGAGAGCCCCTCATGCTCGGAGCACCCGGCCGGGCGGCTGCTTCCCGGAACGTCTCCGGCTCGCTCGCCCCTCACGAGAGTCGGCGCCCGCGCCCGTACGAACCACAGGAGCCGGCTGTGTTCGACATGCCAGCGCCACAAGGCGTGGAGCCGTGGGCGGTTCACCGGAAGGCAGAGTTCGACGCCGCTGTCGAACCGGTCGTTCGTGCCCTGGTAGAAGATGATGACGTCCGGTTCGAAGCGGGCAACCGCCTGCAGGTAATAGTAGGTGTCCAACAGCATCGCGCCGCCGCGGCCCATGTTGACGACCGTGAGCTGACGGTCCCCGAGCCGCGGGCTCAGCTGGTCGTAGAGCATCGCCGGCGCGCTGACATCGACTCCCCACGGGGATCCCTGGACGCTGGACTCGCCGAACACAAAGACGCGGATCTCGTTCTCTTCGGCGGAACGCGAAAGCCTCCGAGCGTCGCTGGGCGCGGTCTGCGGAGTCGACCAGGACAGCCCGTTCACGAGGCCGAGCGAGTGGTGGTACACCCCGTCCCGCACCTGCCACGGTGCCACCGGCGCGACCGCCCACACGACTCGTGCAAGCGCCTCGAGGACCAGCACGGTCGCCAGCAAAGTCGCGCCTGCGAGCGCCACCCGCGCCGTCAGGCCCCGCATGCGGCGCGGCGGGTCCGTGCACTCGTCGTCCCGACGGGCCGGCTCTTGCAAGGCGGAGGTGGGTTCGTCCAAGGTCTGTCCAGCTGCTCACCGATGGCTTTGGCAAGGTATCGCGAAGCGCTCCGGGCGACCAGACATCGACGGGGTCGTTCGCGACCGACTCCAACCCGTGGTCGTGCGACGAGACGCTGTGGCTGTGGAAGGCCATCAACCAACGGCGCGTGCCGTCGAAGACATCGACGGCAGCTACGACCACGGCGCGTGCCGTCGAAGACATCGACGGCAGCTACGACCACGGCGCGGCGGGATTCGTCGTCAAGCCGGTCGAATTCGATGGGCTGGTCGCGGCGTTCCAGTCGAGCGGCAAGTACTGGTTCCAGGTCGTCGAGCGGCCCGATTCGGAAGCGTAGCGGCCCCACAGACGCCGCCGTCGTCTCGAGCCGAACTCCCCTCACGTTCCAGGCGGTCGAAGATCGCGTTCGGGAACGGGTGCCCGAGCTCGGACTCAGGGCGTCCCGACCGTGACGGTGTAGGCGCCTCCTCGGCCAGCGAGCGAGTCCACCACCGCGAACACGACCTGGCCCGCTGTGAGGTCGACCGCCAACGGGCCGTCTTCGCTCGTCGTGCAGCCCAGCACGGGCGCCGTCGGTTGACACCGCTCGTCATGCACCGTCAATCCGACCGGGAATTCGCCTTCGACGGAGAAACGATGGGCGCCTCCGTCGACCGCGACGAACCGATGCACGACTTCGAAGCCCTCTGCCGTCGCGTCGCCACACTCCGGCGTGAAGAACGACTGACCCTCGCCGAGCACATCGTTGAACTCCGCGCCGGAGTCGACGCGGTGCAGGCCGAGGTCGATCCATGGGTACTCCCCCTCGACGTCGCACTCGACGGCGCAGGGTTCGAAGTCCGGGCAACTGGCGTAGACGTGCTCGACGTGGAAGTCGAAGTCGAAGGGCACGCCCCGGGAGGCCTCCAAGGCAAGCCAAACCGTCTCTCCTTCTGCGACGTCGAAGGCGATCTCGGGGGCCGAGTCCGCCTGCTCACACGCCCGGACCGGTGAGCTGTTCAAGCATTCGTCGCGAATGGACAACGCTGCCGGCGCGGTGGTCCGAGCGTACGCGCGATATCGACCGGATCGGGTGGAACGGTACGACAGGACGGTCTCTGCCCCGTCGAACAGGGGGTTGTCGGAGCACAGGTCCGGAATCACGAGAACCGAGTCCCCGTCGACGTCGCCCGATGCGCTGGCACTCCCGTCGAACCCATCGACGACAAGGTCGATCAGCGGCAATGGACCGCACGACAGCGGACAGAACTCCCTGGGGGTCCCCGCGCAGATATCGACGAGCGGGATCACGTCCAGCGTGTACGCCGTCGACGACAGGTCGCCGACGGGCTCCACGAAGAGGTAGAGATCGTCCCCTCCTTCCAACTCGACTGCCAGATCGGCAGCCACCCCGGTCGCGCATCCAGCCGGCAACGCGTCCTCGGCGCAGCTGCCGAGTCGCCCGTGCAGCCCCATCCCTTCCGGGCCGTCGAGCTGTACGAGAAAGAGCCCGGCGGCCGGCGCCGTGAACAAGAAGACGTCTTCGGGCGCCGGTGGGTCGCCGATGCATCGCCGATCAGCAGCCTCGACCAGCGACAGACCAAGGCCCGCCCAGTCGCCGCCCAACGTCACTGCACCGTCGTCGTCCGCGAACGGGGTGAGGTCTGTCACGGTCAAGCCGGGGTCACACGCGCCCCGACAGTGATCGGCGTCGCCGCAACTCCCCCCGCAATCGACGGAGACCTCGTCGCCGTTGAGAACCCCATCCTCGCAGGTCGGCGCGATGCAAGTGCCGTCACCGCAGATCTCGGATTCGCAGTCCGGCCCGATCCGGCACGAGGCGCCGGCCCGGCATCCGGGGCAGGCCGGTCCGCCACAATCCACGTCGGTCTCCAGACCGGCGATACGTTCGTCCTCGCACGTGGACGCCGCACAGACGTCGTCGGCGCAGATCGAAGAGTCACAGTCCAGCGCACGCAGGCAAGGCTCGCCGTCCGCGCAGGGGCGACAGTCCGGTCCGCCGCAATCCAGCCCGGTCTCTGCCGCGTTTTGCAGCCCGTCGTCGCAGGTCGCGAACGCGCCGCATGTCCCCCCCCAGCAATTGCGAGTGACACAGTCGAAGTTGCGGTAGCAACGTCGCCCGGCCGGACACGGCGCGCACTCGTCGCCCCCACAGTCCACGTCGGATTCGTCTCCGTTCTCCTCCTCGTCGTCGCACGTCGCCGCGGCCCCGCACACCCCGACGTCGCACCGCCCGCTCGCGCAGTCGTCGGCGATCACACACCCGGCGCCCACCGGACAGGCATCGCACCGCTCCCCCCCGCAGTCCACGGACGTTTCGGTGCCGTTCTGGATCGCGTCATCGCACGTCGGCAGGTAGCAGATCTCGTCGGCGTTGCATGTGCCCGACCCGCAATCGAACCCGTCGCGGCACGAGTCCCCGTCGTCACAAGGACCGCAGTCGCTTCCACCGCAATCGACGTCGGACTCGTCGCCGTTTTCGATCCCGTCGTCGCAGGATGGCTCCGAGCACGACCCGTCCTGACAGCGCCGACTCCGGCAATCCGACCCATTCCCGCACGCGCCGTCCGGTCCGCAGGGACTGCAACTCCCTCCGCAGTCGACGTCCGTCTCGTCACCGTTCAAAGCGCCATCGCCGCAGTCGTGGGCGACGCACACCCGTTGTCGACACACGCGCGAGGCGCAATCCTCGGACACCCGGCATCCCGACCCGTCGGCGCAGGGGTCGCAGTCGTCGCCTCCGCAGTCGACATCCGACTCGCCGCCGTTGTGGTCTCCGTCGTCACACTCGGCTGGCGGTGCGGTGCATGCAGGCTCACCATTGATCTCGAGTTTTCCGGGCGGCTTCGAAGCCTGCGGCGCGGTCGCACATCCTCTGGAACCCGCGGGCAAGCACCAGAGGACCGGGCGGTCCACCGGAGGACTTTCCCGTGTAGCCGCCCATATCGGCGATCACGGCGACTGCCCAGGCGAGGGTGCCATGGCGTTGGGGTCGAGGAGCCTGCTTCGGTGACCGAGGGTCCATTGCAAACGCGGCAGCTCCCCGCGCCACCCGTCGATCCACACAACGGAGCTCTCGTCGACGATCAACCCGACCGGTGTGGTCCCGACGGCGACCGCACGCGGGCCGGCCGAGCCGTCGACCGGCAGGGTGAAGACGGCCGACGGCGTGCGCCACCAGAGAGCGCCGCCGACGCACCTGAGCGTCGACGAGCTGCGAGGCGCGTAGCCCAGTCGGGTGAGCGTTCCCGTCTCGATGTCGAGTGTCTCGATCCATCCGCCGCTGCCGGAACCGCCCAGCACATGGAGGCTCCCCGCGTCACCGAGGAGCATCTCCGCAGCCCAGAAGCGCGACGAGGCGTACGAGGTCAGCGCGTCGCCGCGGTCGGTGACCCAGAAGATCTGCCGTGGCTCCGGACCCTCGGTTCCGTACCAGATAGCGCCGTCGTCGGGCAGCAGCGAACGCACGTCCCACACGCGTTCGAGGATGGTCTCGCGATCGACCAGCTCTCCATCCTCGATGCGCCCTCACCAGATCTCCGCCGGGGTGCCCTCGGCGGCGTAGAGCCACCCGTCGCGCTCGCTCACCGCGCGAAGCTCCTCGACCCCTTCGAGCACGACGTACGGCTCCGCCGATCCGGCCGTGACGAGGGTGCTCGACGTGTAGGCGAGCACCGTGGCGCCGGCCCGCACCAGGCGCGCGCCCTCACCCCACCCAACCGACGTGTAGGCGAGCACCACCCAAACCCCCCCCCCAAACCCCCCCCCCCCCCCCACCGCCCCCCCCACCCCCCCCCCGGGGGGGTGGGGC
>CAZFPM010000121.1:0-8878 GCA_964520965.1 uncultured Myxococcales bacterium
GCTTCTTCGCAGCGGGCTTCTTCGCAGCGGGCTTCTTCGCAGCGGGCTTCTTCGCGGCGGGCTTCTTCGCGGCGGGCTTCTTCGCAGCGGGCTTCGCAGCAGGCGCGCTCTGACCCTGCATCGCCGCAGTTTCGCTCCGCGCCGGTTGCGGCCGATAGGCGGGCGCCGGCTCGCCCTGCTTCTTGTTCAGGCTATCCTTGAGGTCCAGCGCGAGCTCCACGGCGCGGCGTAGGAGTTTTCCGAGCATGGTTGATTCCGTCTGGGTTTGCGGGGGAAAAGCGTCGTGACCATGGCGTTGATGACGCGCCCTGTCAAACGCTATTGCCCCACCCGACTCGACCCGGACCCAATCGACTCGACGCGAATTGACTTGACCCGCGCCTACCGATCGGTAGGCTCGTGCCGACCAATCGGTAGGCCGTGCGGACCATGGACGAAAAAAGCGAACAGATACTCGACGCCGCGACACGGCTCTTCGCCGCCCGTGGCGTCGGTGACACGTCGCTGGCCCAGATCGCCGGCGAGGTCGGCATCCGAAAGCCGTCGCTCCTCTACCACTTCTCCTCCAAGGACACGCTTCACCAGGCGGTCCTCGATCGCGTGCTCCGGCGGTGGAACGAGCGGTTGCCCAAGCTGATGCTGGCCGCCAGCACCGGAGAGGGTCGCTTCGATGCGGTCGTCGGAGAGGCCGTGTCGTTCTTCGCCGAGAAGCCGGACCGTGCCCGCCTGCTCATTCGCGAAATGCTCGACCGCCCAGCGCCTCTCCGCGAGGCCATCCGCGAGCACCTCGGCGACTGGGTCGCCGTGGTCCACAACTACATCCGGGCCGGGCAGCGCGAAGGCGTCGTCCGTTCGGAGGTCGACTCCGAGACCTTCGTCATGCAGGCGATGCACCTCATCGTCGGCGGGATCGCCTCTTTCGACGTGCTGGGCGCGTTCGGCGACGGCGACGAGCCCGCCTTCCAGGCCTTTCTCGACCACCTGATCCGATTCGCGCGCACGGCCCTCTTCCTCGACGACGACCCCACGCGCTGACCCCTCGTCCCCGTTTCGGGCGATCCGCCCGGGAGACACCATGGCCAACTTCTTCAAGGACAACCCGGACCTGCAGTTCTACTTCGACAAGTGGCTCGACTGGGATCGGATCGTCCGCTTGACCGAGGTCGACTTCAGCTTGGAAGGCGGTCCGCGGAGCCGGGAGGAAGCGACCGAGCTCTATCGCGACATCCTGGAGATGGTCGGGGAATACTCCGCCGAGGAGATCGCGCCGAAGTGGGACGAGATCGAGCGCAGTTCGTTGCGCCTGGAGAACGGTGAGGTGGTGTTCCCGCCCGTGCTCGTCGGGATCTTCGACCAGCTCTCCGAGCTCGGCATGCACGGGTTGTGTGTCCCCCGGGAGCTCGGCGGCATGAACGTGCCGTTGATGGTCTACATGATGAACGCCGAGATGTTCGCACGGGCGGACGTTGGCGTGATGACCCACATCAGCTTCCACTGCGGCATCGCGATGGCCCTGCTGGTGTACTCGGTCTACGAGGGCTCGACCGAGGTCGACGTCGACAGTCGCGCGTTCGTGTCCACGCGCTTCCAGGACGCCATCGAGGAGATCGTGGCCGGCAAGGCCTGGGGCTCGATGGACATCACCGAGCCCGACGCCGGTAGCGACATGGCCGCGCTGCGGACCCGCGCGGTGCAGGATGGCGACGGGAACTGGCGGTTGACCGGCCAGAAGATCTTCATCACCTCGGGCAACGGGAAGTACCACATCGTCATCGCCCGCACCGAGGACGACGCCGAGGGGCTCGAAGCACTCAGCCTGTTCCTCGTGCGGCTCTACGAGGACGGCCCCGACGGCGAGCGCGTCTGGCATGGCTCGATCAGCCGCCTGGAGGAGAAGCTCGGCCACACGTCGTCGCCGACCGCAGCGCTGGAGTTCGAGGACGCGCCCGCGGAGCTGATCGGCGAACGGGGCGACGGGTTCAAGCTGATGCTCCTCCTGATGAACAACGCTCGCGTCGGCGTGGCGTTCGAGGCTCTCGGCATCTCCGAGTGTGCGGTGCGCATGGCCCGGGAGTACGCGGTGCAGCGCCCGAGCATGGGCAAGACGATCGACCGCCACGAGATGATCGCCGACTACCTCGAGGAGATGGAGACGGACATCCAGGCGCTGCGTGCGATCACCATGCACGCGGCCTACTACGAGGAGCTCGCCCAGAAGACGACCATCGGCCTGCAGTACGACCTGATCGCCGACCCGGCCGATCGGGCCCACGCGGAGAGAGAGCTGGGGAGCTACAAGTGGGAGTCGCGGCGGTTGACGCCGCTGATCAAGTACTTCGGGGCCGAGAAGGCGGTCGAGATCGCGCGGCGGGGCATCCAGATTCACGGCGGGGTCGGCTACACGAAGGACTACGCTGCGGAGAAGCTGCTCCGCGACGCCATGGTGCTGCCGATCTACGAGGGGACGTCCCAGATCCAGGCCCTGATGGCGATGAAGGACAACCTCGGGCGGGTGCTCAAGGACCCCCAGGCATTCGTCCGCGAAGGCGCGCAATTGAGGTGGCGCTCGCTGTCCGCGAAGGATCCGCTGGAGCGACGTTCGGCCGCCGTCCGGGTGTTCGCACACCGCGCCTTGACCCACCTGATCACGCGCACCGTGGCGATGAAGTTCAAGAGCATCCGGCACCGGCGCGTGACCGAGTGGGGGAAGGCGTTCGCACACATGGACCCGAAGCGGGACTTCTCGTTGGCGATGCTCCACGCCGAGCGGCTGACGAAGCTCCTGGTGGACGCGTCGGTCTGCGAGCTCCTGTGGGAGCAGGCGAGCCGGTATCCGGAGCGTCGAGAGCTGCTCGAGCGCTGGTTGGTGCGCGCGGAGCCGCGGAGCCGCTACGTCTTCGACGAGCTGACGTCGACCGGGGGATCGCTGCTGGCCTGGCTGGCGGAGACCGAGGTGGAGGCTGACGCGGCAGAGTAGGGGGCGTCGCAGGTGATCGCCAACGTGCAGGTCCCCTCCGCCCGCCGCTGGCTGGCACCTCCCCGCTTTCGGGGAGGGACTGTGTCTCCAACGCCGCCGCTCGTTGCGCGGCCGTCCCCCACTCGTGGGGGACCGCGGCGCTCTGCGCCGCAGGGGGGCGGTGACGTCTACCGGCAGCGTTCACTCGACAGGTGCTGAGGAGCCGCCGGATCGCGGAGCGATGCCGCGGCGTCTCGAACCGATTGTTGCTGATCGCACTCGGTGGGGGTGGGCGAAGTATCCAAGCGGCTTTGGCGGTGCTAGTTCCTGGTTCCTCAGGAGGTCTGTCAGGCGCGGGTGATCGCCCCGATGAGCACGAAGGATACGAATCCGGTGGCCCGGGTGCGGGCCGGTGAGAGCACGCCGGTCGCCAACGCGTTTGGCGCGTTTGGCGGTGTCTTCACGCCGTCGATCCTCACGATCCTCGGCGTCATCATGTTCATGCGGACCGGCTTCGTGGTCGGTCAGGCGGGCATCTTGGCGGCGGTCGGGATCCTGTTCGCTGCGAAGGCGATCACGCTGCTGACGAGCCTGTCGATCTCGGCGATCTCGACCAACACGCGGGTCGAGGGCGGCGGCGCCTACTTCATGATCTCGCGCTCGCTCGGCCCCGCGTCCGGCGGCTCCATCGGCCTGGCGCTTTTCCTGGCCCAGGCCTTCTCGGTGCCCTTCTACATTCTCGGGCTGGTCGAGGCGATGTCACATGCGTGGCCAGCCATCGCCGACCAGTTCATGTGGATCGGGCTGGGGGTCGCCACCGTGCTCTTCGTGATCTGCCAGATCGGAGCTTCCTGGGCGATCCGGGCGCAGTACGCGATCCTAACGGTGATGGCGCTGTCGGTGGTCGTCTTCCTCGGCGGGGCGGTGCTGGACTTCGACGTGGCCGTTCTGGAGGCGAATCTCAAGCCGGAGTACACGGAGCCGCGCTTCGGCTTCTGGGTGATGTTCGCGATCTTCTTTCCGGCGGTGACCGGGATCATGGCCGGCGTGAACATGTCGGGGGATCTGAAGGAGCCCGAGCGCGCGATCCCGTTGGGGACGCTGGCCGCCGTCGGCGTGGGCTGCCTGATCTACATGTTGCAGATCGTGTTGACCGGCGGCGCGTTCGACCGCGCGGAGCTCGTGGAGACCCCCTACCAGAGCCTGCTCGACCACGCGCTTTTCGGTTTCGACTGGATCGTGGTCGCCGGGGTGTTCGCCGCGACCATGTCGAGCGCGCTCGGCTCGTTCCTCGGCGCTCCGCGAATCCTGCAGGCGCTCGCCCGGGACGACATCTTTCCGGGGTTCGGGTTCTTCGCCAAGGGCTCCCCGAAGGGTGACGAGCCGAAGCGGGGGTCGTGGTTGACCTACGGCATGACGATCCTCGTCCTCGTATACGCGGGCAACGACGAGGGAGGCGTGGCGCTGAACATGGTCGCGGCCGTGCTGACGATGTTCTTTCTCTACACGTACGGCATGACCAACATGGCGGCCTTCGTCGAGCACTTCAGCCGCAACCCGTCGTTCAGGCCCCGCTTCCGCGCCTTCCACTGGACGACGGCACTGGCCGGCGCACTCGGCTGCCTGCTCGCGGCCGTGTTGGTCAATGCGGTCGCCGCGGTGGGTGCGTTCGCGATCATCGTGCTCGTCTACGTCTTCGTGCAGCGACGGGTGCTGGAGACCACGTTCGGCGACTCGTTGCGGGGGTTCTTCTATGCCCGGGCCCGCTCGAACCTGATCAAGCTCGCGGCCGAAGCGCAGCACCCCAAGAACTGGCGGCCCACGACGCTCGTCCTGTCCGGCAACCCGGCGCATCGCCAGACCCTGACCTCGTACGCCGAGTGGTTGGAGAGCGGCCGCGGAATCGTGACGCTCGCCCAGGTCATCGTCGGCGATGTCGACGAGCACATCGGAGAGGCCGACGAGGCGCGAAAACAGCTCGAGGCCCACATCCAGGACAAGGGCCTGACGGCCTTTCCCGAGGTCGTCGTCGCGCCGAACTTCGACGATGGCGTCGCCACCATGGTCCAGAGCCACTCGATCGGGCCGCTGAAGCCCAACCTGGTGGTCCTCGGCTGGCCCTCGTCGTCCGGCCGCGCGGCCGCTTTCGCACGCCACCTGCGGCTGATCAATCGACTGGGGCGCAGCATCGTCTGCGTGATCGACCGGGGCCTGCCCGACAAACGACCCGAGCGCATCGACATCTGGTGGCGCGGCGCCGACAACGGGTCGCTGATGGTGATCCTCGGGTACCTGCTGACGCTGAGCTGGCAGTGGCGGCGCGCGACCCTTCGCATCTTGCGCATGATCCCGCCAGACGGCGATGCCGACGAGGCTCTGGCCGAGATTCAGGGCCTGATCGACGCCGCGCGCATCCACGCCCAACCCCGCATCGTTCGGGGCACTCGCTTGCGGAAGACGATCGTGACCGAGTCCTCCGATGCCTCGGTCGTGTTCCTGGGGTTCCGCCCACCCTCCGACGAGAACGCTGCGGCGACGTGGGACGCTTTGTTGGCGCTCACGGTCGGGCTGCCCACGACCCTTTTCGTCTCGTCGTCGGGCGAAGCCGACCTGCTCGCCTGAGCTGCCGCGCCACCACGCTGAGACTTGCGATCCGCGGACAGCGCACGCTAGATGGGTGTTCCCGCGAACCACGGAGACTCGCGATGCACGTCCGGCTCGGCCTCCTTGTCCTCTCCCTCGTCACCGCCGCTGCCGCTTGTGATGGCGGGGGCGCCGAGTATTCGATTCCGGTGCCCCCGTCGGCGCCCGTGCGACCGTTCCTGGTGCCGCCGTCACAGATCGGGCTGGCCCGCGTCTCCGCCGACGTGCCCGAGACCGCCGCGGGTGCACAGCTCGAGTGGGTGCTGGACACCCTCAACGTCCGCATCGACGAGCTGACCGACGAGCAGGTCACCGAACACTTCGACCCCTCGGTGCTCGAGGTCGTGTCGGCCGCGGACCTCGCTTCGGAGCTCCGGCGGCTCAACGGGCGCACTCCCTACGCCCTCGTCGGGTTCGCCGAGGAGCCGACGCCCGCGCGCCTCGTCGCGGTCGTCGCCGACGGCATGGCGACGTACCGCATGGTGACGATCGAGGTCGGCGCCAAGCCCGAAGCTCGGCTCACCGCCCTGAACTTCCAGCCCTACACCCCGGAAGTCGAGTCCCCGTGACCGCGCGTACGCCCTGGAGGGTGTCGCTGCACGGCGGCCATTCGGGGGAGTTCTGCGATCACGCGACCGGAACGCTCGCCGACGTCGTCGCGGCGGCCGATCGCGCCGGGTACCACACCTTCGGCGTCAGCGAGCATGCACCCCGCGACGGGAACCACCTGCTCTACGCCGAGGAGCGTGCGCTCGGCTGGACCGTAGACTCGTTGAAGGTGCTCTTCGAGCGTTACACGGCGGCCGTCGACGCCCTCGCCCGCGACGTCGACCGAGAGTTGGTCGTGCTTCGTGGATTCGAAGCAGAGGTGGTACCCGAAGCGTGCTGGCTGGACCTGATGCAGGGCTATCGCGCCGACGGCCCGTTCGACTATGTCGTCGGCTCGGTGCACCACGTCGACGAGCTGTTGATCGACGGCCCGGCGGAGGTGTTCGAGCGGGCGCTGGCGGGCCGCGGCGGTCTAGAGGGGCTCTGCGTCCGTTACTACGAGCTGGTCGCAGAGATGATCGCGGCACTCCGTCCGGACGTCGTCGGCCATTTCGACCTGATCCGGAAGAACGGCCACCGGTACGGCGACGTGGACACGTCGCGGGTACGCGAGGCGGCGAGGCGCGCCCTCACGGCGGCGGCCGACCACGACGTGATCCTGGACCTGAACGTCAGCGGCCCCCGAAAGGGGCTCCCCACCCCGTACCCGGCCCCCTGGCTGGTCGCGGAAGCCCACGCACTCGGCGTCCCGTTCTGCTTCGGCGATGACAGCCACGGGCCCGAGCAGGTCGGTCTCGGGATCGACCTCGGACGCGACTACCTGCTCGGCCTGGGAGTCGATACGGTCGCCGTGCTGACCCGCGAGCGCGACGCGGTGATCCGCAAGACCGTGCCGCTATGACGGCCCCCCCCGATTGCCCGGACGCGTCGTCCGTGGCATGACCGGAACGATGGCGGACCACGGAATCCAGCTCGAAGGGGTCACCGTCCGATTCGGCGCGCAGTCGGTCGTCGACGACATGACCCTGTCCGTGCCCCGAGGCGAGGTACACGTGCTGCTCGGCGCGTCTGGCGCCGGAAAGACGACGATCTTGCGAGCGGTGGCGGGATTCGTGCGCATCGCGAGCGGCCAGATCGCGCTCGACGGGAATGTCGTCGACGACGCAGGACGACGCCCGGTGCCTCCCGAGCGTCGGCGCGTCGGGATCGTATTCCAGAACTACGCGCTCTTCCCCCACATCTCGGTCGCCAAGAACGTTGCGTACGGCATGGCGTCGCCTTCTCGGGCGGCGGTCTCGGGCATCCTGGAGCGGGTCGGACTCGCCGGCTACGAGAATCGTCGACCGCCGGAGCTGAGTGGCGGGGAGCAGCAACGGGTAGCGCTTGCCCGCGCGCTCGCCCGCGAACCGCGTGTGTTGTTGCTGGACGAGCCCTTCTCGAACCTCGATCCGGAACGGAGGCGAGACCTGCGGGCGGAGACGCTGCGCATCATCCGGCAAGCTCGACTGACGACGATCCTGGTCACACACAACGCCGAAGAGGCACTGGAAGCGGCCGACCGCGCAACGGTGATCGACGAAGGACGGCGGGTACAGACGGCGGCGCCGCAGACTCTCTACGCAGAGCCGGCGAACCTGATCGTCGCGCGAAGTGTCGGCCCCGTGCAGACGTTCCCGGCCGTGGTGTCGGAGAACGGCCGGTCGGCGCAATGTCTGTTGGGGCAGGTGACGCTGCGTGGCGACCGCCGGACCGGCGATGTGCTGGTGCGCCCGGAAGCGATTGCAGTAACCGACGCCCAAGAAGGCGGCGATGGTGCGCTTGCTCGGGTGATCGGCCGTTACTACCGGGGCTCGGAGCTCGAGCTCGAGCTCTGCATCGGCGATCGCGATCGATTCCGCGCGCGCGGTCGCCCCACGGAGATGCCGCCGGGAGATCACGTCCGCGCCCGGGTGTCCGAGCCGTGCGTGTTGGTCTGATGCGGAGCGACCCGGGGGTTCGGAGGTTGGCCAGGGCTCGGTGCGTCCGGGCGGGCGATGTTCTTTACGAATGGCGCCCCATAGGCGATCCTCCTGCGGTTGCGCCGGTTCCAATCGAGTCGGGCGGAGTTGTGACGCTGTGTTGAACACGAAGGAACTGCTTCGGAGTTTCCGGACCGCGCGGTTCGCGAACCCGGCGGATGTCGAGAAGTTCATCGACGATGTCGGCGATCTCGAGCTGAACGACGCACAGCAGCTTCTGTCGGTGCTCCTCGACAAGCGAATGGTCGAGCAGGGCCGGCCGCACGTGTTCCGCTGCGCGTTGTTCAAGCGGCTGGTGACGAGGACACCTCACCGAGAGATCTTCGTGCCGATGATCCGGGCGGTACGCTCCGCGGATCTCGCCTTGCGCAACATGATGTTGGAGCTGCTTCCGGTCGTGAACTCGGTCGGTGGTCACCGGGAGATGGTGAACCTGTTCCGCACGCAGGATCTGGAGATCCGTGAGTTCGCCAAGTCCCTGACGGTGAAGATCGGTGGCAAGACGGCGTTCGGCCTGTTGGTCGAGCACTGCCGGCAGTCGGACTTCCCGGGTCGAATCGAGGCCGCGGAGGCCTGCGTCGCGATGGCGGGCTACCACGCCGTGCCCGCCCTGCGCGCGGTGCTCGAGGCAGGGACGGCGGAAGAGAAGCTGACCGCCCTGACGATGCTCGGCGACGCCGAGATCATCACGAAGAACCGGCAGGGCGCCCTC
>CAZFPM010000121.1:8888-13573 GCA_964520965.1 uncultured Myxococcales bacterium
CCTCGAGGCGATCAGCGTCGCGCTCGACGACATCTCCGAGCAGGTCGCGATCGCGGCGATCACGTCGTTCGGACAGATGGCGGAGGAAGACGACTTCTTCCGCTACGTCGTGCCGAAACTCGATGCGGCCAACCTGACCGTGGTGCAGGCCGTCATCAAGTCGATGTCGCGCTACCGGTCGGCGCGCGTGCTCGGGCTGCTCAAGGAGCAGCTCCTGCTCGGACCCAAGTCGATCCGCCTCGCGGTGTTGGACACCCTCGAGGAGATGAACCACGAGGACGTCCTCCCCGTGGTCGCCGAGGCGCTCAACCACAAGCAGATCGCGGTCCGCCTGCGGGCCGCGAAGGTCCTCGAGAACCTGGCCACCGGCGGCACGATCGACATCGCGCGCACGATCGTCTGGCTGTTGCGCAGCCGCGATGTCGACGTGAAGCGGATCGCGGCCGACCTCGCGCGCAAAGTCGGCGACCCGGACGGAAAACTCTGGCCCCAGCTCCTGCGCTTCCTGCGCGACGAGGACTGGTGGGTGCGCGAGCGGATCACCGACGCCCTCGTCGAGCTCGCCGGCACGAACCTGACCCGCCACGTGGTCACGTTCCTGCAAGACGACTCGCCCGTCGTCCGGCGCTACGGCGTCGAGATGCTGATGCGCCTGAAGGACCCGGCGGCCCTCGGCGCGCTCGTCCGCACGGTGGGCAACGACGACGACTGGTGGGTGCGCGAACGTGCGGTCGAGGCGATCGGCGTGCTCAAGGACCAGCGGGCGGTCCCCTACATCATCGACTTCATGTCGAAGGACGACGAGCTGGAGCTCGTCTGCATCGATACCCTGCGCACTATCGGGGACCAGTCCGCGGCCCCGCATGTCGCCGCACGTCTGGATCCGGAAGACGTGGACGTGACCGTCGAAGCGTTGCGCTGCCTCGACGAGCTCAACGACTCGGAACAGGCGTCCCTGATCATCCCATTCGGCGAGCACGAGGACTTCCGCGTCCGGTCGCTGGCTCGCGAGGTAGTCGGCCGCTGGAATATCGAGGCGCAGTTCCAGGATTGGGCCGGCGACGGATCGGCGAAGATGAACACGCTCGACCGGCTGCTGTGGGCGACGGCCAAGGCGAACGGCGACGACCTCCTGCTCGCCGCGGGCCGCCAGCCGTACATCAAGCGGCTCGGCGAGATGGTCCCGCTGGTGAAGAACATCTTCACCAACGACCAGGTCCGGTCCCTGATCTATCCCCACCTGAGCCAGGCGCAGATCGCCGACCTCGAACAGAAGATGGCCGATGTCGACTTCTCGTACGAGGTGAAGTCGGCCGGTCTGCGGTTCCGCGTCAATGTCCTGCAGGAGCACGGCGGTCTGGCCGCGGTCTTCCGGGTCGTGAAGAACGTGATCCCGGCGTTCGAGGAGCTCGGTCTTCCACCGCTGATCGGTGGGTTCGGCGACATGAAGAACGGCCTCGTGCTCGTCGGTGGGCCGACCGGATCGGGCAAGTCGACGACGCTCGCGGCGATCATCGACTACATCAACCGGAAGTATAAGAAGCACATCATCACGCTCGAGGATCCGATCGAGGTCATCCACAACCCCAAGAGCTCGCTGATCAACCAGCGGGAGATGGGGACGCACTCGGCCTCGTTCGTACGGGCGCTCCGAAGCACCCTGCGCGAGGATCCGGACGTCATCCTCGTCGGCGAGATGCGCGACCTGGCGACGATCTCGTTCGCGATCAGCGCGGCGGAGACCGGACACCTCGTCTTCGGTACCGTTCACACCTCGAGCGCCGACACCAGCGTCGACCGGGTCATCAACGCGTTCCCCTACGGGCAGCAGCCGCAGGTCCGCTCGATCCTCTCGTCCAGCCTCCGCGCCGTCGTCTGCCAGTATCTGGTCCCACGAAAGGACGGCCGCGGGCGAATCCCGGCGGTCGAGATCATGTTGAACTCCGACGCGATCGCGAACCTGATCCGGAAGGGGAAGACCTACCAGATCGCCAACGTCGTCGCGACGTCCCGCGAGAGCGGCATGCTCTCGATGGATCACGACCTCACGCGCCTGTACAAGGCCGGCATCATCTCGTCCGAAGACGGCTATATGCGCGCCGTCAACAAGAAGGAGTTCGAGGCCGCGGTCGTCGAACACGAATCCGGCGGCACGTCGTCGCGGGCGGCCGAGATGCTGTCCGGAGGCACCGAAGGCATCGGCATCTCCGGTGGATTCGGCGCCGCCGAGCAGGGGAGTTGATCGATGCCCCGTCTCGATTCGTTCCTCAAACTCGTCATGGAGCAGCAGGCCAGCGACCTCCACTTCTGCGCCGGCGCCGTACCGACGATCCGCCACGATGGCGAGCTCGTGCAGCTCCCGTTCCGGTGCCTGAGCGAGTCGGAGACGAATCGCTTCCTGATGGAGATCCTGACTCCGGGGCAGCGGAAGTCGTTCGAGGAGAAGAACGACATCGACTTCGTCTACCAGATCCCGGACGTCGGCCGGTTCCGAACGAACTATTTCCGGCAGGCGCGGGGTCTGGCGGCGATCTTCCGGATCATCCCCCGTTCGGTGGCGACGCTGGACGAGCTCGCCATGCCCCCGGCGTTGAGCCGGCTGTGTGACTGGAAGAACGGACTCGTCCTGGTAACCGGCCCGACCGGCGCCGGCAAGACGACCACGCTCGCTGCGATGGTGTCGGAGATCGCGAACCGATACGCTCGGCACATCATCACGATCGAGGATCCGATCGAGTTCGTGCACGAGCACGGAAAGAGCGTCGTGACCCAGAGACAGGTGGGTGTCCACGTCGATTCGTTCTCGGGGGCGTTGCGTTCGGCGCTGCGCGAGTCCCCCGATGTCGTGGTCGTCGGCGAGATGCGCGACCTGGAGACGATTCAGCTCGCCCTGACCGCTGCCGAGACGGGCGTGCTGGTCTTCGGAACTCTGCACACGAACAATGCGGCCTCGGCGATCAACCGAATGGTGGACGCGTCGCCGGAGGAGTCGAGAGAGCAGGTCCGGAGCATCCTCTCGGTCTTGCTGCGCGGCATCGTGGCGCAGCACCTGTTGAAGCGGGCGACCGGCGAGGGCCGGGTGGCCGTCGTCGAGGTGTTGCTGCAGAACTATGCGATCTCGAACCTGATCCGCGAGAACAAGATCCACCAGATCGATGCGCTGCTACAGTCGACCGAGTCGGCTGGAACCGGTATGATGAGCGTCGATAACTGCCTCCTTCGTTATTTGCGTCAGGGGCTCGTCACGCTCGAGGATGCGCTGTCGATCGCGGCAGATCCCGAGCATTTGAGCGAGATGGCAGCGAACCTCCCCGAGGAACTCTAGCCTCCCCGGCGCGTCGAGATCACGGGTCGCGTTTCCGGACCGCATGAACGAAACCGAGCGCAAACGGGCACTCGTCAAAGCCCGACAGCTCGAGAAGAACGGCCTGGCCGACGCTGCGATCAACGCGTATCTCGCCGCGAACGCCGTCGATGATGCCGCCCGTCTTCTCGTCGCCGCGCGGCGGTTCGTGGAGGCCGGCAATCTCCTGGTCAAGCACCTGGGGTTGCCGGCCGGAAGCGGACTGAGCGAGCGAGAGCTGCAGACCCTGAACCGGGTCGGCAAGAAGCGGGCACTGCGGGCGGCGATCTGCTTTGCGCGCGGCGGTCAGCGCGATCTGGCCGTCAAGATGTTCGTCGCGCTCGGCGAGGTGGGACGCGCCGTCGAGATCCTGCAGCAGGCCGGTGATCACGTCGGCGCGGCTCGGGTCGAGGCCGAGTACCGGCGCCGGGGAAAGTTCCTGCACGACGAGGATCCCCAGGAAGGGAAGCTCAAGTCGACCGACATCACCGAGGAGAGCGCACGGGCGCTCGAGGAAGCCGGCAAGTACGAGCTCGCGATGGAGTCGTACGTAAGGCTCAAGCAGCTCAGCCACGCCGCACGAATGGCGCGCATGCTCGAGCGCCCCAAACAGGCGGCCGAGCTCTTCCGCGACGGCGGCATGCCCTACGAGGCCGCGCTCTGCTTCCTCGAGGTCAAGGACACCGGCAGCGCGATCGACAACTTCGCGCGCGTGCCGCGCACCGACCCCCGGTACCGCGAGGCGGCGATCCAGTCGATCGTCCTGTCACACTCGATCGGGCACCTCGACTTCGCGCTGGAGAGTTTCCTGACGCAATTCCTCGGTCGACCCCCGAAGAACGAGCGCGAGGCCGAGGCCTTCTACATCATGGCCGACCTCTATCTCCGGCACGACTTCCCGGAGAACGCGGCCGACACCCTACACAAGCTCCGGGCGGTCGCGCCCGACTACAAGGACGTCACCGCGCGCCTGGAACAGATCGCCAACGAATCTCGCGGCTCGGCGATGGTCTTCGAGAAGATCCTCAAGGAGGATCTCGCGTTCCAGGGCGACGATCCCACGCGGAAGAAACGGGGCGCCGACGCCGTCGGGTTGCCCGATCTCCCCGACCTCCCCGACCTTCCCGACCTGCCGAGCCTCCCCGATCCGGCCGCGCCGCCGGCCCGGCGAAGCCGACGAGCCGGGAAGACCGGGCAGGTGCAACAGCCGAGTGGAGCCACCCAGTACGTGGCGCCCGGGTCGGCCTCTGGTGCCCATCCGGCCGTCGCCGCACCCGCGGGCGCGGGAACGCAGTACCTGCCGGATGACGGGGTCGCCGACCTCGACTCCCTACCGCCGGTC
>CAZFPM010000121.1:13583-17290 GCA_964520965.1 uncultured Myxococcales bacterium
GTCAGACCCAACAAGCAGGATTCCACCGGGTCTGCCGAGGTCTCTATCCACCAGATCAGCAACTCGGACCTCTACCCGGAGGTGCCGGCTCGGGCGTTGACCGGGCAGGGGTCCACCGAGCCCGAGCCCCAAGCGCCGCCGCCCGGTTTCGCAGGGTTCACCGCAGGCATGGTGCTGTCGGACCGCTACCGGTTCGACAAGAAGATCGGCGAGGGCGGAATGGCCGACGTCTTCAAGGCCTTCGACCTGGAGCTCGAGGAGTTCGTCGCGATCAAGGTCTTCACCCGAGAGATCTCCGACGAGAACGCGATCGCTCGCTTCAAGCAGGAGCTGAGCCTCTCCCGCAGGTTGAACCACAAAAACATCATCAGGCTCTACGACATCGGCTCGTACCACGGGTTCCGGTACATCTCGATGGAGCTGCTCGAGGGCAAGGATCTCAACGACTACATGGGTACGCCGGTCGACGTGAAGACCGGCTGCGACTGGATGATCCAGTCGGCAGAGGGGCTCCAGGTCGCCCACGACAAGGGCGTCATCCACCGAGACATCAAGCCGCACAACATCTTCGTGTGCAGCGACGGCGCCATCAAGGTCATGGACTTCGGCATCGCCAAGCGACAGAGCGCCCCCGGCATGACCGTGGGGAACATGATCGCCGGCACTCCCGACTACATGTCCCCCGAGCAGATCGCCGGCTTCTCCAGCGTCACGCACTCGACCGACATCTACGCGCTCGGAATCGTGATGTACCAGATGTTCACCGGCCTGCTCCCCTTCGCCCACGAGGAGCTGCTGCCGCTGCTCATGATGCACATCAACGATCCGCCGCCGCAGCCGCGGACCACGAACCCGAAGCTACCGGTCGAGCTCGAGCGCATCATCCTTCGCTTGCTGGAGAAGAAGCCCGAAGACCGCTTCTCCAGCTGCGCCAAGCTCGCCGACTCCATCAGGCTCTTCTTGTCGCGCCACTGAGCCCGCCGGTCAGAGATCGAAGGGGAAGACCAGCTCCGGCTCCGGACGCAGCCGCTCGAGAACGAGCCGGTGCGCGTTCAGGTAGTAGATCTTGTCGAGCACTTCGGGGGGCAGCGCCAGCGCATCGACGGTCCAATCGCCCTGGATCGGCGTCGGATGCGCGATGTCCCGGTGGTCCGTCTCCAGGAACTCCCATTGCGCGGCGTAAAAGCGCGGCACGTCGGCTCGCGTGGGCTCGTCGGTGCCGCCGGAGCCGAGCACGTACTCCACCCGACCGCGGCGCCGAAACACCATGATGTCGGTGCCGAAGAGGATCCGATCCTGGTGGCGGACGAACACCTCGCGCACGCGTTCGGGGTCGTGACGCCCGATCTCTCCGATGCGCGCAGCGAGGTCGACGTAGAAGTTGGGGTAACGCGAGAGCGTCCGGTCGACGTACTCCAGGTCTTCGGGGTTGTTCCCGAAATGCAGGCCGACGAATGTCGTCTCGGGGAAGAGCTCCAGCAGGTGGTCGCGCTGGGCCAGAAGGGTCTCCCGTGACGGGTACTCCCCCGCGTCGGCGAACGACCACGACGGATGAACCGAGAGCTCGGCGTATCGCTCGTTGTCCGGCGTGACCGGCTCCCAGAACGCGCGCGGGTCCCCGGTGTGGATGAACACCGGCACGCCGAGCTCGCCCGCCTTCTCCCACAACGGGAAGAGCCGTGCATCGTCGACGGGCACCAGCTCGTCGAGCCCGTCGCGCACGTATAGCCCGAGGGCCTTGGAGATCTTGAGCCCCCCGTATCCGTAGTGCGTGACCAGGACCTCGAGCTCCGCAGCGACCACGTCGCCCCAGGCCACCTCGTCGATTCCCTCCCAGTCGACGTTCATGAAGTTCACGACCCGCCCCTGGGCGTCTGCCGAGAGCATCATCGCGAGTGTCTGTCCGCGACGCGGAGACCCCCCGGAGAGGTTGAAGAGATAGTCGATTCCGCTCTCGTCGAGGATCGGCTCGATGTCGGTCCACACCTCGAGTCCGCCTGCGTGCGCGTGGGCGTCGATATGCCGCCCCCGGGGCCGCTCGTCGGCCGGGGCGTGCGGGGGGGCGAAGGGCTGTGCGGTACTGCCGGCCGGCGACGACCCCTCGGGGACTCGGCCTGCTGTCTCTCCCGACGCAACCGTGCCTTCCGCGACGACGGCGCTCACGGGGGCCGGCTCCGGGTCCACCGCCGGCGTTCCGGTCTCGACCTCGGCGCGATCGCATCCGGGACTCAACGCCGCCTGGAAGGCCAGCAAGAAGATGATTAGACTCCGACCCATGACCGACACCATTCCAGAGCGGGTCCTCGAATCGCCCGAAGTCTACGACAGCATGGACGCTGTCGACGAGCGCAAGTTCCTCCGCAAGGCCCGGCGACTCGCGTCTCGCCTTCCATTCGTGCGGCACGCCGTCGCGATGTGGCACGCTCTGGGCGACCCTGCAACGCCGGTGACCGCGAGGGCGGTGCTGGTCGGCGCCATCGTCTACTTCGTGCTCCCCGCGGACTTCGTGCCGGACTTCCTGGCCGGTCTCGGCTTCACCGACGACGCAGCCGTGATGGCGGCGGCGCTGAAGACGATCGGCTCGTACCTCAAGCCCAAGCACTACACCCAGGCCGAGCAATCCCTCGGCAAGCGATGACCGCACTCCAGGGACGATGGGCGCTGGTGACCGGAGCGTCTGGAGGGATCGGCGCAGAGATCGCCCGTCGGGTGGCGGTGCGTGGGGCGAACGTCGTCCTGGTGGCCCGGAGTCGCGAACCGATGGAGGCCCTGGCGGACGAGCTTCGTCGCGATCCCGGGGTCGAGGCGTTGGTCGTGCCGGCCGACCTGACGCGGCCCGAGACGCCGGCCGAGCTGGCCCGCACCCTGGACGACGCCGAGATCTCGGTCTCCGTGCTGGTCAACAACGCGGGTTTCGGGCTCTACGGAGACTTCTTCGATCATCCGTGGTCGAGCCACCAGAAGATGATCGACCTCGACGTGAAGGCGCTGGTCGAGCTGACGCACATCTTCGGAGAGCGAATGCTGGAGCGCGGGCAGGGCCATATCCTGCAGGTGAGCTCGATCGGCGGGTTCACGGCAGCGCCCACTTACGCCTCCTACGCTGCCGCGAAGGCGTTCGTCCTCTCGTTCGGCGAGGCCACGGCGTATGAGCTCCGCGGTTCCGGAGTGACCATGACCACGTTGTGCCCGGGAGTCACCGATACCGGATTCTTCACGGGTGCCGGACAGAAGCCGAACAGGATCCAGCGCTTCAGCATGATGTCGCCCGCCGACGTCGCCGAGATCGGCGTCGACGCGATGTTGCGCGGGAAGCCGGTAGTCGTTCCGGGGATCCTCAACGTGATCACAGCGGCGTTGACCGGCCTGGTGCCCCGGCCGCTCCGCGTGATGCTCGCCGCGAAGTCGATGATGGGCGAGAAGGCCGGCCCCCCCAAGGCGCTGGAGCCGTGATTTCGCAAGACCGCGACCGACTTCGAGCGTGGATCGCGAGCGGCGGGTAATTCGCGCTTGGGAGCCCGGGGCTGACCGGCGTATGCTGTGGGCTACCTCCATGGTCGGCAATCCATGAACTCGGGCCTTTCACAAGCGGGGAGACCCCTTGCGGATCGGGTCATCCGCTACTTCATGCGGCGACGACCCGATGCGCCCCCATCCGAGGCGGCGACGTTCGCGCGGGTGAGCCTGTTCACGGTGATCAACGGGTT
>CAZFPM010000122.1:0-17245 GCA_964520965.1 uncultured Myxococcales bacterium
GTACCGCCGCCGCCAGCGTCGGTCGTGGTGCCGCCACCGCCGACGTCACCCGCCGTGCCGGCATCGGTCGTTCCGCCGCCGCCGGCGTCGTCGACGCCGGGCGCCCCGACATCGAGAGACGGGTTGCCGTCGTCGCCGCCCCCGCCGACCCCAGTGGGCTCGTCGAGCCCGGGGTAGGTCACCGAGTCTTCGCAGGCGACGAGACCGAGCGCGAGGAGAGCGAGAACACAGAGTCCGACCGGCCAGAAGTAAGTGCGCATCTTGCAGGTGTGGTTCGAGGTGTACGCGCCCCATTTGCCCAATCCGTCACTCGCGTCAAGGCGAGATTTCCGGATCCAGCACCGGACCCGGCACCGGAGGGGTTCGACCGGGTCAGGAAGCGGGGCGCGCCGAGACGACCAGCTCTTGCCAGATTCCGTTGGCGTCCAGCCCGGCATTGACGCTGTTGAGCCCGGCGAGGCGTTCGACGAACTCCGCCTCGAGGTCGGGGCCGCCGAGGTCGACGGTCGCTACGATCGCGCGGTGTGCAGCGCGGAGATCCTGGATCGTCGCGATGTCCGACGGGTCGTCGAAGAACCAACCGCAGCTCGAGAACATACGAAGCGCGAACCGTTGCATCTCGAGCAGGGACCTGAGCCGTCCGAACTCGTCGGCGCTCAGCTTCCGATCGGCCGCTCGTTCGCAGGCCTCGCGGACCGCGCGAGCGTTGGCGAGTCGCGCTCCGCCGTAGTCGTCGCGGAGCGCCCACGGATCGGGGACGATCGCCCTCGCGGACTCCTGGTAGAAGCCGGCCAGTTGCGGCCGCAGCCAGTCGAGCGCCTGCCGCAACGGGACCCGCCATGACTGGGTGGCGGAGCCCTTGTGCTCCAGCGCACAGCCACAGTCGCTGCGCCAGCGCTCGACGCCGTGCGCACAGCTCCACGAGGAGCCCTCGCGGACCCGCGCTTCCCAGGCCGGGGGATGCTTGGCCAGGTATCTCCCGTAGTTCGTCAGGACGACATCGGACCGTTCGCGCAAGATCTTCAGGCAGAACGCGAGCGCCATGTCGCCGAAGCGGTGATGGTGCCCGTAGCTCTCGCCGTCGGTCGCGATGTTGACGAGGCCCTTGCCGGAGTGCCCGGCGCCCGCCTCCGTGAGTGCGTGGGCGAACCTGGCGCCGTCGTGCAGGAGCCCTTCGAAGGCCACGGCCCGCGAGAGGGGGGCGTTGTAGAAGAAGAGCGCGATCGAGCGCCCGCTCGGGAGCGGGGCGCGGTAGGCCCGGTGGGTGGCGAGGGACGCCTCGTCGACGGGTCGCCAGCGCTTCTTCCCGTAGGGCCGGATCGCCAGCGCCTGGCGCGGAGCGAGCACGGTGAACTTCACACCGGCGGCCGCTGCGGCCTCCAGCGTCGCCGTGCACACCGCCGTCTCGGGCAGCCAGATACCCTCGGCGGGTCGGCCGAACCGGTGTGCGAAGTCGTCGAGGCCCCACCGGATCTCCGTCTCCCGGTCGTGCGGATCGGCGAGGGGCAGGATCGTGTGGTGATACGACTGCGCGACCGCGTTGCCGTGGCCGAGCCGCGTCGCATTGGCGTGGTCGGCGGCCAGCAGGGCGGCGTGGACTTCGGGGGCGTGCGTGGCCAGCCACGTCGCGAGGGTCGGACCGAGGTCGAAGCTGATCCCGCCGTAGTTGTTGGTCTCCGACACGATCGCACCCGAGGCGTTCAGGATTCTCGCCCTGGAGTTCGGGAGATAGCACTCCTCGGTGATGCGCGTGTTCCAGTTCGGATGCGGTGCGGCCGACGGCTCGTCGTCGAGGATCGCGGTCCAGGGGTTCGCGCGCGGTGGCTGGTAGAAGTGCCCGTGAATGCAGACGTGCAGCTTCATTCGGCCCCTGCTTCCTGGTTCCCCCACGGGGCGAGGAAGACCGTCGTGAGTGGCGGAAGCTCGACCTCGACGGAGTAGGGACAGCCCTGCGCGTGCTCCGTGTCGGCCATCGGCCGGCGAAAGTCGACGATGCCGCTGCCGCCGTAGCGGAGGTCGTCGCCGTTCAGCACCTGTCGCCAGCGCCCGCCATGAGGCAGCCCGACGCGATAGTCCGGGCGCGGCACCGGGGTGAAGTTCGAGATCGCGACGATCGGTCTCGCGCCCCGCGTACGTCGGATCAGCGTGACGACGCTGGTGTCGTCGTCATCCAGTCCGCTCCACACGACGCCCTCGGGGCGGCAGTCGTCGCGGTGGAGCGAGGGCTCCCGGCGGTAGAGCGCGTTGAGATCCGCCACCCAGCGGCGCAGCCCGTCGTGATTGGGGTGGTCGAGCAGCGACCAGTCGATCGGCGTCTCGTGATCCCACTCCGACCACTGCCCGATCTCCATTCCCTGGAAGAGCAGCTTCTTGCCCGGCTGCGCGAACTGGTAACCGAAGAGCAGCCGTACGTTGGCGTGCCGCTGCCAGTCGTCCCCGGGCATCTTGCCGGCCAACGAGCCCTTGCCGTGGACGACCTCGTCGTGGCTGAGGGCGAGGACGAAGTTCTCGCTGAAGGCGTACATTCCACGGAAGGTCAGCTCGCCATAGTGGAAACGGCGATGCACCGGGTCCCGTCGCATGTAGCTCAGGGTGTCGTGCATCCAGCCCATGTCCCACTTGAATCCGAAGCCGAGGCCGCCGGCGTCCGTCGGTCGCGACACGCCGGCCCACGCCGTCGACTCCTCGGCGATCATCGTGATGTCGGGGTGGCGCGCGTAGACCGTCTCGTTCAACCGGCGGACGAACTCGGTCGCCTCGAGGTTCTCGTTGCCGCCGAACGCGTTTGGCACCCACTCCCCCTCTTCGCGGGAGTAATCGAGGTAGAGCATCGACGCGACGGCGTCGACGCGCAGGCCGTCGATGTGGAACTCGTCGAGCCAATACATCGCCGAGCTGATCAGGAAGCTGACGACCTCGTTGCGCCCGTAGTTGAAGATGCAGGTCTCCCAGTCGGGGTGCCAGCCCCTGCGTGGGTCGGCGTGCTCGTAGAGGTAGCTGCCGTCGAAGCGGGCGAGGGAGTGCTCGTCGGAGGGAAAGTGCGCCGGCACCCAGTCGAGGAGGACGCCGATTCCCCGGCGGTGCAGCGTCTCGATCAGGAATCGGAGATCGTCGGGGTCACCGTAACGGCTGGTGGGCGCGAAGTACCCGGTGACCTGGTAGCCCCACGAGCCGTAGAACGGGTGCTCCATCACCGGCAGGAGCTCGACGTGGGTGAACCCGTTGGCGACGGCGTACTCGGCCAGTGGCTCGGCGATCGCTCGGTAGAGCGGTTGCTCGCTTCCGACGAAGCGCCACGATCCGAGGTGGACCTCGTAGATCGAGATCGGCGCGTCGACGCTGTTCCGCTGCCCTCGACCGCGCATCCACGCGCCGTCGCGCCACTTCCAGCGACTGCTGAAGATCCGTGAGGCGGTCTTCGGCGCCTCCTCGTGCCAGAAGCCGATTGGATCGGCCTTCTCGCACCACTCGCGCGACTCGCGGGAGCGGAGGCGGTACTTGTATGCGTTGCCCTCGTGCGCCTCGGCGATCACCCCGGACCAGACCCCAGACCCGCCGAGGCTGTGGAGCGTGTCAGCGCCAGGCCGCCAACCGTTGAAGTCGCCGACCACCTCGACCCGGTCTGCGTCCGGCGCCCAGACGGCGAAACGAAAGCCACCGCCGTGTACCGGATGTGCGCCGAACCAGCGGTGGATGTCTGCGTGCCGCCCTTCTCCGAACAGCCACAGGTCGTCGGCGGAGACGTCGCGAGAGGTGTACATGGGCATGCGGTGAGTCGTCGGCCTCGGTCGGCGCTTATAGCGCCTCTCGGGGCGAGTCGACAGGGCGTTGTCGTGCCGCAGAGTCGTCGACGGGATCCGAAACTTGGGCCCGACTTGGCCAGGAGGTAGGATCGGCGCAACGTTTGGGAATTCCATGCAATCGCGCCGCTCCGCCGCCCTCGCCGCGGCCCTCGTTGCTGCGCTGATCGTCGCGGCGGCGCCAGCCCGTGCAGAGCGCATTCGGTCGCTCGTTTCGACGATGGAGCCGACCCGGGGTGGGGGGATCCGGATCTCCGAGCAGGTCGCGTTCGACTTCGGCGTCGCTCGCCGCCACGAAGTGGAGCACTCCCTCCTCCGCGAGGCCGAGCACCGCCGCCTGCGGGTGCGCGTCCGATCGGTCACCGACGCGGAAGGTCGGCCATGGGCCTACGAGGTCGTCGATGACGAGACCCTGGTCATCGCGTCGGGCGTACGGCCGATGTCGGGACAGATCACATTCCACCTGGAATACGAGGTCCAGGGCGCCCTGACGCCGGTCGACGGGGGCTACGCGTTGCACTGGACGGTCGCCGGAGGACGTGGGCCGCTGGGGTTCGACGCGGTCGACGTCGCGTTCGTCGGGTCGGTGGCGCCTCTGGCAGCGTCATGCGAGGTCTGGGGTCGCGACGCCGCCGACCGTGCCTGCGCCGTGGTTCGGGACGGGACGAACACCCGCTTCTCCGCCGTCGGCGCGCTCGCCCCCGGGCAAGGCCTCCGCGTCGACCTGACCCTACCGGACACCGCCCTGCGGAACGCCCCGTCGAGCCGTCCGGTGCTGCCGGCGTTCGCCATCTGGTGGTTGCTGCCGCTCGTCGCGCTGGGGGCGGTCGCGTGGTCTGGCATCCGACGCGGCGGGCTGCGACCGTCGCGCCGTGTGGTGGACAACGCCCCGCCAGGCCTCGGGCCCGGCTATTGCGCGGCGTTGTGGCGCGGTCGCGCGTCGGTTTCGGACCTGGCGACCACCCTGATCGACCTTGCTGGGGCCGGGCACGTCGACGTGGTGGTCGTCGAGCTGGACGGGTTCGTCGATCTGCGTGCCTGGGATCACCTGCTGGTGCGGACGCACAGCGGGCCGGAGAAGCTGAGGCCTTTCGAGTCCATGCTGCTCGACATCGTGTTCGAGATGGCCGACGAGGTGCCGGTGCACCGCTTGCGCTTGCTCGACGGTGACGCCGGCCGCCTGGCCGACCGGCTCTTCGAAGACCTGGCCACGGCGAAGCTGGCCGTCGGTTCTCCGCGCCGGGCGAAGCGCCGTCGGTTCAACGCGAGCCTCGTCCTGTTGGGCGGCGCTTTGATCGCGCTCGCTGTCGGAGCCCCCCAGGCTGCGCAGGGGGCTCTGGCGGCCGCGTTGATCATGGCGATCGCGGCACCCTGGACGCCCGCTCGTACTGCGCGCGGCCGCCGAATCGCGGAGAAGATCGCAGGCTGGCGACGCCATCTCGGGTCGGCCGATGAGCCCGCGGACGCATCCGAGCTGGCGCACGCCCTCGGCTTGGAAGTAGCCGACCGCTGGATCGAGCGGTGCGCCGATGACGATCAGGTCACACTCTCCTGGTACGACCTCGGCCCGCCGGGCACGCCGGCACCGTCGACTCCCATCGCTGGCGTCGGACGTCTTCACGAAGACCTCAGCCGTGCGCTCACCACGCGCGCGCCGGTCACGCGCGAATTCACGAAGCCCCGGCAGTGAACGTCTCCATGCACGACCTCCGCCGCACCACGGCATCGATCATCCTCACGATAGTCGCATCGGTCGTCCTGAGCGCGGCGGCCTTCGGCGAGCCCCACGCATCGCTCGATGCCGATGTTCGCGTAGACGCCGAGGGCCGGATCCACGTTGGCGAGAGGCTGGACTTCGATCTCGAAGCCGAGCGCTTCGAGGCGCTCGAACGGCGCCTTCGGGAGCGCGTCGAGGACGCCCCGAACCGGCGCGTCATCGTTCGCGAGGTCACCGACGGGCACGGAGAGCCGGTGCGCTACCGGGTGTCCCGTCGCTCGGGGCTGGTGCGGGTGCGATTCGATGCGGGCCGCGAGGGTTTCACCGGCCGGGCTTCTCGGCAGCTTTCATACGTGGTCGAAGGGGCGACCGCCGACGAGGGAGACGTGGACCGCCTCGTGCTCGCCTTCACGAACGACGAGTGGTTGGTGCCGATCGCCCGGACGCGCGTTCAGGTGGATCTGCCGCCAGGATCGGGGTCGGAGGGAGTCTCGGCGGCGTGTCGCATAGCCCCGATCGGGAACGTGAGCCGCCGGTGCACCGTCTCCCGATCCGGAACGCGCGTGTCAGCCCGGACGACAGCCGCGCTCGACCGCGGCGAGGGGCTGGAGCTGACGATCACATTGCCCGCCGGCGTGATTCGCCGACCTGGGCTCGCAGCTCGCTTTCTGATGTGGTTCCGCCGGTACATCACCGGCTGGGTGCTCGTCCCGATCATGATGGGAGCCTGGATGATCACGGTGTGGACGGGCTACGGCCGCGACCCGCGGGTCCAGGCGCCGACCGAGGCCCGACAGGAGCCTCCGAGCGGTCTGTCGCCCGCCGAGGTGGGCACCGTCTGGGACGAATCCGCCGACATCGAAGACCTCACGGCCACCGTGCTCGATCTCGCGGTACGCGGGCACATCCGGCTCGTCGAGGCCGACGAGCCGGCCGCGTTCCTCGGCCTCGATGCATCGGACTACCGCCTCGAATGGACCGGGCCGGCGCCGGACTCCGCCGACCTTCTCCCCTATGAACGGGAGCTCGTGGACGCACTCTTCGGCCTCGGCACTGGCTGCCTGGCGTCCGATCTTCGCTACGCGTTCAACCGTCGAATCCCGCGGCTCCAAGACGGGATCTACGCTCGCCTCGACGAGCATGCCGGCGCGTTCGTCTCGAACCCGGCGGCCGTGCGATCGCGCTACCAGGCGCTCGGCGCGCTCTGGTTCGTCGCCGCCGTGGTGTTTGCGGCCGCGTTCCAATCGGTCGCTGCGGCGGCCTGGTTCTCGGTCTCCGGCGTGATCGTGATCGGCATGGCGCGGGCGATGCCGGCGCGCACGGCGCGAGGGCGGGCACTATTGGACGAGATCGTAGCCTTCCGGGCGTACCTGAGGGCCGAGGGCGCCGCCCTCGCCGAGTCGCACCCGGACCCGGCCGCGCTCTTCGAGAGGTTTCTCCCTTTTGCCTACGTCATCGGCGCGGGGGACGATTGGGCGACCGCGATGCGCGACGCATACCGGGCACCGCCCCCCTGGTTCGTTCCGCGCCAGGACGAGTTCGCGTTCTCCTCCCGACGGGCGGTCACCGAGATCGGGCGCTGCCTCGGGACCCTCACCCGCGCGATGGCCGCCAAGGCACCGCGCGGCGCGAAGTAGGCGGGCCCATCGACAAACACCCCCCCCCCGGAGCGAGCCGGGGTGGGGGCGGGGTGCTCACTCACGGGGGGGGCTTCTCGCACCGTGTTGCCACGGCGCGATCTCGTCGCATCTCAGTCCCGCTGCTGGGCCGTCAGCCGGACACGGAGAGCAATGTCTCGCTCCGAGATCGAGTGGGTGACGGAGGACAAGGTAGAGCCGTCGACCCGCTCGACCAGCGTGGCGGACTGAAAATAATTGTTTCCCCTTTGGAAACGGTGCCGGTGTTTCGGCGCCGATCTGTGTCCGCACGGGGGAGTGTCTGGTTCGCCGATGACAAATCCCGACCGATGCGCGAGGGTGCCGTCGATGCTGAGCCACGAGAGCCCATGAGCCGAACGACCATCATCTTCGCCGCCATCTTCATCTCCCTCGTCGTCGCCGGCTGCGACCGCGGGTCGGACGCCGACGAGAGCTCCGACCCGGCGATCGCCAACCGGCTCGGCGACCCGAACGCGGCGCTCGAAGGGTCGGCTTCGGCAGAGGCGGCTTCGGCAGAGGCGGCTCCGGCGGAGGGATCCGCCGAGGTCGCCGTCGAGGAGGTCCCGCCCGACGTCCACGCGATCCGGGTCGAGCCCCCCGGAGTGCGCATCGCCCCGGGGCGCCCGCCGGTGGTGCTGGCGGCCACGGTGTTCGATGCCGAGCGGCTCGAGGTCGACGTTCCGGTGGTCTGGCACAACCTCGATCTGACCCGGGTGGCGATCACCGAGGCGGGAGAGCTCACGGCGCTCGGCCCGCTCGGTCCGGCGATGGTCACAGTCTCCGCCGGTGAGTTCGTCGCCGAGCCGATCCCGATCTACGTCGTCGATCCGGCCGATCTGCCGCCTCCGGCGGACGGCTCCGGCGACATCGAAGAACCGGAGACGGATCCGGAGCGAGTGGCGCTGATGCAGCGGCTCGACGGGACGTGGGAGGCGACGTACGCGGGCGAAGGCGAGGGCGCCCCGGTGGTCGAACAGCTCACGATGCGCGCCGACGGGCGCTTCGTCCGTCGGCGGACGCAGGATCGTCGGACCGTCGAGACGCGGGGCACCTATCGCGTGGCCGCGTTCGAGGGCAACATGGTCCACGTCCGGATGATCTCGGGTACCGGTGCGCACCGTGCGGAGGAGACCGCGACCTATCGCTTCGACACGCCGTCGCGGATGCTTCAGCTCTCGAGCTCGTCGACCCGGGTCTTCCGGCGCCTGGACTAGCCTGGATACATCCGGGCTGGCGCGCGACCGGTCGGCTCGGCGCTACTGTTTCGCGAGGGCGCTGAACGCGACGCCGTAGAGCTTGATCTGCTTGATCAGCGCAGCGAGGCCGTTGGCCCGGGTCTGGGAGAGGTTCTCGCTCAGCCCCAGCTGGTTTACGAACGAGGCAGGCGTGGCGGCTATCTCCTGCGGAGGCGCGTCCGAGAACGCCTTCAGCACGATCGACACGAGCCCCTTGACGATCGCCGCGTCCGAGTCGCCGTGGAGTCGGACGCGGCCGTCGACGAGCTCGGCGTGCAACCACACCTGGCTCTGGCATCCTTTGACCTTGTTGCGGTCGGTGCGGTGCTCTTCGGGAAAAGGCGAGAGGTCGCGTCCGAGCTCGATGATCCGCTTGTAGCGTTCCCGCCATCCACCGACGGCCTGGAGCTCGGCGACGATCGCTTCCTGTCGTTCGGCGATGGTGTTCATCGATGCTCCATCAGCTCATCAGCTCCCGGACGACGCCCAGCCCTTCGATGAACGCGTCCACCTCTTGTCGGGTGTTGTACAGGTAGAACGACGCGCGGGCGGTCGAGTGCACGCCGAACCGGTCCATCACGGGCTGCACGCAGTGCTGTCCGACTCGGATGGCGATCCCCTCCTGGTCGAGGATCGTGCCGATGTCGAGCGGGTGGATCTCTCCCATGGTGAACGCCAGCACCCCGGACTTCTCGGGGGCCGTGCCCATGATGCGGATCTCGGGAACGTCGAGGATTCGTTCGGTCGCATAACTCAGCAGGTCGTCGCCCCAGGCGGCGATGCGTTCCCGGCCGACTCCGTCGAGATAGGACATCGCTTCGCCGAGCCCGATGACCTGCGCGAACGCGGGGGTTCCGGCCTCGAAGCGATGCGGGGGATCGTCCCAGGTGCTGCCGGCGAACGTGACCTGGTCGATCATCTCGCCCCCGCCTTGATAGGGTTCCATCTCTGCGAGCAGCTCCCGCCGCCCGTAGAAGAGGCCGACCCCGGTCGGTCCGAGCATCTTGTGCCCGGAGCAGGCGAAGAAGTCGCACCCGATCGCGCGGACATCGACCGGCATGTGCGGGGTCGACTGCGCGCCGTCGACCATGGCCAGGGCGCCAGCGTCGTGAGCCATCGCGCATAGCTCGGCGACCGGGTTGACGGTTCCGAGCCCGTTCGAGACGTGGACGATCGACACGAGACGGGTCCGCTCGCTCAGCAGCGCGGCGAACTCCTCGACGACGAGGCATCCGTCGTCGTCGATCGGCGCCACCTTCAGCGTCGCTCCGGTGCGGGCGCAGGCGATCTGCCACGGGACGATGTTCGAGTGGTGCTCCATCGCCGTGATCAGGATCTCGTCGCCGGGGCCGAAGCGTCCGAGCCCGTAGCTCGTCGACACGAGGTTGATCGCCTCGGTGACACCGCGGACGAACACGATCTCGTCGGAGTCCTCGGCGTTGAGGAAGCCGCGCGCCTGCTCGCGGACCGCCTCGTAGAGCGCGGTCGCCTGTTGGCTGAGCGCGTACGCGCCGCGTCTCACCGTGCCGTATTCCTCTGCGTAGAATCGGACGAGCCGGTCGATCACCGACCGCGGCTTCAGGCTGGTTGCCGCGCTGTCGAGGTAGACCAGCGGACGACCGTTCATCCGCTGACGGAGCATCGGGAAGTCGGCGCGGATGCGCTCGACCGGGTAGTCGGCGATCAGGGTCATGAACTCGGGCGAGTGGCGAGAGGGTCGCTGGTCGGCGGGCCGGCAATCCAATAGGGCGTCACGAGACGCTGCGCAATGCCGCGTCTCTCGGCCCGTCGCTCGAAGGGATCCCCGACCGCGAGATCAGCCCGGCGGCGGGCCGGGAGGCGAACCGGGAGGCGGGCCGGGTGGTACGCCCGCGGTCGCGGCGGCGGGCGTCGCCCCCGCGTCCTTGTCGCGGTTCTTGATCAGCCAGAACGCGCCACCGGCGACGATCAGGCCGACGATGATCAACGCGACGATGCTGTGCAGGATCATCGACACGACGATCGTGATCACCGTCAGGATCAGCGCGATCGGGAAGGTGATCAGGTTGACCATGAACCGCGATCCCTTCTTCAGGAAAGGCAGGATTCCGGCGACCGCGTGCAGCGGCGCGAAGACCATGCCCATGCCGAACCACATCATCAGGAACCCGACCAGGCGCAGGATCCAGGTCATGACCGTGTGCTCGGTCTGCAGCGCCTGGATCGCCGTGTCGCGATCACCGCGCAGCGCGCGGAGCCAGGTCTTCGACCCCTCGTAGTTGTATGGCGTCAGCGCCCCGCCGCCGGCCTCGCCGAACATCGTGACCGTGTCGCCCTGGCCGAGTGCGCGGAAGCTCACGCGGTGGTCCCCGACCCCCGGATCACCTGGCCTCGCTCCGTCGAGGTACACGTAGTTCCCCTGCACGACGCCGCGCGCGCCGTCGCCGATCAACTTGACGTCGTCATCGCCGCTGAGCGCGAGCTCCCGCCCCGAGGGGAGTTGAGCAGTCGGGGCCGAGAACGTCCACAACCCGACGCTGGCGGACGATACGGAGAAGGACTCCGAGTCGTAGCGCATGGGCACGTTGGTGTACGACGTGTCCTCGAAGCGCGACGAGTCGTGCCAGGTCGTCGACCACTCCAACTCGTAGGTGTAGGTCGTGGTGGTCTCCGTGCCGCCGCCGACCTTGTCCCGGGTCTCGCTCTCGCTGTGCTCGACCCACTGGTATTGCTCGACGACCCGCCGCAGCTCGAGCCACGGCCCGTCCATCAGGAACTGCGGGTCACCGACGCGCTCGTCCGATGAGAGCGTCCCCGTCACCGATACGAATTCGCCCTCGTGTCCCGAGGCGTCTTGCGCCGCCGCGACCACGGACTCCACGGCGACGTCGGCGAGGTTGGTGCGTCCCTCGTTCCAGAAGAGGACGGCGAACGACGCCAGGAAGAGCAAGATGCCGATCGGCACCGCCAGAATCGAGTTGAAGAGGTTCCCGAGAAACCCGGTTCGCGTGGTTCGAACGACGGCCATGGCGCCTCCAGTGCTGGGGATGAGCGAGGCGCATCTTCGCCGGTTTCGATCGGCTTGGGAAGCCATCGTGCCGACGCCCACCCGGGTGCCGCGACCGACCGATCGCCCGTCAGCGCAGGCGGCGGTCCAGGGCGTCGATCCAATGCGCGTAGACCGAGTCGTCCGGGAAGATGATGCGCAGGTGCTGGAGATCGGCGAGCGCCTCGTCGGCACGGTTGACGCGCGCAAACGTGCTGGCTCGGCCGAGCAGCGCGGCCGCGAAGAAGGGGTCGACGGCCAGCACCCGGTCGAAGCCCTCGCGGGCAGACTCGAGACGCCCGGCCTGTCGCGCGGCTTCGGCCCGGACCCAATCCGCGAACGGACCACCGCTGCCCGCCGCCGCCAACGCCTCGGTCATCGCGTCCGAGTCGCCGCGGGCGCCTGCCTCGAGCGCCAAGAGCAGCGCCCGCTCGGAGTCGGTCTCCGCCGCCACCTCGGCGAGCAGGCGCAGCGATGGTGCGTCCGTCAGCAGGTACCGGTGCACGGCGGCGCGTCGGACCAGCGCCCGGGGGATCGTCCGCGTCGCGAAGACGGCACGAATCCCAGGCGTGGCGTTCCGGAACGCGTCGCGGTCGAGCAGCGGCAGACTCGACACCGCCCGCGCCAACGCCGGGTCGCACGCGGCGTCGGCGGCCGGACCCAAGTCGCCCCACGTGACGATGTCGGCCGGGGCCACGCCGGTCGCGACCGCACCTGCGAGGCTCGCGGCGAACGCGGGTCCGGCGTCTCCGACCATGTCCGGCGCCAGCTCGTCGTCCACGGTCCGACTCAAGGCGGCGTCCCGGGGCGAGGCGACCCGCCACTCCGGGAGACGGGTCTCTGCGTCGACGAGCTCGGCGAGGCGCGCGACGACCTCGCGGTCGCCAGGGAAGCACTCCGCGGGGAGGACGGCGGCCGCCGAGCCGCGGTCGAAGAACACGGTCCACGCGGCGCGACGGCGGAGATCCGCGTCGTCTAGATCGCCTGCGTCGGCCAGGAGCGCGTTCCAGCGCCGCGCTCGGGAGAGTTCGAGCGTGCTGATCGCCTCACCGGAAGTGACCAGCGCCCGCTCGGCCTCGAGGTAGCCGTCTGCAAGGAGTACGCGGATCGCGGCTGCCAGAGCGTTCGGGGCGAGCGACGACTCGGCGATCGGGCGCTCCCCCAGACCGAGGTCGTGGCGTAGCCGGCGCCACTCGTCGACGGGGACACCGGCCACGGTGGCGAGCTCCCCCGCGACGCCGGGCTCCGCGTGGGCCGTGACCAGGTGGGACCAGGCCGTCGGGGTCTCGGTCGGAGCCTGGGCGACCCCTGGAGTCGTGACCGCGAGCACCGATAACAGGACGACGAACGGCAACCCGCCGGGTCCAATGCGTTCGCGCGCCGGACGCCTCGAGCACCCTCTCATGCCTGGACAGCAGGCCCGCTCGGGTCGTCGCCGCCCCCCTTGGTGGGAATGAGGCTCATCGCGCGCTCCGCCATGGCGGTGATCGTGAGCGACGGGTTGACGCCGAGGTTCGCCCCGATCATCGACGCGTCGACGACGTAGAGCCCCTCGTATCCGAACACGCGGTGCGACGAGTCGATCACGCCGTCGTCCGCCGTCTTACCCATCGGACACCCGCCGAGGATGTGAGCGGTGGTGGTGGTGTCGAGCGCCACCTCGGGGAGGACCGAGCCGGGCACTCCCTCCATCTTCTCGGCGACCCGCGCGGTCACTTCGTGGGCCGCCGGCATGTAGGTGGGCGGAGCGACTCGCTCCCCCCAATCGCTGGTGATCCGCCGATTGAAGGGCCACCACCAGCGCCGCCGGTATCGGAACTCCATGGAGTTGTCGATCGCCTGCATCGCCAGCATGACCGCACTCTCTCGCGACCATCCGAATGGCCACAGGACCTGCCGCAGCGCGAAGAAGGGGCGACGCAACGCGGCGCCCAGGAAGTAGAGCTGGCGGGGCAGACGACCGCCGCCCACGTGTATCGTCGACAGACAGGCGATCGCGTCGGCGTGTTCGCCGTAACGGACCATCTCGATATGGGTTCCGTCGGGGGTCATTCCGCCGGCCGCGATGGCGACGCCCTGGGCGATACGCTTGCCGGGCACGCGGACCCCCTGGATCGACTCCGAGTTCGTCCGCACGTATCTGCCGAGCATCTTCGACAGTCGGGGCAGCGAGCCGCGCTCCTTGCAGGCGAAGAGGAGTCCGACGGTGCCGATCGCGCCGGCCGACAACACCACACGACTCGCGGTGAACCGTCGGCGAGCGCCGAAGAGTCCCTTTTGCTTCGCGAGCACCTCGTAGCCAGCGGAGCCGTCGCCGGGGCCGAGTGCCCGAATGTCGAGCACGCGCGTGTCGGCGAACACCTCGGCTCCCTGCTTCTCGGCGAAGTAGAGGTAGTTCTTGTCGAGCGAGTTCTTCGCTCCGATCGTGCAGCCCACCATGCAGCTGCCGCAGTGGGTGCAGCCGACCCGGTTCGGTCCCTCGCCGTCGAAGTAGGGGTCGCCGACCTCCTCACCGGCCTCTTCGAAGCACACGCCGACCGTGTGGCGCTTGAACGTGTCGCCGGTGCCCATCTCGGTCAGCACATCGCGGAGCGCCTCGTCGACCTCGTAGATCTGCGGGGCCTCCACGGATCCGAGCATGCGCTTCGCCTCGGCATAGTGCGGGGCGAGCTCGCTTCGCCAATCCGCGAGGTCCTTCCACAGGGGGTCGGTGAAGAACGCGTCGAGGGGTTCGAGGTGGGTGTTCGCATAGACGAGCGAGCCGCCGCCGACACCCGCGCCGTGGAAGATCACCACGTCTTTGAACGCCGTGATCGAGAGGATCCCGCGCAGCCCGAGCCACGGATACCAGATCGACTTTCGGAGGTTCCAATTCGACTCCGGCAGGTCGTCCGTGCGGTAGCGGGGCCCCTGTTCGATGACCGCAACCGAGTACCCCTTCTGGGTCAGGCGGTGGGCGGACACGCTGCCGCCGAAACCCGAACCGATGATCACGAAGTCGTACTGCGGGTCGTCGGCCATTGGACCATCTCGAAGCAAGCCGCAGGGGGCGGCGAATCCGGAGCGACAGCACTTTACACTACGGGGCGCCGTCCTGCCGGACAATCCGCGGAGGCCCACCGCCCGTTGGATCACACCCGGTCATCGCGTCGTGTGGGCCCTCTCGATGAAGGCCCGGATCAGACGAGCTCGGCGACGGCCGCGGCGATGACGGGGGCGACCGGGATGGCGTTCGACGAGTGGGCCACGGTGTCGCAGGAGACGACGGGCCCGCTCGTGGCCTCGGCGAGCAGCTCCATGGCGCCGTCGCCGAAGAGCGCATGGATGCAGACGCAGGCCGGGTCGGCGATGCCCACCCGAGCGAGCTGGTGGATGGCCTCGACGACGGTGGCGCCGCTGGAGACGATGTCGTCGAGCACCACGGCCTGGTGGCCGTTACCGCGGAGCGCGTCGGGGGCGTGCACCTCTACGTCGCGGTCGCCATGGCGTTCCTTCTCCATGACCACGAAGGGTGCGTCCAGGCGCTCCGCGACCGCGCGAACCCACTGTCCGCTCTCCTCGTCGGGTCCGACCAGGAGGGGGGCGTCGACGTGGGCCGCCACCCACTCGGCGACGCACGGGGCGGATGACACGGCCCGGGTCGGGATCTCGAAGATCTCGCCGAGCGTGCCGACGCGATGAAGGTGCGGATCGACGGTGACGAGCCAGTCGAAGTCACGCTCGATCAGCCGCCCCACGTAGCGCGAAGACACGGCTTCTCCGTCACGGAACCGCTGGTCCTGTCGCATGTAGGGGAGGTACGGGGCGACCAGGCCGACGCTGGTCGCGCCGAGATCACGGAGGGTCGCCGCGGCGAGCAGGGCCGGGACGAGTCGCTCGTCGGGCCGGTCGAGAGAAGCGGCGAGTACGACCCGCCGACCCCGCACGTCGGAGGTGCACCGCAGGTACGATTCACCGTCCGGGAAGTGCCGGTACTCGAACGCGCCTGGATCTCCGCCACAGCGCTCGGCGATAGGCGCGACGAGGTGGGCGCAGCCAGACAGCGCGAAGACGAGCGGGCTCGTTAGCCCTGACACCGGATCCACGAAATCGGCGGTCAGTGGTGCACTTCGACGGGCACCGGCTCGGCGACCGCCCGCACGTTCGGCTCGGCCTGGTTCGTCCAGGTCTTCGCGAGAATCGCCAGCCCGACTGCGACGGCGATCAACGCCACCATCGCGCCGCTGTAGACGATGACGATCAGGTCGTCCGGAATGCCGTGCTCTGTAGACTGGCTCATACTTCTCGTGCGTCGGGTCGATCGATGCGCGAGGGCGAATATCACGTAGGTGTCGGCTCGCGCAAGTCAATCCGGCCGCCGAAGCAGGGGGATCGCAAAGTCCTGGCCATCCGCCATCAAGGGCGAGATCCAATCTCGCCCCCGGCTCGCAGAGCCGGTCTACTCGGGCCGGGTCACGGGAGGCAGCTCGTGATCCCGCGTGCTGCCGGCACGTGGCCGGGCGGCAGATGCGGCACTGTGCTCAGCGAGAAGCGCTCCGGGAAGATCCCGGAGGTGCGGTACTCGACGTCCGCGAACCAGATCTCGGTCGGGTCGAAGGGGATCAACACGACCTCGCCGTAGAGGCCGCCGCCCTGTGCGTCGAGCTCGACGTTCAAGAACGTGAGCGCCGAGTCGCCGCTCCACCAGAACCGCACGCGCTCCACGGAGATGCCGCCGGCGCCGGGATCCGCCACCACGGCGACCAGGCTGAAGCCACCGGCGTCGGTCACCGTGACGGTTGGTTGCGCCGGCAACCGGGCGTAGCGGGGGTCGGTGCCGAAGAAGTGGTGGAACCACAAGCGTTGCGCCCCCTCGCCGTGCCAGGTCGCGCGCTCGGCGATCGCATCGGAGGATTCGCCGCCCGTGAGCAGGTAACAGCCGTGGTCGAAGTTCCCGACCAGCGAAGTTCGGCGCTCGACCGCGAGGTTCAACGCCAGGAACGTGTCGACGTGAGAGCTCAGGGGGAAGAACTCGTCGGTGGTTCCATTGACCATCATGACGTGGGCGGACGCTCGGCCGACCCGGTGCAGGGGATCGATCTCGGCCAACAACGTCGCCCACTCCGGCGAGCTGGTATCGAGTCCGGCCTCGGTCAGGAGCGCGTGGAACCACGACGCCGACGCCTCGACCGAGCGCGCCCAGGCGCCGGTTCCGCTCAACGGCACGGCGGCCGCGACCCGTTCGTCGACCGAGGAGGCGATCAGGGTGGCGATCGCCCCGCCGGAGAACCCGGTCATGCCGAGTCGCGTCGGGTCGACCTCGTCGCGAGTCGCCAGGCAGGTCAGCGCGCGCATCGCGGCGACGGTGTGGCCCCAGAGCCAGCTGCCGCGCGGGTCCGTGACCGTGTCGAAGATCCGGTAGCCGTCGTCATAGCTCGCCGGCCGCCCCTCCGATCGCGTCGCCGGATCATCGGTGCCGCCGCCCGGGCCGGTGACGGCGATAGCGAAGTACCCGAGCAGAGCGGCAGGCCCGAGCGCATTCGACGGCTCGGCGGCCCCGCCGAGTCCGTGCACGTTGACGATGCCGGGGATGCCGTGGCCGGCGCTGGCCGGCTTGGACGCGAAGCCGCGGATCCGGATGGGTGTGAGCACCCCCTCGTTGACCTCCCACGAGACGAAGCTCACGTCCCAGACGTCGTAGGCGCCCAGCTCGCGGAACATCGTGCGGGGGTTGGTGAACGTGCAGTCGGCGGTCGACGGGTCGGCGATCATCGCCATGTCGGGAGCGGCTCGGCGGGATCCTGAAGTTCTACTACCGGGATGCGGCCTGA
>CAZFPM010000123.1:0-17235 GCA_964520965.1 uncultured Myxococcales bacterium
GGGATGAGCCCGGACAATACCTGTGTGACACGGAGATCGGCGACGCCACGTGCCAGTTCTGCGCGACGTGCAACCTCTGCGGTGGCGAGGGCATCCTCGTCAACAACCCCGGGTCCCGTTGCGGCGACTGCGGCGACGGTGTCTGGCAGTGCGACGGCCCCGACGCGGTGAACTGCGACGGGCCGACGCCCCTCGACGCCTGCGGCGGTTGTGGTGGTGTCGCCGGCGAGCCTGGCGACAGCTGCGGCGCCTGCGACGACGGTATCGTCGCCTGTGTGGGCACCGAGGCACGCTGCGTGGAGGCAACGGCCGGCAACGCCTGCGGCGGCTGCAGCGAGCTCGACGGCGACGTTGGCGACGACTGCTCCGACGAGTGCGGGGCTGGTGCGCTCGCCTGCAGCGAGGACGGAGAGAGTCTGCGATGCATCGGCGAAGCCACCGGAAACGGCTGTGGCGGTTGTGATCCGTTGATCGGAGGCGAGCAGCCCGGCTCGGCCTGCTCTGATTGTGGCGTCTGGGAGTGCCTGTCCGATTCCGAGACCGCCTGCTCCGACCCGCGCTCGTTCAACCCGTGCGGCGGCTGCGTCTTCCTCGAAGGCATCCCGGGCGAGACCTGCGGCTGTGGTGGCGCCTGGGAATGCGACGGAGAGAATGCGGTCGTCTGCGTCGGCGGCGACCCTCCCAACGAGTGCGGCGGTTGCGACGATCTCAGCGGGTTCCGCCCCGTGGGGTCGCGATGCGAGGAGTGCGGCCGGATGCAGTGCACCGACGAGAACACGATCTCGTGCGTCGACAACGGCGTCAACGAGTGCGGCAGCTGCCTGACGATGCCCCTCGGCTGGGAACTCGGCGAAGACTGCGGTTGCGGTGGCGCCTGGACCTGCCTCGGCGGCGTACCGAGCTGCACGGACGAGTTCGTCAACGCGTGTGGCGGGTGTGGTTTCCTCGAGACCCCCGAGCCCGGCACCGAGTGCGGGACCTGCGGCCTCTTCACCTGCGACGGTGGCACCGAGACCGTGTGCATCGAGGGCGAGGCCAACATCTGCGGCGGCTGCGCCGAGCTCGACGAGGCCGGCACGCCCGGCGAGTCGTGCGAAGACGAATGCCACGTCTGGGCCTGTCTCGATCCCGACCGCTTGGAGTGTGTGCCCGAAGGAGCCAACGCCTGTGGCACCTGCGCCGAGCTCGAGGCCCAACCGGGGTTCGACTGCGGCGACTGCGGCACGTGGGTCTGTACCGACGACGGCGAGGCCGTCGATTGCGAGGACCCCGGCCTGAACGAGTGCGGCTCTTGCGGCGATGTCGGCGTGACCCTCGGTGACGGCTGTGGACCGTGCGAGGGCAATGTGTGGGCGTGCGACGGGGAGGGCGGGGTCGAGTGCCTCGGCACCCCGGTCAACGAGTGCGGCGGCTGCGAGCCGCTCCCAGAAGGGCAGCACGTCTTCGACCCCTGTGAACATTGCGGACAGTATCTGTGTGATGCGCGGGACATCGAGGGTAACTCCACGATTTGTATTCCCGGCATCGTCTATGCGTGCGACAGCTGCGAGCCGCCCGAACTCTTCAGCGACCTCGAAGAGGGCGACGCCTGCGTCGCCTGCGACGAGACCGGCGCGATCGAGTGCACGGAAGAGGGGCCGCAGTGCAGCGTCGCCGACCGTTTCAACGCCTGTCTCGGCTGCGAAGACCTCCGAGGTGAGCCCGGCGACGCCTGTGGCGTCTGCGGGGTCTGGAGTTGTACCTCCGCCGAGACCGTAACGTGTATCGACCCGTGCCTCTGAGGGCACCTGCGAGGAGTAGCGCCATGGCTGCCAATCGAAACCACGAACGCTCGCTCTCGACGTTCCTACTCTTTGCGGCGCTCGCGCTCGGGGCATGCTCGGAGCCTCTGGAAGACACCCCGGTAGTCGACGGTGATCTCGAGACTGTGGCCGAGGAGCTCCGGCTCGAGGACCTTCCGAACGGACTCGTCGGCAACTACTACGACCGGACCCGGTTCCGCTCGTGGCGGTTCACGCGGATCGACCCGGTCATCAACTTCAACTGGGGTCGAGGTCGCCCGCATCCCTCGATGGGATCGAACACGTTCTCCATTCGGTGGTTCGGCTATTTCCGTCCCACGGTGAGCGGCGACTATCACTTCTACACGACTTCTGACGATGGCGTGCGCCTCTGGTTCGACGGCGACCTGATCGTCGACGACTGGAGCGACCACAGTCCGCGCGAGCGCAAGGGCGACGCGCTCGGCCTGGTCGCCGGACGCGCCTATCGGGTCGTCATGGAGTACTACGAGGCCGGTGGCGGCGCGACCATCCTTCTGAAGTACGACGGGCCGGGCATCGGCAAGCAATATCCTCCGGCGAGTGTGTGGTCTGCTCGCGGCGACGGCAACGGGCTTCACGGTCGCTACTACGCAACCGCGGCCGACCTCGACGCCAATGCAGAACCGCAGCACGAAGTCGTCGAGCCCGTTCTCGGATTCGACTGGGGTGTCGATCCCCCGCATCCGGGTGTCGCAGCTGATTCCGCCCAGCGCCTGACCGGTTTCCTCGAGCCCTTCTTCACCGGGAACCACCGGTTCCGCGTGACCTGCAACGGTCGCTACCGGATGTGGCTCGGCGATTCGGCCGGTGCGCCCGTGTCGCGCGTCGACGAATGGGCCCGGGCCGGAACCGATGTATGGCAGACCGAGTTCGAGGCCTCGCTCTCCGGTGGCGACCGGCTGCCGATCCGGATCGAGTACGGTGACAACGGCGGCAGCGCGGCGTGCAACACCGAGTGGATGATGGTGACGGGCGCCCCGGACGACGCCTTCCACGCGATCCCGTCGAGTCAGCTCTACCCGGTGCGCACGGGCACCGGCACGGGCGTCGAGGCCCGCTACTTCGACAACAGGGATATGACAAACCTGTTAGAGTGCGAGTCGGTGCTCCAGATCACCGAGTTCGATCCGGAGCTCGGCGGCGATCTTCCCGACGGCCTGGCGATCACCGACGGCCTCACCCTCGAGGGCGATGTGGTCATGACCTCCGACCTCTGGCTCGCGTCGAGCTACCGCGTCGAACGCATCGACACGAGCCAGGGACTGCGGACCGCCACGTACCCGGCCGGCAAGGACGCCAGCCGTACGGCGGTCGACCTGAACTACAACGTCTGGGTGGCCAACCGCGCCTTCCGCGCGACCGGATCCGTGACCAAGATCCTGGCCGACTGCACCTGCCCGGACGACAACCGGGTGATGTGTAACGAGTGCGTCGCGTTCACCGTCAACCTCGGTTACAACTCCGTGCCCCGCGGGTTGGCCATCGACGCCGAGAACAACGTCTGGGTCGGCCTCTACAACGCGCGCGAGCTGGTCAAGATCGACAACGAGACCGGCGCGATCCTCGAGCGTCACCGGGTCGGCTGGCCCGGCGGCTCCAGCTACCCGACCTACGGCCTGGCGATCGATCTCGAAGGGAAGATCTGGATCGCGACGATCAACAGCAGCGCCGGCATCGTCTGCTTCGACACGGCCACCGACGAGCTCTGTGGCCAGTTCAACACGGCGTCCCGCTGCCTGAGGCCGTACGGCATCGCAGTCGATGGCGACATGAACGTGTGGTTCGGCAACTGGAGCTGCGGTGGCCTCGGCTACCTGGATCGCGAGACCTATGACCAGAGCGTCTGGGACCACACCGATCCGGTCACCGGAGAGGTCGACTACCGATCCGTGCAGGCCGACATCACCGTCTTCACGAACCCCTCGGCCACATACACACGAGGGGTCGCGGTCGACGCCCAAGGCATGGTCTGGCTCGCATCGTCCGGATCGCATCGGCTCTTGCAGTTCGATCCGAGCACGCAGAGCTGGCAGGGGGCGTACCCGACGGCCACCACGCCGATCGGAGTCGGCATCTCCGACGAGGGCCACGCCTGGGCCGTGTCCCGCAACGGCAGACGCGCCAACGCGTTCGACACCGACGGGAACATGGTCTACTCCGTCTCTACCATCGGCTACCCGTACAGCTACTCGGATATGACCGGGTTCCAGCTCCGGAACTTCACGGCGCCTCAGGGCGTGTGGAGCCGCGTGTACGACTGCACGGATATGCCCTGTGTGTTCGACTACGTGAGCTGGGATACCGTCACCCCCGAGGACACCGTCGTCCAGGTCCGCGTCCGGGTCGCCGATCCCGACCCGGAGACCGGAGACCCTGTCTGGGAGGCCTGGTCCCCCGCCTATCGAACGACGCCCTCGCCCCTGGGTCGAGATGGCTTCGACGGGCAGTTCGTCGAGGTCGAGGTCACCCTCTACTCGTCGCCGATCGGCGAGTCGCCGACGCTCCATGCTGTCCAGCTGTGGCGCTGCCCCCAGATCTACCAACCGGCCGATCTCGACGTCGACGACCGCTGGATCATCGACCAGGATGCGCCGAACTACGCCATCAGCTGGCAGATCACCGACGATAGCTGGCCGGAGACCCGGTGGGAGTTCGTCGATGACGGCGACAACATCCGCTGCCTGCTCGACTCCACCACCTCGATCCACAAGGGGCAGCTCTACTCGGGCGAGGAACCCTTCCCGGCGTGTGTCGAGACCAATCACATCTCCAACGTGCCGATCACGCGTTCGGTGCGGACCGCCTACTTCGACGACGAAGATGTCGAGTGGACGCGGTCGTCACCGTCTGACCCGGTCATCTACTACACGCTCGTCAACAACCCGACCGAGGTGAACGCAGACATGCGGATCCTCGGTGTGACCAACGAATCGGTCCTCATCAACTGGTGTCGGCCCCAGAACAATTGGAGCGCCGGCATCACCGGCTCGCGCGTGGAGCGGTCGGCAGACCCGGGCTTCGATCCGGCGCACCCCTCGACCGCGATGTTGGCCGACTTCCCGACGGACCCGACGGCCAGCGGCACCGAGCGCGGCTACGCATCAGATCTCTCCCAGTGCGGCAACCTGTTGGACGGTGGGCTCGACGCGGGCACGGTCTATTACTACCGCCTGACCTTCCAGAACGGCGACGGCGCCCCCTCGGTCCCGCTCGTGTTGAACGTCGAGACCTACGGCGCGCCCTGCTGTGACGAGCTGGCGGCGGGTTGTGTGGGGGTCTGTACTTTCGCCGTGACCGGACCCTCCGGATGCGAACTGCCGCCGATGTTCGAGGATCCCGAAGTCACTTGTGACGAGCTCGACAACGACTGCGACGGAGCCACCGACGAAGGGTTGGAGAACCGTTGCGGCTTCTGCGGGCCCGAGCCCGACGAGGTCTGTGACGGCATCGACAACGACTGCGATGGTCGCGTCGACATCGACCCGGTCGCTGGCCCCACCTTCTACGCCGACGCGGACGGCGACTCGTTCGGCGACATCGACGTCCAACGCATCCTCTGTGCACCGGAGCCCGGTTGGGTGCTCGACAACACCGATTGCGACGACACCCGTGCCGCAGTCAACCCGGCCGCCGAGGAGATCTGCGACGGTCTGGACAACGACTGCGACGGCGAAATCGACGAAACCGGTGGGAGCGAGACCTTCTACCGTGACGGCGACAGTGACGGCTATGGTGCCGCCGGCTCGACCATCTCGGCCTGCGCTGCGCCGCCCGGGTACGTCGACGACTCGACCGATTGCGACGACTCCCGAGACGACGTCCACCCCGGCGCTCCGGAGGTGTGCGACGGCATCGACAACGACTGCGATGGGGACATCGACGATGGCTTCGCGGCCGTATCCGTCCACATCCTTGACGTCCGCACCACGGCAGACGTCGGTGTCGAGGCGTGCGACAACGATTACGCCGGCCTGGCCTGTGAGGGGGCGCTCGCCGTCGAGTTCCAGGTCGAGAATCCCAGCGCGTTCACCGTACCGACGGATGTGATCGTCGACTTCCGCTTCGACACCAGCACCGGACCGCGGGTCACCGACCCGACTCCGCTGTCGGCCGCTGTCGGCGCTGGCGAGACGGTCACCTTCACGCATTGTTTCGGCACCGAGTACAACGAAACACGCGACCTCTTCGGGCACCTCGAGAACCTCGCGGACCACGTGCCCGCGTGCTCGGCCGCGGCCGACACATACGCGGATGCGCGCTTCGTCGGTGGCCTCGAGTCCTGCGACGGGGTGGACAACGACTGCGACGGCGAAGTCGACGAGCGCTCCTGCGGACCGACCCAGGTCTGTGTGTTCGCCGAGTTCGACCTCGAGTACCGATGCGTCGCCGCCCTCACCGAGGAGGCCGATTGCGAGGACGAGACTTGCGTGGTGGCCTGTGACCACGACCTGGATTGCATCGCCGACGCGGTGTGTGTGCAGGGCGCCTGTGTCGAGTCGCGGTGGTTGGCCGCGTCCGACCAGCCAGCGGTCGAGGCTCCCGTCACCAATGAGAGCCCCGGACGCCAGGAGTCCGGGCGCTTCGGATGTAGCAGCGTCTCCGGGCGCGGCTACGCTTCGGCCGGGTGGGCCGGACTGTTGTTGTTCGCCCTCACATGGACTCGGCGGCGTCATTGCCGGGGCGTCCGTCGAGGCTGAGGCGAACGGCCCCGCGCTGTCCTCGGCGCGGGTGTTGCCCCTCTCCCGTTCGCGGGAGGGGGGCAGCCAGCTTTTTGACCGGGCGGAACCCGCTCGAGCGCACGTCTCCGGCGATCACCGTCGGCGTGAACGCCTTCCCTCGCTTCTCCGCCCTCGGCGGCCGCGTCGACCGCCATCGCCCGTGTCCGACGCACCCGCGGCGGCGAGCGCCGCGTCAATCGCTTGCAGGTGCTCCATCAGGACACGACCGTGCTCACCCCGTGGGTCGAACGACCGCTCCGATACGTCGGCCGTCACCGCGGAGGGGAGCAGGCGCAACGCCATCGCGAGCGTCTCGCGGGCCGCCCGGAGGTCGCCGCGGCGGAGCTGCACCCAACCCAGCGTGTCGAGCGTTGTCGGGCGGGGGCTGCCTTCGTTCGCCATGGCTGCCCGCACCAGGCGCTCGGCCTCCTCCAGGCGCAGGCCGTGCTCGGCGAGCAGGTAGGCGAGGTTGTTGAGGAAGACCGGGTTGGTCGGGTCGTCCTCCAGACCGCGCCGGTAGACCTGCTCGGCTGCGTCGATCTGACCGGCCGCCTCGTGGAGCCCCGCGACGGGCACGACCGCCAGAGCCAGCTCCGGATACGCCAACACCTCGGCGTGCTCCGCCTCCAGGAAACGCAAGCCGGCGGCCGGGCTCCCGTCAGCAAAGACCGCGAGCGCGACATCCAGGCCCCTCCGATGCTGCGCGTTCCACAACCAGGCCGCGCCGGGCACGCCCGACAAGCGACGCGCGAGATCTGCCGCCGCGGCCTCCTCGTCGGCAGCGAGAAGGGCCGCCATGATCGGAGGCAGCACCGTCAACAGGTCGGCACGCGACGCGACCAGCGCTTCGAGATCCATCATCGTGTCGGCGACCTCTCCGAGCCGGGCGCGGGCCGTGGCCCGAGAGGCCAACGCGCGGATGTCGGCGCGCACGGCCAGCGCTGCGGTCGCCGCGGCGATCGCCCGATGATACTCTCCGGCGTCGAGCCAGAGCGCGGCGATCGAGACCCGGGCCTCGTGCGGGTCGGGTGCCCGCGCCACGGCCCGCGCGAAATACGACTCCGCGTCGGCGTCGGCCCCCCGCCGGGCCGCTGCGCCGCCCGCGCGCAGCAGCCCATCGGATGGCAGTCCGTCGGCGCACGTGTCGGCGATCTCCGCGACGGCCCACACGTGCTCGTCCAGCCCGGCCTCGTCGATGCGTTCGGCAATCTCGCCCAGCGCGGCCCGGTCACAACCGGTCCGGGTCGAGAGCGCGTGGAGGTCGGCTGCCGCACCGGACCCGTCGCCGCTATTTGCCCGTGCGATAGCCAGCTCGACGGCAAGGTCCATGCGCCCTGGAGCCTGCTGGGCGGCGATCTCGGCAAGCTCCACACGCAGGCCCCCGTCGAGCGTCGGATGCACCGCGCCTCCGATCCTGCGGACGAAAGCCGCCGGGCGGGTCTGGTCCGGTAGCATCTCGTCCACGAGCGACCGGACGTCGTCGATGCGGCCGGCGTGGTAACTCGCGATCGCCGCGGCGAGGGGCAGAACCTCCGGCGACGGATACGCCCGCCGCCCCTGCGCCAACACGTCGGCGGCGACATCGTAGCGATACGCTGCCTCCGCCAGGTTTGCGACCGTCGTCGGGACCGCCCCGCGCGGGGCGACCGACGCCGAGGGGAGTCCGGAACGAAGCCCGAGAGACAGAGACTGCGCGAAGACCTCTGTACGCACCCGCAGGGGGCCGCCGACGTCGGCGAGACAGCGCGCAGCCGCGTCCAGCAGGCCGCTCGTCGCCATCGCGTCGCACAGCGGTAGGGTCGATGCGGGGTGGCCCGCGACCGCCTCCTGCGCCACCGAGGCGATTGCCGCCGCCGCGGTTTCGTCGTCGGTCGCCGCGGCGACCGCCAACACTCGCGTCCCGGGGAGCGCACCTCGCGACGCCAACGCCGCCGCCACCTCGTTGGCCTCCGGGGCGGCTCCGGCAACGGCCAGGGAAACCAGTGACCGGCCGACCCCCGACTCGTGGACGCGCGCCGCGAGCGACAGCTCGGCGACCCACGTGCCGGCCCCGATCCCCGGCAAGCCGTGTCGCCGGAGCAGGGCCAGCGCCTCGTCCAGCCGACCGTCGGCGCGAAGCCACCGGGCGAACGTCTCCACCGCCAACGCCGCGATCGGGCCCGGCTGGTCGATCCAAGGCTCGAACAACGCCACGATCGCGTCTGAAGATCCCGCCCGGACCAGCTCCGCGACGAGCAGGTCGACGTCGGCGATGCTTCCCGAGAGGTCTTCGGCGAGCAGGCGTAGATACGTGGCGAACGCATCGTCGCGAAGGTCGCCGACGCCTGCACGTGCGTAGTACGCGCCGAGCAGCCGGTGCCCGGCGATTCGGAGGGGGAGCCCACGGTCGTCGAGCGCACCGGTCCACTCCGGGCCGTTCCGGATCGCGGAGCGCAACGCGCGGGTCGCCTCCGGGCCATGCCCGCTGACCGCCAGCGCGATCGCGGTGCCGTAATCCGGGTCCGCAGGATCCGGCCGCCGCGCCGAGGCTGCCGCCCGCATCCACTCCGCGCGGACGACGGGTCCCCGCCGGGCGGCGATGGCCTCGTCGTAGGCCAACATCGGTCGCGCCATCGCACCGGGACTGCCCGTCGCGAGCTCTCGCTCGATGCGGTCGAGGGCCTCTGTCCATGCGCCGGCCCGCGCGAGCACGTCGACCACGTCGCCCGGGGGCAACGAACGTCCCGCGCCGCTGAGTCGCCGCAGCGCGCGAGCCGTGTCGCCGGCCTCCAGCTCACGTTGGGCGAGCGCCAGGACCAGGCGCGCGTCGGGGGCCGAGCCGGTGAGCGACGCCTCGAGCAGGACCAGTGCGTCGCCGTGTCGACCGATGGCCTCCAGCCCGGTCACCGCCTGCAGCACGGTGTCGGGCAGCGCGTTTGGCTCGACGGCTGCCCGAGCGATCTCGATGGCCGCCCTATACTCGGCCAACCCGTCGTCGCCTTGCCCGAGCGCGCACCGCACCGCCCCCAGCCGGGTGCGTGCCGCCCAGTCATCGGGCGCCATCTCCAGGACCCGCGCCCACGCGGTCGACGCGAGCGAGTAACGTTCCAGCTCCTCGAGCGAGAAGGCCACCACGCGCCACGTCGTGACCTCGCCGCCGGCCCTCCCGACGAACTCGTCCAGGTCGGTTTCGCCGAAGGTGCCCCCGCGCGCCCGCAGCGCTGCCGTCAGGGCCCGCGGTGCGAGCATCATCGAGCTGGCGGCCTCGAGGTCGATCGCGCGCATGAACGACTCTTCGGCGGCGTCCCAGATCCCACCGTCCAAGAAGAGCCGGCCGGCCTTCCGATAGAGCGCGCCGGCCCGCGCTTGCCGGTCGGGAACGTCCACGTACCGATCCGGGACGACCGAGAATGGGGTGGCCAGCAGCTCGGCCGGCTGGGCGAACGTGCGCTCGACGAAGCGTCGGTAGCGGGCATGGTCGCCGGTGCGTCGCACGACGCTCGCTGCCGAGTCCGCCAGGGACTCCCAGGCTACGGGGTCGCTCGCGCTCCGTGTAAGCTGCGTCTCCACGAGATCGGCGGCGATTTCGAAGTACCCCTCGTCCGCGAGGTGCCGCCAGGTGTCACCTATGTTCTGAAGCTCCGCTTTGGCGGGTGCATCCGCCAGCGTGGCCACGAGGATCTCATCCGCGGCCCCGGACGACGCCAGATCGCGCACGATCGAGAGTCGGTCGTCGGCGTCTCCCGGCTCGAGGCGGGCCAGGGCCAGCTCTGCGGCGAGCGCGTAGAGCTCGGCTCGGCGCAACGCCGCGATCGACACGGTCGCCGGATCGTGTCCCCCCTCGAAAAAGCGGCGGAGCGCCCGGTGCGCACCAGCGAGGTGCCGCCTACGAAGCTCGGGATCCTCCACCCGCGTCGCCTCGCGACCGTGGGTCTCTGCGAGGGCGAGGAGAACGCGCCGACCCTCCCCGAAGCGGTCCGCGTACGCCGACCACATCGCCAGAGCGACATCGTCCGCGTTGCGGGCCTCGAGTTCCGTAGCGAGCGCTGCGACCCGCGGCGGATCGGCCAGGGCGGCCGTCGCGAACGCTTCGCTGGCCGCGACCCGATCCCCGGTGCCGAGGTAGCTCCTCCCCAACGCGACGTGGACCTCGGCCGGCGCATAGCCTGCCGCGACGGATTGCTCGCCCAACTCGACCAGCTCCCACGCCGGCAACGCATCGACGATCGCCGGCCTCTCCCACACCGCCGCCCAGGTGTCCGGGGCGTCGGGGCCGGACGCTTCGATGAAAGCGCGTAGCAGCTCGAGGGTCTCGTCGATCCGGTCGTAGTCGAGCGGTGCCGTCCCGAGGGCGACCCGCCACGCCGCGGCGGCCACGGTGTCGTCGGCTCCGTCGAGAGTCGGCATGGCTCGAGCCCCCGGATCCGTCGCCAGTGCTCGCAGCCACGCAATCGCGCGGTCCTGCTCGCCGTGCGCGGCCAGCCAGCGCCCGGCGACGAGCCTGGCTCGGAGGGGTTCGTCCGACGCCTCGACAAATCGCGACAGGGTCCGATCCGCGACCTCGCCCTGTCCGAGGGCCAGAGCCAACTCCGCGTAGGGCGCGGCCAGGGAGAAGTCGGACGGATCGGCTTCGACTCGCGGGCCGAGCAGAGCGATCGCGGCGCCGTGCAGTCGGTGCCGCCGAAGCGTCTGCAGGGTCGCCAGGTAGCGCTCCGCACCGTACTCGGTCCCGCCAGCGTGCAGGGCCGCGGTGTGGGCGTCGACGGCCGTCGAGACCCGGATGGGGTCCCAGGACTCGGCCGCGGCGTCCAGGTAGGCGGTCAGCAGGTCGAGCTCCGTGGGGCGGGCGAGCAGGGCGGCCAGCAGGAAGGGCTCTGCCAGCCCCGGATGCTCACTCGCGGCGAGCAGGAACCCGGTCCGTGCGTTCAGCCCTGCGTCTCCGCAACCGCTGGACGCGTGCGCCTCGGCCAGCGCCGCCGCCGCGTCGCTGTCGCCGTCCTCCAGGTCTGCCTGGGCCAGGATCAGCACGGCCGAGGTGACGGCGGCCGGGTCCGCCCCGGCGCAAGCGCCGTCGGCCGCGCGCTGGGCAAAAGCGAAGCGGTGCCCGGCATCGTAGCGCGCGACGGCGACCCGGTGCGCCGCGTCCATCGCCTCGGGGGCCGTGAGCGGGTCCGCGACCGACAGCTCCAGCAGCCGCCGGGCTTCGTCACGGTCTCCGACGATGTACGCTGCCTCCGCGGCCGCCCGGTACGCCGCCGCCGCTCGCCCCGGACTGCGGGTCGCGACGATTCGGAACGCCGCTACGGCTGCCGCGTGGGCGCCGCGGGCCACGAACTCCACCGCCAGCCCGCTCATCGCGTCGGGATCGCCCTCCACGAGCGCTGCGAACCGCTCCGCGGCCTGGGAGTCGCCCGCCACGAGGTCCGCGATCACGGCGTGCTTGTCGAGGACGAAGCACTCGCCGAGCAGACCTTCGAGCGCGACCCGCACGGTGGCCGACTCCCGCGCCTGTCCCCGATCGGACATCGTGTAGAGGTAACCGTCCACTTCGCCCTCGACGGCCGAGCGCGCCAATCCGTCACCGTCCGCGGCGAGCATTCCTCGGGCGAGGATCATCGCCGCGGCAAGGTCGCGGCGCACGATGCGCCGCACGACGCGAGTCGCCACCGCCAAATCCGTGGGCGCCGCCAGCGCACCGCCGTGGGTTGCGAACGTCGCGATCCACGCGTCGGCCCAGGCCTGGTCGTCTCCGGTCGCTTCGGCAAGTCGGAGGACGCGCCGGGCGACATCGTCGGCAGGGCGATCTCCCTGCGCCTCGAACCCGGCGAGCACCTCCGCCGCCTGTGGCCAGCGCGCGGTAGCGAGGAAGACGTCGGTCAGGAGCAACGCGGCCTCGCGGTCCGCGGGGTCTTCGGCGAGGACGCGCCGGGCGTGCGCCTCTGCCATCTCGAGCTCCCCACGGGCCAATGCCCGCTCGCCGCGATCCGTCGCGCCGCCGCAGGCGGCAGCGGCGAGCGCAGACACCAGGAGCACCGCCGCAGCGAGGGCACGCGCGCGCGCCGGCTCCCGGATCATGCGGCCGATTTCGGGGTCGTGGGTCATGCGGTATGGGGCGGGCGGCACCGGCTACCCGCGTTGCCGTGGGACAACGGCTTTGCTACGCAGGTTCCGTTGCGTCACCCACATTGGAGCGGCACCCGATGAAGTTCTTCATCGATAGCGCGGACATCGGCGAGATTCGAGAGGCGTACGCCATGGGCGTCGTCGACGGCGTGACCACGAACCCGAGCCTGGTCGCGAAGACGGGCCGGACGTTCGAGCAGGTCATCTCGGACATCTGCGAGGTCGTCGATGGCCCGATCTCCGCAGAGGCGGTGAGCGACAAAGCCGAAGATCTGATCGTCGAAGGGCGCGATCTGGCGGCGATCCACGACAACATCGTCGTCAAGCTGCCGCTGACGACCGACGGCCTGAAGGCGTGCAAGGCGCTGACAGACGACGCGATCAAGACCAACGTCACGCTCTGTTTCTCGCCGGTGCAGGCACTGCTCGCCGCCAAGGCCGGGGCCACCTACGTCTCGCCGTTCGTCGGTCGTCTCGACGACGTCGGCCACGTCGGCATGCAGCTGATCTCCCAGTGCGTGCAGATCTTCGCGAACTACGAAGACCTGCACACCGAGGTGCTCGTCGCGTCCGTCCGCAACCCCACACACGTGGTCGATGCGGCCATGATGGGGGCACACGTCGCCACGATCCCCTTCAAGGTCATTGCGCAACTCGCCAGCCACCCGCTCACCGACATCGGCATCCAGAAGTTCCTCGCCGATTGGGCGAAGGTCCCGAAGTAGTCCCTCGTCGCACGAGTCAGGGGTCGGTGACGTCGATCACCTCGCTGTCCACACCCGCCGAGCGAAACGGCGAATGCACCGGCTTTGCGCCGGTCCGCGGCGAACCTGTCGGGCTCGGCCACCCGTTCCCGCCGACCGCCGAGATACCCCCGGGGCCCGACTGGACGTAGGTCACGGTACCGCTCGCGATACCCTCACGGATCGACCGCTCCAGTCGGCGGACCAGGGCGGCCTTCAGGGGAATGCGGGCTGCCGGGATCAGCAGGAGGAACCCCGCGACGTCGGTCAGCACGCCCGGCGTGAGGAGGAACGCGCCGGCGATCAGCACGCACAATCCATCGAGCAGCGAATCGCCGGGAAGCTGCCCGCGGGCCACCTCGGCCTGTATACGACCGAGCGCCCGCAGCCCCTCGCGCTTCGCGAGCCAGGCCCCCATTGCCCCGGTGGCCAGGATCAGCATCAGTGTCCAGAACACACCCATCCGGGCCCCGAGCTGCACCAGCAGGTAGAGCTCGACGGTCGTCGTCAGCGTGAAGAGGAGAAAGAGCTTGCCGAGCATCGGGCCTCCGTCGGGAAGAGCGTCGCCGACGAACGTCGCAGGCAACGGCCCTCGCCCAACATGGACGCAAACCGTCCGGCCGCAACCGCGTTTCCCCGACGTATCGTACGATGGAAGCGATGAACCCTGGTATCAGCCGTCGTCTCCGCCGAAGCCGTAGCGACGCGCGATCCGGGTCAGGGTGACGGCGTGCATCATGCTCGCCTCGTGGATGTCGTCCCACATCGCGCGCCCGACCTCATGGCTCAATCCGGAGCCGATCTCCGTCTCCCCGTACCAGCTCCGCCAGTCGCCGGTCCGGCGGTCGGTGCACCGTCCATCTCCGGATCCCGTGCAGTGCGAGTCTCCTTCTCCGGTCTCGCGATACGGGCACCAGTCCAAGTCGAGGTCCAGATCCAGATCGAGATCGTCGAGCAGGGCATCGAGCCCGCGGGGGGACTCGTCGATGCGTTCCGCGAGCCCGCGCAACAGGTCCGCGAATCGGTCTTGCGTGCGACCCATGTCATCCTCCGTTCGAGAGAAGCGTCGACGGTCCGGTGACCGCCGAGACATGTGGTCGGCCCAGACGACACGATGTTGCGTCAGTCGGCCGGCGATCGGCGCTTCAGGGCGTCGGCGAGACCTCGAGCGTGCAGCCGCTCGCGGCGCCGACCGCGACCGCGATGCGGCGGGCTTCCCGCGCGGAGACCCCTTCGGCGATACGGGCAGGGAGCGACCCGCACCACCGCTGCGCTTCGGCGTCCGGCACGCCGAGCACGTGGGCGAGAAGGGCGGCGGTTCGGTCCGGGACCGGGCCTGTGTCCACCAGCGCGACGTCGAATCGACCCGGAGCCGATGCTGCGGGGAGCTCGTCCGATCGTGCGTTGTTCGCCACCATCGTCCGTTCGGCCGACTCGCCGATGGTCTCGAAGACGCTCCTTCGGGTCACGCGCTCGGCGACCGCGTCTTCGTCTTCCGGCGTTGCCGGCTCGCGCTCAGCGACCGCTTCTTCGTTTTCCGGCGTTGCCGGCACGCGCTCGGCGACTTCGTCGGTGGCCTCAGAGGGGCTCTCCCGGACGGACTCGTCGTCGGCCGCGGTTCCCGTGGCGGTCGCCGCCCACCGACGCCACACGGGCGCTGGCGCGTCCGCCGCGGGCTGCTGTGGAATCCCGCGCTCCACCACGACGGCTGCCTGCCCGAGCGCGCCGAACGGATCGACGGCCGTCGCCACCCGCTCGAGGACCGAGCAGGCCAGGGCGACGAAGCCCACGCCGCCGGCCAGCACCATCGACAGCTCCTCGCCGTCGTCGTCGAGAGACGAGACGGAACCGAGCTCCCCGATCCAGGAAGACGTCGCCCGCAGCGCCGAGTCGCGTCGCGCCGCTCCGGCGAAGCGAACCCGTATCCGGTGACCGCCGTCGACCGGGTGCGCGACCACGTCCCCATCGTCCGTCGTCGGCCACGTCTCGACCGGTTCGTCTCGGCGCACGACGCCCTCCGGTGGGCGATCGGCTGAGAAGCGGGTCGGGACGTCGGGAGGGTCGGGCATCGACTTCCGGGCTCGTCGTGGGTATCCACGGGGGCGGGTGACCGAAACTATCCGCCCGGGCGCACGATTGGCAACGCCGCCTCCAACCCCCGACCCGCCACCTCCCGCCTCGACGGGTTGGCCCGAGGCCCCCGCTCCACTCGACGTCGGAGCCTACATCGAATGTGGGGCGCACACGGTGGCGCGGGCGCCAGCGGGGTTCTTCTGGCGCGTGTTGCGCCATGCGGCGACCCTGGGCGACGCTATCATCCCGGCGGCCGCCGGTGCGGTGATGCTCTGGCTCATCGCACTGTCTCCCGCGGAACGGAGCGGGCTCTTCGGCGAAGCCAATCCCGTCGATCTGCTCGTCGAGCGACACCTGGGCGCGATCGTCCCCTCTTCGGTCATCGCCGCGTTCGCGATCCTGGTGCTCGTCGTCGTCGCCCGCGGGGCCGCGGACGCGCTGCTCTACGGGCGGATGCGTACGGCCGCTCTTCGCGCCTCGCCGGACGCTCGCGCCGACCTCGCGCGCGGGTGGAGGGGGTTCGCGGTGCTGTCGTTGCTGCACGTCGGCGTGGTGCTGGCCGGCATTCCGCTGCTGATGCCCCTGGTCCGCCGTCTCGCGCAGATCGCCATTGTGGCACAGAACGAGCCGATAGGCGCGACGTGGATCGTGGGCGCGGGGGCGCTGCTGGTCGTCGGGTCTGCGCTCTTCCGTTGCGAGATGGCGATCTGCGCCGCCCATCTCGTGTGGGAGCCGTCCGACGCCCTGGGGACCATCGCCCGGGCCCTGAAGAACTCCGTCGCCGAAGGCCGCCTCTACAGCCGGTTTGCGATCGTTTGGTTGGTCGGTCACGGCACCGCCACGGGCCTCGCTGCGGTGATCGGCGCGTCGTTCCTGCAGGGGCTGATGAGCGACGCCGCGCCAGCCTTGGCGGCGATCTTGGGCCTCGCCGGAGTCGGATTGCTCGCCTTTCTGTTCAGCGCCTGGCTCGAGGCCTCGCTGGTCGTCGTCGCCGGCCATCTCCGCGGCGACTGCGACGCCGATCGGATGGTCCCGGAGATTCCGATGCCGCCGTCGCCCGAGCTGCGGCAGGAGCGCCTGGATCCTCCCGTGGCCGGAGCCTATTTCGGCGCGGACGCCGCGCACCCGTTCGCGGCCGTGGTGTCCTTCTCCGAGTTGCTCGGTGGCCTCGCGGACGCACACGACGGCCGCACGTCTGCCGGCGAGCCGGAGGTGGTCAGCGACGAATTCCTCGACGCAATCGCGTTGTCCGGCGGCTCGGATGCCGAGCTCGATCGGGGGTCCATCGCCGATTCCGTGGACAGCCCCCGCCCGCCGGCGGTCTTCGACGATCTCGGCGGCGGATTGGGTCGGGCCACGTTCAGGACAACAGCCGGCGCCCCCGAGGTGTCCTGGCGCCCCCGCTGACGCGGTCCCGAGGAGCCGACCGGGCAATCGATCGCCGGACGGCGACCGCGTCGACCCGGATCGCAGGCCCGTCAGGCCTGGGGCAGGGCGTCAGTGATAGCAGTAGCCGTCGGCTCCGCAGCGGGCGCTGCTGTCGCAATCCCAGTCCGTCCGGCAAGCGATCGTCTCCTCGTAGCAGACGCCGTCGGTGGCGCAGAAGAAGCCGGGATCACAGTCCCAGTCGGAGTGGCAATAGGAGGTGTCTTCGTAGCAGGCACCGTCTGCGGCGCAGAAGAAACCGAGGTCGCAATCCCAGTCGGACCGGCACACGAGCGGATCCTCGTAGCAGACGCCGTCGGTGGCGCAGAAGAAGCCGGGATCGCAATCGAG
>CAZFPM010000124.1:0-17137 GCA_964520965.1 uncultured Myxococcales bacterium
CCACCTCATCGCAGTTGTTGTCGAGGCCGTCGCAGATCTCGTCGGCCTCCGGATGGATGTCTCCGTCGTCCAACACGCAATCGCCGCCGAGGTTGACGAAGTCGCGACCGGGAGCCGAGCACTGGACCACCTCGGTGACGTCGTCTCCGAAGCCATCTCCGTCCCGGTCGAAGAACCACGACAACACGTCGACAGCCTCTTCGTCGATCGCGCCGTCGCAGTCGTTGTCGACTTCGTCGCAGACCTCGACGTCGTCGTCGCTCAGGTCATCGCAGAGGACGGCGCCGTCGACGCATACCACCTCGCCCTCGATGCACAGGTCGCTGTCTTCACCGTCACACGCCTCGCCGAGTCGTTCGTCGTCGGCGCCATCCGGAGTGTCGGGATTGCAGTCGTTGTCACGTCCGTCGCAGATCTCTCGCGAGTCGCCCGGCTCTTCGACGCACATGAGCTCGCCGTCGACGCACATGACGGTTCCCGATTCGCACTCGTCGTCATCGCCGCCATCGCACGCCATGCCGGCGTCGGGGTCGTGCGCGCCGTCGGCCGAGGTGTCGTCGCAGTCGTCGTCGATCCCGTTGCAGAGGTCGGCCGCGCCGGGATGAACCAGCGCGTCTTCGTCATCGCAATCGCCCGCTTCGGCCACGACGAAGATCCCGTCCGGTTCGCATTGGTCGACGAAGGATGAGTCGCTCCCCCAGCCATCTTCGTCCGCGTCGGCGAACCACCGCGGCGGAAGGGGCGACGACTCGTCGATCTCCCCGTCGCAGTCGTTGTCGATCCCGTCGCACTCTTCGATCGCGCCGCCGTTGATGTCCGGATTCTCCTCGTCGCAGTCGTAGCCGTCGCACTCGGGCCCGACTCCGTAGCCGTCTTCGTCGAGATCGAAACACGGCTCGCAGACCTCCGAGTCGGGCACGCACTGCATCGAGACCTCGCCGTCCGAGTCAGCGGAACCCAGACAGGAGAAGTGCTCCGGACACGGGTCGTCGGTGCAGTCGATCGTGCAGAACTCCTCGGATCCCACGGGCCAACAGAGGTCCTGTTCACGCCCGCATTCCGCGTCGTCGCCGCACGGCGAACACAGCGTCGAGTAGATGTTCGTGCACATGTTCGAGCACTCGTCTCCGTCGACGTCATTGCCGTCGTCGCACGGCTCTTCGGCGTCGACGACACCATCGCCGCACCGGGCCGACGTGCAATCTGTGCGACAGGCGTCCGGCAGAAGGTCGGAGTTGTCGATGCCGTCGTCGCACTCCTCTTCGGCGTCGACGACACCATCGCCGCACCCCGGACTCGAACAGTCCGTGCGGCACGCGTCGGGCAGAAGGTCGGAGTTGTCGACGCCGTCGTCGCACTCCTCTCCCTCGTCGATGACACCGTCGCCACAGATGCCGGCCGGTCCGTCGGTGTCTGCCGTGTCTGCCGTGTCTGCCGTGTCGTGCACGTCGGGCACATCGAGGGTGTCGCCGAGGGTGTCCGGCGGGTCGACGGGATCGTGCTCCGTGTCGTCGTCGCCATCGGGCGCATCCGGCGTCGCGACGCCGTCGAAATCACCGACGTCGCCGCCTCCGCTCGTGTCGATGACGATCACGTCGGCAACCGGGACCGAACTCCGCTCGTCATTGCAGCCGGCGATCGCCAACACGACGACGACAGACAGGGGGAGGAGTCTCTTCATGGCGGTTCGTTCAGCGAGAGGGTTCGGATTTGGTAGGCACGGCTCGACGGCGGCGATGTTCATCCGCCGAACTCGAACCCGGCGCAGGCTTCGAAGTCGGCTCCGCAGGTGTCCAGAACACAGCCCAGGCACATCGCGCCGCCCGGATCGGACAGGCAGGGAGCGAGGCATGATGCAGACGCGCACTCGACGACGCCCCCGAAGCAATCGGCGCAGCCGGCGGAGAGATCTGTCCGATCGGCGACACATTCACGGGCACATCGACGGGTTCCACCGCCGAGGCACGCGAGGCCGCAATCGAAGATCAACCCCTCGTAATCGAGGTCGTCGACTACGGCGAGGTCGGCGTCGTTCATGCAGTTCCCTTCTTCGATGCAGCCCGCGTACTCGTAACAGTCCGGGTCGGCGCAATCAACCCGATCGTCGAGGTCGTTGTCGACGTCATCGATGCAGTTCTCCGGCTCGGGGTCCCGGCAGGCGACCGTCCCGATACAGTCGGGATCGTCACAGTCGACCAGGCCGTCGCGGTCGTCGTCGCGACCGTTGATGCAGATCTCGACGCCCCCGATACACAGGACGTGGGCTTCGCAGTCGTCGTCATCGCAGTCGACGAATCCGTCGCCGTCGTTGTCGAAATCGTCGTTGCAACGCTCACGCAGACTGCACATCGTCGACCCGGAGCAGTCGATGTCGGCACAATCGGTACGCCCGTCGTCGTCGTCGTCGATCCGATTCGTGCAATCGAGCTCCTCGCCTGCCCCTCCACACGCGGGATCACGCTCGCAGTCGGAGTCGAAGCAGTCGACGCGCGTGTCGCCGTCATTGTCGATGTCGTCGTCGCAGATCTCCACCGGAGGGCCGCAAGCGGGATCGCCGCTGCAGTCGGGGTCCGCGCAATCGGCCAGACCGTCGCGGTCGTCGTCGACGCGGTTGTTGCACACCTCCGGCGGCGGGGACGTATCCGGTGGCGGGGTCGTGTCTGGCGGCAGGGTCGTATCCGGCGGCGGGGTCGTGTCCGGCGGCGGAGCGGTATCCGGCGGCGGAGCGGTGTCGGACGGAGGGGGAGTCGTATCGACGGGCGGGCCGATCGTATCCGGCGGCGGCGGGGCCGTGTCGGGGGGCACCGTCGTGTCATGCGGAGGACTCGCGTCCGTTGGGGACGTGGCGTCGTCGTCATCGCTCGAGCCATCGGCAGATGGGTCGAATGCGTCGCCGCCATCTTCGCCGTCGATCGGGATCGGACCCGTGCCGTCACCGAAGCCTGCCGGGTCTGTTCCGCAGCCCACCAAGCCGAGCGTGACGATCAGAAGTCCGACGTGTCGGATACCCATGGGCTCGCTCCGAGATCCTGCCGGGATCGACTCCCGGTACTGCGCGGAAGGTCCTTCGCTGCAGTGCTCGTACTAGCAGGAGCCTAGGGTCCGCGCCAGCGAACCACCGGACACCCCAGGGATTTCAGGCGCGTTGCGATCGGCTCCGATCGGCCGTCTGATTTCGGTGCCCGAGCCTGTGCCCGGTTGCAATGTCGAGTCGCATCGGTCAGCTTCCCGGCACTCTCACCCGTTCCGGACCGAAGTCGAGCAATGTCCAAGTACCTGACCGAGCCCGTCGAATCCCGCGAGATTCCCAAGGGCGTCCCGTACATCGTCGGGAACGAAGCTGCCGAACGGTTCAGCTTCTACGGCATGAAGTCGATCCTCACGATCTTCATGACGCAGTACCTGCTCGATCGGAGCGGCGCGCTGGACCTCATGTCGGAGGAAGAGGCCAAGGGCTACTTCCACATGTTCAGCGCGGCGGTCTACTTCACGCCTCTGGCCGGGGCCCTGCTCTCGGACTGGTTCCTCGGGAAGTACCGGACGATCATCTTCCTCTCGATCGTGTACTGCCTCGGGCATCTCACCCTGGCGATCGACGACACGCGTTTCGGTCTCGCGATCGGCCTGGCCCTGATCGCGGTGGGCGCCGGAGGCATCAAACCCTGCGTGTCCGCGCACGTGGGAGATCAGTTCGGGAAGCTGAACTCGGGGCTGCTCGAACGCGTGTTCGGCTGGTTCTACATCGCCATCAACCTCGGCGCCTTCGCCTCGTCGCTGCTCACTCCATTGCTGCTCGCGGAGTTCGGGCCGTCGGTCGCGTTCGGCGTGCCGGGCGTGCTGATGGCCATCGCCACAGTGGTGTTCTGGATGGGCCGCAAGGTCTTCGTCCACATTCCTGCCGGTGGGCTCGGGTTCTTGCGGGAGGCGATCAGCGGCACCGGACTCAAGGTGATAGGGCAGCTCACGATCCTCTACCTCTTCGTCGCCGTGTTCTGGTCGCTCTTCGACCAGACGGGCTCGGCGTGGGTGTTGCAGGCGCGCTACATGGATCTGTCGGTCGGCCCGGTGACGCTGCTTCCGTCGCAGGTGCAAGCGGTCAACCCGGCGCTGATCATACTCTTCGTGCCGCTCTTCTCCGCCGTGCTCTACCCGGCGATCAACCGGCTGTTCCCGCTCACGCCCCTGCGAAAGATCGGGATCGGGTTCTTCATCGCGGTCCCGTCGTTCGTCATCCCGGCTTTCGTCGAGACGCGCATTCCCGAGGAGTTCGTGCTCTGGCAGTCCCTCGGCATTCCGCTGGTCGATTTCCCCATCGAGGCCTTCCACCTGCCGAGCGTCGGGTGGCACGTGCTCGCCTACGTGTTCATCACCGCCGCCGAGGTCTTCATCTCGATCACGTGCCTGGAGTTCTCCTATACCCAGGCACCCAAGAAGATGAAGTCGCTGATCATGGGCTTGTACTTCGCGGGTTCGGTCGCGCTGGGCAACGTGTTCACGTCGGCCCTGAACTTCTTCATCCAGAACGACGACGGAACGGTGAAGCTCGACGGCGCCGACTACTACCTCTTCTTCGCCGCACTCATGCTGGCGACGGCCGTCATCTTCATCTTCGTCTCGCCCTGGTACCGCGGTCGCACGTACATCCAGGGAGCGGAGTAGTCCCGGCGCCTCGGCGCGAACCCCGACACCCGGTCGACGAGATTGAACGAGGAACGCCGCGGCCGATCTCCGCTGAAGCGTCTGTCTGACGACACGGCGCGGGCGTTCGTGGCATCGGCTCTCGTTCTCCTCGCCCTCCTCGTCGCCGGCTTCGCCGTCGTCGACTACCTGCCGACCCACGACGGGGTACAACACGTCTACTCCGCGTGGGTCCAGAACCACTTCACCGACCCGGGCACACTCTACGTCGAGGCGTGGAACCCGAACCGCCGGGTGACGACGTATGGTTTCGGGTGGCTCTTTCGACCGCTCGAGCCCCTCGTCGGTTGGCGCCTGGCGATGCGAATCGCGTTGGCCGTCATCGTCTGCACGTGGGCCCTCGCCGGCATCGCCCTGAGCCGACGCCTGCACGGTCGCCTCACGTGGAGCTCGCTCCTGCTCGTTCCCGCCGCCCTGCAGTGGGGACTCTACATGGGGTACTTCAACTACCTGGCCGGGCTGGCGTTGATGCCCGTGATCGTGCTCGTCGCGTTGCGACGCGACCGACTCGGCCTCGTGGAGACCGGCTGTTTGACCGCTCTCTTCGCGGTCCAGGCCCTCGCCCACATGTTCGCCGGGGTGCTGACCGGCGTCATCGTCACGGCGGTCGTCCTCTCGAGGACGCCAAGGCTGCAACTTCCGAAGCAGCTGCTCGCGCTGGCGACCTGCGGCGCCGTGCCGCTGTGCATCGCCCTGCTGTCGATCGAGCAGGCCACCACTCAGTTCGAGCAGCCGCCTCCGCTGGGTGTCTGGCGCCTGTTGATCGTACCCTCGGTCTCCGTGGTCGGGCCGCTCTGGAAGCAGATCCCGCTCCTCGTGCTCGCCGGTTGTGGATTGGCGTTCGCCCTGCGTCGCGCTCCCGACACGGCGGCACGCGTTCGACGCGGAGTCGGGATCTGCGGAGCCATCTTTGCGGCCTGGCTCCTTCTCGGCCCGATGGACATTCCTGGCTGGTACATGTTCGCGCCCCGGTTCGCGCCGTGCGTGCTGTTACTCGGGCTGGCGCTGCTTCCGGATCCACGTCCGCGGGCGCTTCCACTCTGGCGCGTCGCCATCGTGACGTTCGGGGTCGCGGGGCTTCTCTGGTCGGCCGCGTTCCACCGCACGCTGGAGCGCGCGTGCTCCCCCGCTCTCGACGGCCTCGCTGCGGAGTACACGCGTAGCGAGCCCTTCCTCTTCGTACCCCTGCGTGGCTGCTTCGCCGACGACGGAAATGTGCGGTCGCGCGTTCCCGCAGCACATTTCCTCAATAATTACGACGCCATCTACGCCATGGACCAGGGCGGCATCGCGCGGATGTTCGCGATATATCCCACCGTCCATCCCTTCATGCAGAAGTCCGACGGGGGTCTGGCCGACATCCCCTGGTTCAGCGACGCGCCGGCCTACGACCTCGGAAGGTCAGAGGTCGTCGGAGACATATTCGACCCGGCTGGAAGCCCGGCGTCGTGGCTCCAGCTGTCGACCTACGTCGCCCACTCCGCGGCCCTATGGGGTGAAGTCATCGCATACGGTGACGAGGCACAACGCTCCGGCATCGTCGCGCGGGGTTTCGACGAACTGTGGTCGAACGAGAACGTGTTCCTCGGCCGGTTCGCCGGCTGTACGTACAGCGTCGCCCTCTCGCCGGACTCGGCCTTGGATGTGCCAATCGTGGTCGACTATCACTGGTTCCCCCTCGCCGACACCGAGCGCCGCGTCACGAGTCACGCGGCCGATCTGCTCCGGGCGCCGGCCGAGCTCCCGCTGCACCCCTGCGGTCCGATGGAGCTGCGGATGTTCGCCGACGTCGATCGAGACGGAGAGCTCGGTCCGACCGACCTGCGCTGTCTCGGAAGCGACGCTGACGGCGAGTTCCGATACCTGGCGACAGACGACGACGGCGTCTTCGTCTGTCAGCTCGTCCCCATGCAGTAGCCGCTCTCAGGAGCGATCCGACCGTCGATCGGTCAGTCGAGCGCGTGGCGGATCCGCTCGGCCACCTCGTCTGGCGCGCCGACGCCGTCGACCTTAACCAGGATGCCCTTCGACTCGTAGAACGGGACGATGGGTGCGGTCTCCGAGTGATACTTCTTCAGCCTCGCGACGCATGCCACCTCGGTGTCGTCCTTGCGCTGCACGACCCTCGGGAGGATTTCGGCCGGCGGCGGGTTGAACTCGAGGTGATAGATCGTCCCGGTCTCCGGATCCGAGCGGCGGCCCGTGATGCGGTCGACGATCAGGCTGTTCGGGACCTCGATGAGCACGACCGCGTCCAGCGTGACCTCTGCTTCGCGGAGCGCCCGATCCAAGGCCTCGGCCTGGCGTCGGGTTCGCGGGAAGCCGTCCAACATGAACCCCGACGTGGCATCCGGCTTCGAGATGCGTTCGACCACCATGCCGATCACCACGGTGTCGGGCACCAGGTGTCCCTGCCGCATGTAGCTGTCCGCCTTCCGCCCCAGCTCCGTGCCGTCGTTGACGGCGCCGCGTAGCATGTCACCCGTCGAGATGTGCGGGATGCCGTACGTCTCGAGCAGCCGCGCTGCCTGGGTGCCTTTTCCTGCTCCGGGGGGTCCGACGAGGATCATTCTCATCATGTCACCGTGTTGGCGGGAGGAAGGCCTGTCGCTTTAGCGACGGATCGTCGATTCGTCGAGAGTGATGTACGGGCGCAATCTCCGCAGCGTCGCCGGCCCGATCCCGGACACGCGCAGCAGATCGCGGTCGCTCCGATACGGCCTCCCGTCGACGAGGCGACCAGCGAGCACCGGCCCGATTCCGGGCAGGGCCTCCAACTCTGCCGGAGAGGCGCGGTTCGGATCGATGCGACGGGTCGGATCGGGTGACGATCGATGCGGGTCAACGGGAGGCGACGCGGGCGTGTCCGCAGACGCCGACCGATGCGGGTCCGCGGAGGCCGACCGACGTGTTGCTCGCGGGCGCGACCCCTCAGGGCGGGCATCTTCCGGGGCAACAGCAGCCGTCTGATTCGCCACCGCCTCCTCTCGCTGCGCGCTCGCACGCAGCTCGACGGCCACCAATCGGGCACCCCGCGAGGCTCCGGCCCGGACGCGATCCCGAGCTCGGTGAATCGCCGCCCCGGTCCCCACAGTGTCCGGGCTGCCGGCGGCCGTGCGCCACGCGGACACGACACCGGGAGGCACAGGTGAGATCGCGAGCGGAACCTCCGAGGCACACGCCGCCATCGCCGTGATCGCGCACGCGATCAACCGGGACTTCATGAGCACCCCTCTACGCTCGCGTCCTTCGTGCATCGTCTTCCCGATCACCGACATCAGTGGAGTGGGTCTGCTCTCCTTGTTATCGTCTCGACCACCCGTCTCGTTGCTCCTATGCGTCACGCCCATGAATCGACAGCATCTCTGTCTCCTCGTCGCGATCATCCTTCCGCTCGCACCCGGCTGCGCTCGAGCCTCCACGGAGGCTCATGGCCCCCCAGCGGAAGAACCCGTCGAACCGGGTGGGACGGGGACCGACGACGGCTCGATGCCCACGACCCTTCCGACGCCCGCTGACGATACGGCCGAAGGGTCAGCAGACGAGACCGACGAGGGCTCCGCCGACCGATCAGCCGAGGGCTCCGCCGATGAGGCCGGCAACCCGACGGAAGACCTTGTCACCGACTGGGACCGTCTTCTTCGGCACTACACGACGGAAGACGGTGGTTTCCGCTACGCCGCGCTTGCGGGCGCTGCCGAAGACCGGGCCGCACTCGACGCCTTCGTCGACCTGATCGGCACGACCGATTTCGCCGCGCTCGAGCGAGACGCCCGACTCGCGCTCCTGATCAACGCCTACAACGCACTGACGATCCGATCGGTGCTCGAGCTCTGGCCGGTCGAGAGCGTGCTCGCTGAGGAGGGGTTCTTCGACGCGCGACCGCACCGGGTCGGCGGCGACGAGCTCACGTTGAACCAGTTGGAGAACGACCGCATCCGTTCGTTTGGCGAACCTCGCATCCACTTCGTCGTCAACTGCGCGAGCGCTGGCTGCCCGCGACTCCTGGCCCGTGCACCCACCGCAGCTCGACTGGAAGAGATGCTGGACGAGGGCAGTCGGGAGTTCGTACGCCGGACCACGGTCGTCGACCACGAATCCCGCAGCGTGAGCGTGAGCCAGATATTCGAGTGGTTCGCCGGCGACTTCGAATCCAGCGGTGGCGTGCGTGCCTTCGTAGCTTCGTATCTCGATGCTCGCGACGCCGCGCTCGTCCTCGACGGGTCGGTGTCCATCACGCATTTCGAGTACGACTGGTCGACCAACGCGCGCTGAGCCTCGGGTCGACGTTTCGGACCCGACCAGCTCCGCCCCCGACCCGCTGCGCTGGCCCGATCGTCAGACCGCTGCTCAGGGCCGACCGACCGAGACGAGCACGAAGACGTCGACCCGCGCTTCTTGAGGGCTCCCCACGGCGACGATTGCGCCTCCGACGCGTATCCACGCGGGCCGTCCGTCGATCCGTCGGGAGTCCCGCAGCATCAGCGTGTCCGGATCGAGCAGGGCCACACCGTCCGGTCCGTCGGCGTTGCTCACGAGCAGGCCGAACTCAGACCAGGCCATATCGGTGACCAGCCTGTATCGCTCACTCGTCGCTGTCGAGCTCAGGTCCTCGGCGAGCCGCTGCAGCCGGCCCGTGGCACCCGAATGTACATACGTACGTGTGGGGTCGCCGAACGACTTGATCAGGGTCACCGGCTCTGGGAGCTCTGCGGTCGAGGTCAGCGCGCCGTCGAGCAACGTCACCTCATTGCTGTTCGACGAGATCACGGCGATCGACGCGCCTGCCCGGGCGGCCCCGACGGGCCGGAACGACGTCGCGTGGTTTCCGGCGACCGTCCGTGTTCCGGCATCGAAGACGAAGAACGATCGCGCACCGAAGCAGGGGACGACGATCGATGCACCGATGTCGAAGAGACCCACCGCACCGTGGTCGATCCGGTGTCCTTCGACGAGCGACAGCTGCCCCCCTTCGGTCTGCGCAAAGACCAACACTTCGGATCCATCGTCGTCGCGCGACAGAACCCAGATCTCCGAACCGACGACGCGTGCGTCGACGGGCGAGCCCGGCAGGCGAATCCTGTCGACCTCTCGGAGCGCGACCTCGCCGACCTCCCAGCGCCACAGGGAGCCGCTCGGTCCAGCGGCCACCAGATCGTCGCCGTACCATGCACCGACGACGGGTCCACCGGTGACGATTCCGGCAGGCCCGGCCACGAGGCTCTCCTCGTCGGTCACGACATGCACCTGGACGGTGCCGTCGGTTTCGAAGACGGCGATCCGCCCAGAGGCATCGACGCTGATCGACCGGACCGGCGACCCTGTCTCGATCGTGCCGATCGCCCGAAGCCGTGGCGTCGGCGTGATCCCTTCTTCGTTCGCTGTCGCTGCCACTCCCTCGGCCCGATCCGCAGCCTCGGCTGCCGGGTCGGTTGCACGCTGGTCGTTCGACAGGCTGCTCGGCGCTTCCACGGGCCGGTCCGAGCCGTCCGCCGCCCGGTCCCCTCGATTGCACGACAAGACGAGCAGACTCGCCACCACGAGGGTCAGGCGGAGCGTCACGTGGCGGACTCTTCCGTCTCCTCTTCCTCGGTCATGAGACCGGTGAGGATCTCGGCGATGAAGAGCTGGAGGTTGTCCAGGTTGGCGAACGGACCGATCAGGTGGATGGTCGTCTCGTAGTGATCGACTTTGATCGGGAGGGCGCTGGTGTATTTCCCGGTGCGAATCCGGTCGATCCCGATCGTCTCCGCATTCAGTCGAGAACGGGGGATCACGTAAGCCCGTGAGCCGCGCCCGATCAACAGGTAGTCGTCATCGAGGGCGAGGTAGTTCCGAGCGGCGAAGAGCGACCAGTGGAAGACGATCCAGAAGCCCCAGAGGGTGAAGCTGGCGAGCACGGCGAAGCCGGCCTTGTGGATCGGCAGCACCAGGTGGCTCTGGTGGGCGAGAAACGCGGCCAGACCGAGAGACAGGCACCCCACCACGATGAGGAACCAGGAGCCGGGCACATTGGGCTTGTACTTGTATCCGCGGACATTCGGCCGCCGGATCCACGCGAGGATCTCCTCTTTCTGGATGAAGCGAACGTGGGTGTCGGTCATGTGCGGGCTTCTCCTCGTGTCACCTGCCCGTCGTGGACGTCCCAACGCGTGAATGGGTGGGAGAGCTGAATGAAGCTCACGTCCGTCGTAGTGATGAACACCTGCCCGTCGATCGCGGACAGGAAGTCGAAGAGCATCTTGTTCCGTTCGGGGTCGAGCTCGCTGGATACGTCGTCCAACAGCAAGACTGGATAGTACCCGAGCTGCTCCCGAAGCAACCGGATCTCGCTGATCTTCATGGCGAGCACGTACGACCGCTGTTGCCCCTGCGAGGCGAACTCCTTGAGCGGTCGGTCGTTTATGGTCGCCCGCAGGTCGTCTCGATGAGGACCGACCGTGGTGAAACCCCGAGCCAGGTCTGCAGATCGACTGCGGCGCAGTGCTTCCTCGTACGCCTCCTGGCGGGCGGAGCTGTCGTCGGTATCCGGGATGGCGATACTCGGCAGATACTCGAGGCCGGTCGCGTATCCGGCACCGAATATCTCGCCGAACGCCTCGGTCAGGGGTTCCCGCAATCGATCCACGTAGGTGCCGCGTCGCTCGATCACCCGGGTGCCGAGCTCGACCAACTGTTGGTCGTAGACCGCGAGCAAACCCGGGTCGTCGACGCGGCCTTCGCGAATCAGGGCGTTGCGGTGCCGGAGGGCGTCTTCGTAATCCGAAGCCTCTGCCGCGTAGACGGGCTGGGCGTTGAAGATCATCCGGTCGAGGATCAGGCGCCTATCGGACTTCGAACCGCGGAATACGAAGATGTCCTCGGGACAGAATGCGACGGTGTTCACGGAGCCGAAGAACTCGCTCAGGCGCCGTAGCGAGACGCCGTTGACGGCGACGCGCCGACCCCGGGGTCCGATTCTGACCGCGATCTCCCGTCGACTGCCACCGCGGTCTATCGCCCCTTCGCACCGCGCGCCCTCTTCGCCCTCTCGAATCAGGTCCTGATTCCTGAACGTACGAAAGGACTTGAGCGTGGCGACGAGATGAATCGCCTCGAGCAGATTCGTCTTGCCCTGGCCGTTGGCACCCGTCACGACGTTGAATCGTCGGTCCGGTGTGATGTCGACTGCCTCGAGGTTCCTGAAGTTTCTCAGGCCCAACGACTCGAAGATCACCTCAGAGCCGCATCGGCATCACGATGAAGAGCGAACCGTCGCCCTCTTCGCCTCCGACCTCGTGCAGAATGGTCGGGGACAGGGTGTCGATGATCTCGATGCTGACCTGGTCGGATTCGATGACACCCATCACGTCGAGCAGGTACTTGAAGTTGTAGCCCGCCTTGACGCTGGCGCCGTCGTACCCGACCGGGATGCGCTCCTCGCACTCACCCTTGTCCGGATCCTGCGCTGAGATCGTGCAGCTGCCGTCTTCGAGCTGCAGACAGATGTTGTGCGTCTTGTTGTTCGAGAAGAGGGACACGAACTTGAGGCGTCCGGTCATCTCACCGCGGTCAACGATCGCTTTGCGGTCATCTCGTTCCTCGGGCACGACCTGGCGGAAGTTCGGGAACGTGCCGTCGATCAAGCGCACGAAGAGCGTGGTCGTGCCGTACTGGAAGACCGCATTGGATCCGACGAGCCCGAAGCGCAGCTCGGCTTCGGTGAGATCGACCGTTCGGCGAAGCTCCGACAGCCCCTTGCGGGGAATGATGATGCCGTCTCCGAGCTCGTGCGGGATGCCGTCCTGGGCGCTGTTCATCCACGCCATGCTCAGACGGTGGCCGTCGGTGGACACCATCATCAGGCCGCCGTCATCACCGGTCCTGACGAGCGCACCGGTGAGGTTCGGACGCCCCTCGTCCGCCGAGATCGAGAACAGGGTTCGGTCGATCATCCGCATGAAGCGGGTGGTCTCGAGCTCGAGGAAGGGGACGTCGTCCGCCTTCTGGAGCTGAGGGAACTCCGCTGGATCCATGCCGACGAGCCGTGCTCGAACCGTCCCGGCCGAGAGGTTGACCCAGAGGTTGTCCTCTCGCTCCAACGTCACGGTCTCCGAACGGAGGTTCTTCACCGCGTCGTAGAGGTCCCGGGCTCGAACCGACACGCGACCCGGAGTCTCCACGTCGCAGACGACCCTGGTCGATACGCTGATGTCCAGATCGGTCGCGTACAGTCCCAGGTTTCCGTCGGCGTCAGCCTCGAGAAGTGCATTGTGCAGAATCGGGAGCGTGCTCTTGGAGCTCACGATGCCCTGGAGCTTGAACAGCTCACTGGTCAGCGTTGCGGTATCGAGGGTGATCTTCATCAGCGCATCACGTCGAAATTGAGACTCTCTCTCCTACCGCATGACACCTGCGCTGTCGAGGGGTGTACCGTGTCCGTCGAAGCAGGTGGTTAGCCAAATGATAATGGCCACTTACGCAGCAATTTCCACGCCTCCTTCCGAGACCAACTCGCGCGCCTTCCACCCGCGTTGTCCGGACCTGTTCGCGGTTCGCAAAAACAGGTTCTGATCTCTCATAGTCGAGAATAGGGCCTGTGCAATCTGTGCAATCTGGTCTCAAGTCTCGAAGATCGCGTAAGTTGTCGCGAACCGATCCCCGTGGAGAGGTTCGATGGCGAACCTGTGGAGGACCGTGGACAGCGTCGAAGGCTCCACGCCAGTCCACGCGAAATCCACAACCACAGCGACAGGATCTCCACAGACGATGTCCACACCCTCGTTGTCCACCCGCGACACGATCGCGCTGTTGCGAAGTCTAGCCAGTGCGGTCGAGTCGGGGCTCGGCATACTCGCCTTCTTGCAGAACGACGCAGCGACGGCCGCACTGAAACCGATGGCGAGAGACAGGCTGCGAGCGCGAATCGAGCAGGGAGGCACCCTGACGAGTGCGCTGCAATCGCTCGGATCGCTCGACAAATTCGCATTGGCCCTGATTCAGGCGGGCGAACAAGCAGGAGCCATCGATCGAAGTCTGATGACCGTGGTCGGGATCCTCGAGGAGCGACGGGCGGCACGTCGGCGCCTGGTGGCCGGGTTCGCCTACCCGATCCTCCTGCTCTTCATCGCGGGCACCGTGCTGCCACTGCCGCTGATCTTCACGGCTGGTTTCGGCGCGTACCTGGCGGTCGCGATCTGGATGCCGTGCTTTCTGGCGGCCGCCGTCGTGTTCTTCGGGGTCGTGGTGCCCCGACAGGGTCCGGACTCCATGTTGCGGCGCCTGCCCACGTCGATCGGTTTCCGAATGCCCGTGGTCCGCGGTGCGCTACGCCGCCGCGGCCAGGGTTTCTTCGCGCGAGTGCTGGGCCGCTGTGTGGAGAGCGGGGTGCCGATGAGCGATTCGATTCGCGCCGCCGCATCGGCGTCGGGCAGCGATCGTCTCGAGTTGAGAGCAGGCGCGATCGTCTCACGGTTGGAGGCCGGAGCGTCGCTGGTCGATGCGCTCCGGGTGGCCGGCTTCTTCGACCAGCGTTTTCTGGCGACCATCGCGCAGGGAGAGCTGGCCGGGAACCTCGACAAGACGTGCGATGTGCTGGCCAGAGACGAAACAGAGGCGTCGGCGCGCTTGCTGGGCGGGGTGACGAAGGTCGCGATCGGTGTCGTGCTCGGCCTCGTCTTCGTCGCGGTCGGGTTCGGTGTCGTCCGCGGATTTCTCGGCTACGTGGAAGCCCTCGACGGGATCATGGAGGGGATCTGACGTCATGAGGCTTGCGGTGGTCGACCGAAGGTCTGAAGATCTCGGACAATCGAGTCTTCCATCCGATGCTCCCCGAGTGACGGTGTTTCATGGCTGAGCTGGACATCCCCGGCAGCGAGATCCTGTCTCGTGAGATTCTCACCGGCGTGACGATCCAGGACGCGTTGATCTGGTTCGTTGCGATCATCGTCGTCGTGTCCGCCTACAACTACTTCCGCAGAGTGACGATGATGTCGCAGCGGGAGAAGGGGAAGAAGGTCGCGATGTCGTGCGGCTCCTGCGGCTGGAAGGGGCGCGCCACGGTGTCGAATTCGCAGTGTCCGACCTGCGGCAAGGGGTTGCAGCTGCGGTGAACACTGCCGGGTCCGAGATCAGCGCGGAAGTCGTCGGCAGTGTGGAAGCGGCCGACGCGATCGCCTGGGATCGGATGGTTGGTTCGGAGGGTAGCCCCTTCGTCGAGCACGCCTGGCTGCTCGCGATGGAGCGCTCCCGGTGCGTCCAGGCGGCGGTGGGCTGGACACCGCAGATACTCGTGGCGAGGAGAGCCGGTCGGGTCGTCGGAGCCGTGCCGCTGTACCTGAAGACGAACAGCTTTGGGGAGTACGTGTACGACTGGACGTGGGCGGACGCCGCCCAGCGGCTCGGCATCGCGTATTACCCGAAGTTGATCGCCGCCTCTCCCTACACCCCGGTGACCGGTCCACGTCTGCTCGTCGACCCGGATCTCGGAGCAGAGGGTCGCGACGCCGTGATCGCGTCGCTGATCGCGGGGGCACGGGAGCTCGCCGAAGAGACGGGCGTCGGAGGCCTGCACTTTCTCTTCGTGACGTCCCACGAGGCGGCGTCGCTGAAACGTGCGGGTTTCTTCGTGCGAACGGCGTTCCAGTATCATTGGCGGAATGCCGGCTATCGGGACTTCGACGACTTTCTGGGACGCTTTCGATCGAAACGACGGCGGGCGATCCGGCGGGAACGACGCCTGGTGGCGCAAGCCGAGGTTCGGGTCGATCCGGTTTGCGGCGCCGACGTGACGACCGCCGACCTCGATGCGATGTACGGGTTCTACGCGTCGACGTGTGCTCGTTACGTGTGGGGTCGGCGCTATCTGAACCGGCAGTTCTTCGACGAGGTTCACCGGACGATGCCCGAGCGTATCCAGCTGATGCTCGCGAGGGACGCGGCGGGTGAGGTGATCGCGGGCACGTTCGCGGTCCGCAAGGGATCGAGGCTCTACGGCCGCTACTGGGGCGCCTCGCGTGACATCTCCCACCTGCACTTCGAGGCCTGCTACTACCGGGCGATCGAGTACGCGATCGCCGAGGGAATCGAAGTGCTCGAGCCCGGAGCCGGGGGAGATCACAAGTACGCGCGCGGGTTCGAACCGGTGACGATGTACAGCGCGCATTGGCTGGCCGACCGGTCGTTTTCGGAGCTCATCGAAAGGCACGTCGAGCGCGAGAGCGTCTACGTGGGCGAGGCCGTGGAGCGTCTGACGTCCGAGAGCCCGATCCGTCGGTGAGCGGGGCCGGGAGCGGCCGCGGCGGACCGGCTGCTCGCGTTGGTCGAGCGGTGCAAAAACGAAGACGAGCGGCCCGCAGGGGGCCACTCGTCGTCGGTAGGAACGGGCGTAACGCCGTCGCGATCAGTACATGTCGTCGTGATCGTGGTCGGCGGTCTCGTCGTCCTTCGGCTTCTCGACGATCGCGCACTCGGTCGTGATCAGGAGGCCGGCGACCGATGCAGCGTTCTGCAGCGCGGTGCGCACGACCTTGGCGGGATCGATGACCCCCATCTCGACGAGGTCACCGAACGCTTCGGTCGACGCGTTGTAGCCGAAGCTGCCGGAGCCGCTGCGGATCTTGTCGACGACGATCGAGCCGTCGACGCCGGCGTTCTCGGCGATCTGACGGAGCGGAGCCTCGACGGCCTTCTTCAGGATCGAAAGGCCGAAGTCGCGCTCGTCGCCGAACTCGAGGCTGTCGAGTGCGGATGCGGCGCGGATGAGCGCGACGCCACCGCCCGCAACGACACCTTCTTCGGTGGCGGCGCGGGTGGCGTGAAGCGCGTCCTCGACGCGGTCCTTCTTCTCCTTCATCTCGGTCTCGGTGGCGGCACCGACCTTGATGACGGCGACGCCGCCGACGAGCTTGGCGAGCCGCTCCTGGAGCTTCTCGCGGTCGTAGTCGCTCTTGGTGTCTTCGATCTGGGCCCGGATCTGTCCGACGCGGCCGTCGATGCCAGCCTTCTCGCCGGCGCCGCCGACGATGGTCGTGTTGTCCTTGGTGATCCGGATCTTCTTGGCAGTGCCGAGCTCGTCGACGGACACGTTCTCGAGCTTCATGCCGAGGTCTTCGGAGACGACGGTTCCCGCGGTGAGGATCGCGATGTCGCCGAGCATCGCCTTGCGGCGGTCGCCGAAGCCGGGCGCCTTGACGGCGGCGATGTTGAGCGTGCCGCGGAGCCGGTTCACGACGATGGTCGCGAGGGCCTCACCCTCGACGTCCTCGGAGATGATCAGCAGGGGGCGTCCCGAGCGCGCCACGTTCTCGAGGAGAGGCAGCAGGTCGCGCATGTTCGAGATCTTCTTCTCGAAGAGCAGGATGTAGGGATCCTCGAGCTCGGCCTCCATCTTCTCGGCATCGGTCACGAAGTACGGCGAGAGGTAGCCGCGGTCGAACTGCATGCCCTCGACGACCTCGAG
>CAZFPM010000125.1:0-16926 GCA_964520965.1 uncultured Myxococcales bacterium
TCCCGCAAGCGCTCCCGGCGAGCGTCAGCTCAAGCACCCCCCTGAACGGTTACTGTCTGTCGCCATGGGCAAGTCCCGGCCGCGCCGTCAGACGCAGCGTACATGCCTGTACACCTAGCCGCAAAACGTCCGCTCCGACGACAGGTCCTCGGGCTGGCCTTCTTCAATCCGGAACGCGAACGTCCGACCCACCGGCAGTCACGGGCAGGCCCCCGCCAGGGCTTGATTTCCCCTACTTCGTCGAATAGCGTCGCGGCCCCCTGCGACCCGCGCGAAGATGGCCGACGGAACCGACGACAAGCGAACGGAAGACGGAGCCCACGCCGACGAGGCCCCTGCGCCCTCCGAGGAGTCCTCGCGCACGACCGGCGAGGAGGAATCGGCGGCGTCACCCGCGGTCGACACGGGCGCCGCTCCGGCCGCTCCGGCCGCCGAGGACGCCGACGAGGCGGCCGACCACGGCGAAGCCCTCGCCGCATTGCAGGATGCGATCGGCGAGCTCGTCGCCGAGGAGGCCGCGGAAGACGCCGAGTTCGCCCGAACGCTCGCCGGTGATTCGCTCCGGCTGCGCACCCAGTTCGGAGCGAGAGACCCCGACGACGAGGCCCCGCTTCCGGGACCGGTGATGACCGACGCGACGCGACGGGCACCGATGCCGCTGTTCGACGCCGAGCTGTGGTCCGACTGGCACGTTCGAATGAGCGTGGTCGGGATCGCGATCCTGCTCTTCTACTGGAAGCTCGGGAGCTTCGGCCTCTGGGACCCCTGGGAGGTCCACTACGGCGCGGTCGGCTGGGGCATGGTCGAGCGTGGCGACTGGATTTCGCCCTGGTGGGGCTCGTATTGGACCGCCCCTGGCAAGACCATGGAGGGCGAGTACTTCTTTTCGAAACCGGTCCTGCTCCTCTGGATGATGGGCATGGGGATGCAGATGTTCGGGTTCACCGAATTCGGCATCCGTTTCGGGATCGCCCTGATCGCCGTGCTCGGCGTCTCGTCCGTCTACCTCGCCGGCTCCCGCATCTGGAGCCGGAAGGTCGGCGTCCTGATGGCCCTCGTCCTCGCCACCAGCCCGCTCTACACGATGATCGGGAGGCAGGCGCAGACAGACATGCCCTTTGTCGGGTTGATGACCGTCGCCCTATCGTTCTTCATGATGGGGGTCTTCGGCCGCGACAGAAACCGCAAGGTCGACAAGTTCGGCTGGGCGCTCTTCGTCGTCATCGTGCTCGCGATCGTGGTCCCACAGCTGCAGACGATCACGGTCGGACAGCTGCGCTGGCGAACCGAGTTGGCGTTCCCCGAGCGCCTGATCTGCTACGGCCCCACCCAGCTCGGCATCTACCTGCTGATGATCGGCGTGTTCTTCGTGACCGCCTGGCGATCGCCGAACAAGACGCGGGGTCAGCTCTACCTCTACGTTTTCTACGCCTTCGTCGGCCTCGCGACGATGGGCAAGGGGATACTCGGCTTCGCGCTCCCCGGCGCGACCATCGCGGTCTACCTGGTCGTCTCCAGGGAGTGGGGACTCCTGAAGCGCGTCGAGCTCTTCCGCGGCGTGCTGCTGGCGATATTCGTCGGCTTCCCGTGGTACGGCGCAATGTTCGCCCGCCACGGCGGCATCGGCGGTGCGTTCTACCAGCGCTTCATCATCCACGACCACTTCAAGCGGCTCGCGACAGGCGTCCACCAGATCGACACGGGTTCGTTCGAGCATTTCATCAAGTGGTTGGCGTACGGGCTCTTCCCCTGGGGGTCGTTCGTGCCCGCGGCTTTCGCGCGCGCGCTGTCCGGCGAGGGTGGGAGCGCGCGCTCCGACGAAGGGCGCGCCCGGATGTTCCTCTTCGTCTGGTTCGCTATCGCTTTCGCGCTCTTCACGCTCTCGAGCACGAAGTTCCACCACTACATCTTCCCCGCCGTTCCGGCCCTGGCGATGCTGTCGGCCCTCTTCCTCGCCGACGTGATCGACGGCAAGGTCGACTTCGACCGCTACTGGCCGATGTACCTCGCCGCGGTCGCCCTCTTCGTGCTGATCGGCTTCGACCTGATGTCGGAACCGCAGCACCTGAAGAACATGTTCACGTACAAGTACGACCGAGCATGGAGGACAGAGGAGTGGACCCCGGGCTTCCAAGCGGCGATCCGGGTCTTCTTCGCGATCGGCGCCGTGGGCATGGTGCTCCTGGCAGCACCGAGAAGACGGGCGATCGTGCTCGCCGGCACCATCGTGCTCGGCGCCAACGCGTTCGCGTTCGGCTGGTGGGCTCTCAACGACTACATGCCCACCATCAGCGAGTCGTGGAGTCAGAAGGGAATCTGGGACGCCTACTACGACACCTGCACCCGGTCCGAGCCGCCTCGGGGAACCCACCGCCTCAAGGCCGAGCGCTACTGCCAGGACTCCGCCATCAGTTACAAGCTGAACTGGCGCGGAGAGACCTACTACACGATGAACGAGGTCATCCCCATCCGCGATGACGAGGAGTGGAACTACTTCATCGAGCAGAATGACGGCCGGTGTTTCTACGCGATCCTGGAGCGTTCCCGGATCGCAGCTTTCCGGTCCGGACTTCCCGCCGAGCAACGCGGCAACATGCACGAGGTCCACAACGAGAACATCAAGTTCGTCTTGATGGCCACGAACTGCTCTCAGTTCGTCGAAGAGGAATCCGACGAAGACGCGGAAGGCAGCGGCGAAGGCAGCGATGAGCCCGGCGCCGGACGCTGAGCGGACGGGCGTCCGCGTTCGTTTCCACGGCCACGCCTGCATCGAGCTGCAGGACGTCGACGGCGTGCGGATCTGCGTCGATCCCTTCGAGTCCGGGGGCTTCGGCGGAGCCGTGGCGCTGCCGCCGCTCCCCGACCATTTCGCGGCCTGGGTCGCGAGCCACGATCACGTCGATCACTCGGCCGGCCATACGATTCCGCAGGCAGAGCGTCTCGTAGCGCCAACGCGCGCCGGACGGTTCCACGTCGACACCCACACCGCGTTCCACGACGAATTCGGCGGCCGCCTGCGCGGCGGAAGCACCGACGCGCTGCGGTTCACCGCCGACGGCGTCACGATCCTGCACTGCGGCGACCTCGGCGAGCGGCCGGACGGCGCGCTCCTCGCGTGGATGCAGGAGCGCCCGATCGACCTCCTGGTCGTGCCGGTCGGCGGCTACTTCACGTTGGGTCCGGACGGGGCCGCCGAGCTGACCGCTACCCTCGCTCCCCGCTTCGTGCTTCCCTGCCACTCCGCCGACGACGGAGTCCGGCTCCCGCAGCTCGGCCCGCGGCGCCTGTTCGACGCCCGTTTCGAGCGACACGACGACGAGAGAGACGAGCTTCTCCTCGTCCCGGCCGAGCACGACGGCACGACCGTGCTGCATCTGCTTCGGCCGCACCTGGGGACCTGATCGGCGCAGGCCCGACGCCCGACACCCAGGTCGAAGTCAGCGGTCGGTGTCGACGTACACCGCGTCGGCACGGCCGCTCATCTGGCCGACGCCGTCTTCCGAGAGCTGCGCGAGCTTGCCGGGGAAGATCCCGAACCACAGCGTCAGTAGCGCAAAGACGACGATCGCGAACTTCGCCCCGGAGTGGGCAACCGAGCCGACGGCGCGCAGCGGCTTCTTCATGAAGAGGTGCACGACGACGCGCAGGTAGTAGTAGACGCCCGCCACCGAGGTGACGACGCCGACCACGACGAGCGTGATCAACATGCCGTCGCCCGGAAGTCCGCGGGCCGCTCCATCGACCGCTGCGGCGATCGCCCCCTTGAAGACGAGGAACTTGCCGATGAATCCGGCCGCGGGCGGGATACCCGCACTCGACAGCATGAACACCGCCAGCGCGCCCCCGAGCCACGGGTACTTGAAACCGACCCCGTTCAGATCGTCGTAGTTCTCGGCCTCGATCCCCTTCCGACCGAGGTACGCCAGCGCGCCGAACGCACCCACGGTGCCGAAGGTGTAGGCGAAGCCGTAGAAGACGACGCCGCTCGCCAGGTCGACGTTGCCGGCGCCGTAACCCATCGCGACCACCGCCACGAGCAGGTAGCCGGCATGCGCGACGGACGAGTAGGCGAGCATTCTCTTGACGTTGGTCTGGACGATCGCGACGAGGTTGCCGAGGACCATCGAGATCAACGAGATCCAGTAGAGGATCGGCACCCAGCCGGTGACCCCCATCCGGACGTCTTCGCCGAAGAACGCCAGGGCGAGGATGCGAATCAGCGCGGCGAAACCGGCGATCTTGACCCCGGCGGCCAGGAACCCGACGACCGGCGTCGGTGAGCCGGTGTAGGCGTCCGGCGCCCACATGTGGAAGGGCACGGCGGCGATCTTCACGGCAAACGCGGCGAGGATCAGGAGCACGCCGATCGACGCCAACGGAAGGTCGGCACGCATGTCACCGAAGTTCGTGGCCAGGGCCGACACCGACGCATCGAATCCCCCGGCGGTCGCCAGGAGCGCGTCGTGCGCGGTCGCGGCGAGCAGCGGCGACGAGCCCCCACCGGCGGCGATGCCACTCAAGGCCTGCCCGATCTCGACGAAGTTGGTCGACCCGGTGGCCCCGTAGATCAACGCGATGCCGTACACCAGCAGCGCGGACGCGAACGCTCCGGTGATGAAGTACTTCATCCCGGCCTCGGCCGAACGGGGCGACGAGCGCAGATACGACGCGAGGGCGTAGACGGCTACGCTCTGGATCTCCAGGCCGACGAAGAAGACGGCGAAGTCGCCCGCCGAGACCATCATGATCATGCCGGCGACGGCGAAGAGCAGGAGCGCGTAGTACTCGCCCCGGTCGATTCGTTGGTCGCTGAGCCATGCGGGCGCGACGAGCGCGGAGCCGGCACCGGCGACGCAGAAGAGCACCGTGAAGGTCTGGGCGTAGCCGTCGAGGAAGCTCATTCCCCCGAAGACCTCGTGTCCGCCGAGCTTGCGGAGTCCGAGTGCAGCCACGGCCGTGACCGCGAACCCGAACGCCGTGACGTAGCTCATGTACCCGCGCGAGAACGACGGGCGCTGGAAGACCTCCAGCATGAGCACCACGATGCCGAATCCGCTGGCGATGGCGAAGGGGAGCGTGCTGGCGATGTCGAATCCGGTCAGCATCGTCGTCATGCCCTCAGTGCTCGCTCGGCTCTTCGGCGTGCCCCTCGCCGCCCTCTTCGGCCGGGGGGTGCTCGCCTTCGTCGCCGTGATCGGTGTCGTGGCCGTCGCCGTGCTCGTCGCCGTGCTCGTCGCCGTGCTCGTCGCCGTGCTCGTCGTGCTGAGCGTACTCGGCCTGGATGGCCCAGGGTTGGTCCGCACCCTCTTCGACGAGCCACGCTCGGTATTCTCTGTCGCGGCGTCGGTCTTCGGCGATCACCGGGGCGTAGACCCGTGCGCCGGACTCCACCGTGTCGACGAAGCGCTCGATCGAGGCCTCCATCCGGCTCAGGAATGGCTGCGGGAACAATCCCATGACGAAGCACATCAGGACGATGGGCAGCAGGTACACGACCTCTCGCACGTTGAGGTCCGAGAGCTTCTCGTTCTCGGGGTTCTCGAGCGGCCCGAACATCATCTTCTGGACCATCCACAGGAGGTAGAGGGCGCCGAAGATCACGCCGGAGGCCGCGAGCGCGACGAAGATGAACGCGGTCTTGTCGGGGCCCCAGTCCAGGCCGTGGAAGTAACTCAACTCGGAGAAGTTCAGGGCGTACGACGTCGAACTTCCCGTCAGGATCATGAACTCCCCGACGAACCCCACCAGGCCGGGCACGCCCGCGGATGCCAGGCTGATGATGACGAAGAACACCGCGAAGATCGGCACCTGCTTCGTCAGGCCGCCGAACTCCGACAGCAGACGGGTATGCCGGCGCTCGTAGATGATGCCGATCGCGAGGAAGAGCCCGCCGGTCGAGATGCCGTGGGCCAGCGACTGGTACATCGCGCCGGTGACCGAGGCGACGGTCAGCGCGACCGTGCCCAGCATCACGAAGCCGAGGTGACTCACAGAGGAGTAGGCCACCAGCTTCTTCACGTCCTTCTGCACGTATGCGACCAGCGCGCCGTAGATGATGCCGATCACCGAGAGGACCGCGATGAACGGAGCGGCCCAGAACATCGCATCGGGGAAGAGCGGAATCGCGTATCGGATCAGTCCGTACGTCCCCATCTTGAGGAGAATCGACGCCAGGATGACCGAGCCGGCGGTCGGCGCTTCGACGTGCGCGTCCGGCAACCAGGTGTGCAGCGGGAAGATCGGGACCTTGATCAGGAACGCGAACGCGAACGCGACGAAGAGCAGACGCTGCTCCGTGAACGAGAGCGCGTGCCCTGTCCGGATGAAATCATCGAGCGCGAACGAGTCGGCACCACCCTTCATGTAGAGGTAGATGATGGCGACCAGCATCAGCACCGAGCCGACCATCGTGTATAGGAAGAGCTTCACCGCCGCGTAGACCCGGCGCTGTCCGCCCCAGATGCCGATCAGCAGGTACATCGGCACCAGCATCAGCTCCCAGAACACGTAGAAAAGCAGCAGGTCGAGGGAGACGAACGCCCCGAGCATTGCGGTCTGCAGCACCAGCAGAGCGAGGTGATACTCCTTGACCCGATCCTTGACCGCGCCGTAGCCCGAGAGCACGACGATCGGGCCGAGGAAGGTCGTCAGCAACACCAGCCAGAGGCTGATCCCGTCGATGCCGACGTAGTACCGGGCTCCGATCGCGTCGATCCAGCCCACGTTCTCCATCGAGGCGGTGAGCTGGTACGTGCCGACGGCGGCGTCGAACCCGTGCACCAGGGGAAGCGACGCCAGGAACGTCAGCCCCATGAAGAGAACCGTCACGTGCCTGTGCAGGTCCCGGTGATCCGCCGGGACGAACGCCAGCACACCCGCTCCGACGAGCGGGAGGAAGACGGTCAGGGTGATCCAGGGAATCTCGAACATCGGGGGTTCGCTGGGGGCGACGTCAGAGCAACAGGAGGAGGATGATTCCGACGCCGAAGACGATGTACGCGGCGTAGCGCTGGGTGTCGCCGTTCTGCAGTTGGCGAAGCACGGAGCCGAAGAACTCGGCGACAGCGGCGGTGCCCTGCACGAGCACCTGGTCGATCAGGAACACGTCGACGATCCGGTGGCAGAACCCTCCGAGCACGCGGGTGCCGCGGATGATCGTCGCCCCGTAGAACTCGTCGACGAAGTACTTGTTGTAGACGACGTGGTGCAAGCCCGCGAAGCGCTCCTTGAGCGACGCCGGCGTGTCGGAGCCGGTGCCGTACAGACGCCAGGCGACCACGATGCCGGTCAGACCGACGACGACCGCGATCGCCATCGCCGCCCAGGCCTGGGTCGTGCCGTGGCCGAAGCGGTCGAAGAACATCGCCTCGCCGTGGCCGACGACCCCGTAGAGGAACCCGTGCATGTCGAGCCACGAGGCCCAGGGGCCGCCGAGGATGTGAGGCACGCCGACGAAGCCGCCGACGATCGACAGCGCGGCCAGCACCATCAGCGGAATGGTCATGGTGCGCGGCGACTCGTGGATGTGCGCCTTCGTGTGGTCGTCTGCCCGGCACTCGCCCTCGAAGGTCATGAAGTACGAGCGGAACATGTAGAAGGCCGTCAGGCCGGCCGTGAGCGTGGCGACAACCCAGAGCACGGTGTTCATGCCGCCGTACTGGGCGAGGAAGTTCTGGTTCGACAGCGCATACCAGAGCACCTCGTCTTTGGAGTAGAACCCGGCGGTGACCAGCGGGAGGCCGGAGATCGCGAAGCACCCGATCAGGTAGGTGTACGCCGTGATCGGCATGTACTTCCGCAGTCCGCCCATCTTCCGCATGTCCTGCTCGTGGTGCATCCCGAGAATGACCGAGCCGGATCCGAGGAAGAGCAGCGCCTTGAAGAAGGCATGCGTCATCAGGTGGAAGATGCCGGCGAAGAAGCTGCCCGACCCGACCGCGAGGAACATGTACCCCAGCTGGGATACGGTCGAGTAGGCGAGCACTCGCTTGATGTCGTACTGGGTGATGCCGATCGTCGCCGCAAAGATCGCGGTCGCGCCGCCGATGATGGCGACGACGGCCATCGCCACGGGGGAGAGTGCGAAGAGGAAGTTCATGCGGGCGATGAAGTAGACGCCCGCAGTGACCATGGTCGCCGCGTGGATGAGCGCGGAGACCGGCGTCGGCCCCGCCATCGCGTCGGGCAACCAGACGTAGAGGGGTATCTGGGCCGACTTGCCGGTGCAACCGATGAAGAAGAGCAGGCAGATCGCGGTGATGAGCCCGGTCAGCGCCGTCGCCTGCTCGGGGCTCAACATCGAGGCCCAATCCTGAACCGCGTCGATGTTCAGCGTGCCGGTGAGCTGGAAGAGCAGGAAGAGCCCACAGAGCACGGCGAAGTCGCCAACGCGATTCGTGATGAACGCCTTCTTGCCGGCGGTCGCCTTCGCTTCGTCCTCGAACCAGAATCCGATCAACAGGTACGAGGCGACCCCGACTCCCTCCCAGCCCAGGAAGAGCACGACGAGGTTGTCGCCGAGCACCAGGCAGAGCATCGCGAAGACGAAGAAGTTCAGATAGGTGAAGTACCTGCTGAACGACGGATCGTCGTGCATGTACCCCACCGAGTAGACGTGGATCAGGAAGCCCACGCCCGTGATGACCAGGATCATCACGCTCGACAGCGGGTCGAGGACGAACGCGGCGTCGATGTGGATGTCCCCGGACTGGAACCAGGTGAACGCGTGGTAGTAGAGGTCGGGATAGTCCGAGCCGTGCGCGCCTGGGACGCCCGCGGCGATCATCTTGGCGATCGACCAGACCGACGCCAGGAAGGCGAGTGCCATCGCGCCGCAGGCGACCAGGGCGACGAGCAGGTTCGGCAGCTTGCGACCGAAGATGCCGTTGAAGATCGCGCCGAGCGCCGGCAGCAGCGGAATCAGCCCGATTGTAGCGAACTCCATGGGTTCCATGTGTGTCGGCTCTCCGGGGCTAGTGCCGCATGAGGGTCATCGCGTCGATGTCCACGCTCCGACGGTGTCGGAAGACGTTGACGATGATCGCGAGCCCGATCCCGGCCTCCGCCGCCGCGACGGCGATGACCAGGAACGCGAAAAGCTGCCCACCGTAGTCGAGGCTGTATCGGGCGAATGCCACGAACGCCAGGTTCGACGCGTTCAGCATGATCTCGATCGACATGAACAACACGATCAGATTGCGCCGAACCAGGACACCGACCATCCCGATCGAGAAGAGGATGGCCGACAGCAGCAGGTACGAAGACAGTGGCAGAGTCAGCATCCGATCACAGTCGGCGCTTGGCGACTACGACCGCTCCCACGATGCCGACCAGCAGCAAGACCGCTGCCATCTCGAACGGGAGCACGTAGTCGACCATCAAGAGGCGACCGAGAGGTTCGATCGTCCCGTACGAATCGGGAACCGAGGGCGCCCACGTCTGACGTGAGCCGTCGACGAAGGCCAGCGACGCCGAGCTCAGCACGTAGCAGATCACGCACGCCGCGAGCACACCGAGCAGCTTCGTCACGTTGACCCGCGCCTTGCCGAGATCTTCGGTGCGCAGGTTCAGCAGCATCAGCACGAACACGAAGAGCACCATGATCGCGCCGGCGTAAACCAGGATCTGGAGGATCGCCAGGAACTGCGCATGCAGCAGGACGTAGATGCCTGACAGAAAGAAGAACGAGACGACGAGCGACAGCGCGCTGTTGATCGGCTGCCGCGCGACGACCACGCCGATGCTCCCGGCGACAGCTCCTACCGAGAACAAGGCGAAAAAAGTGGCTTCTGCGGTCATTCGGGAGGCTCGGATCGCGAGCAATTACGCGGGGCTCCGGCGACTCGGCGGGGCGGACCTTATCGCAGGGAATGGGCTCTTACAAGGGTTTCGACTGCCGGCACTGACATCGCAACATCCCCTTTGTTTTCAAAGAGTTGCACTACCAGGCCGGGTAGGAACAACCCCCGTTCTCAATGTGCGCTTCGAAGTCCGCTCGGAACTTCTGAATGTACCCCCGCACCGGCATCGCCATCGCGTCGCCGAGCGGGCAGATCGTGTTGCCTTCGATGTTGTCACAGATGTCCAGCAGCAGATCGATGTCCTCCGGCGTTCCCTCGCCGGTTTCGATCGCGTGCAGGATCCGCGACGCCCACCCCGTGCCCTCTCGGCATGGCGTGCACTGGCCGCAGGACTCGTGGTGATAGAAGTGCGCCGTACGCGCCGCCATACGCACCAGGCAGACGTCCGTCGGGATCGCGATCACGCCGCCGGTGCCGAACATCGTGCCCGCGTCGCGCATCTGGTCGAAGTCCATGCCGACATCGATCTCGTCCGCACGCAGCGGAGGGCAGCTCGAGCCGCCCGGTACGATCGCCTTCAGCTCCTTGCCGTCGACCATTCCGCCGCCGAACTCGTCGCCGTAGATGAACTCCCGCAGGGAGAGCCCGTTCGGCGCCTCGTACGTGCCCGGCCGCTTCACGAATCCCGAGATCTGCAACAGCTTCGGGCCGCCGTTCTTGTCGCTGCCCGCGGCAGCGAACCAGTCGCCGCCCCGGTCGATGATCGTCGGGATGCAGGCGATCGTCTCGACGTTGTTGACCACCGTCGGACACCCGAACACGCCGACGACCGCCGGGAAGGGGGGCTTCAGGCGTGGCTGGCCTGCCTTCCCCTCGAGCGACTCGATCATCGCGGTCTCTTCGCCGCAGATGTAGGCGCCAGCGCCGCGGTGCACGTAGATGTGGTGTTCGTACCCCGAGCCGAGGATGTTCTTGCCGAGGTAGCCTTTGGCGTAGCACTCGGCGATCGCCGCATCGAGCCGCTCGGAACCGGTCAGCATCTCGCCGCGAATGTAGATGTACGTCGCCGCCAGGCCGAGGGCCCAGCCGGTGATGATGCAACCCTCGAGCAGCCGGTGCGGGTCGAGCTCGGCGATGTAGCGATCCTTGAAGGTGCCCGGTTCGCCCTCGTCGGCGTTGATCGCGAGGTACTTCGGGACGTCGGACTCCTTTGGCAGGAAGCTCCACTTCACGCCGGTCGGGAACCCGGCGCCGCCCCGCCCTCGGAGGTTCGACTTCTTGACCTCGTCGATGATCGTGGGGCCGTCCATCCTGAACGCCTTGCGCAACGCGGCATAGCCGCCACCCGACTCGTAGACCGGGAGCGTGAAGCTGCGCTCTTTCGACCAGTTCGCGGTGAGGATCGGTTCCATGGGCGCGCTCGGTGGGTTGGTCCTACTCGAGGCCGTCGAGGATCTCGTCGATCTTCTTTGGCGTCAGGTGCTCGTGGTACCGGCCGTTGACCTGCATCAGGGGTGCGTGACCGCAGCCCGCCAGACATTCGGCCTCGGCGAAGCTGAACTTCTTGTCCGGGGTGATCTCGCCCGGCTGCACGCCGAGCTTCTCTTCGAGATGCCGAACGACGCTGTACCCGCCCATCATGCAGCAGGGCACGCTCGTGCAGACCTCGATGTGGTGCTTCCCGTGGGGGCGCTTGTAGAACATCGTGTAGAACGTCGCGACCTGCAGCACCTTGCTCGGTGGCAGCTCCAGCCGCGACGCCACGTACTCCATCGCCTCGACCGACAGGTACCCGAACTCCTGCTGCGCGATGTACAGCGTCGGCAGCAGCGCAGCACGCGCGGTCGGGTACTTCGCCAGCGTCTTCTGGAGCTTCTCCTCACCCGAAGGCGAGAACGCGAGTGGGCGGGTCGTCTCCTGCGCAGTTTCGGTCGACATGCGCTCATCCTCTACGATGGTGGGAGTGGCGGCCGGCCCGGCCGCCCGCACCCTATGAAAGCGGCCCCGCGCGGTCAACCGACCTGCGGCACCGCCTCAGTTGCGCCGGCCGCGACCACGCCGACGCGGCTTCCCGGATCCCGTCTCACCGACCTCGACCGGCCAGAAATCACCGGCCCGAAGCGTATCGACCAGCTCCTGCTGGGTCGCCACGGGCCGCGCAAGGAGCGTCAGCCACGTCGCCCGACCCCGACCCGCGCGGGCCGCCGATCCGCCGAACGCCGGCAGCGCCGAGCGCCCCACGGCCTCGAGAGCCGTCCGATTCTCACGCGGCGCGCTCGCCGCCGTCCCGACCTCCGCACCCGCGCACGCCGGCAGCGCGAACAGACGATCCCGCGGGCTCGCCTTGCGATCGCGATCGTAGGGGTGCGCCAGCAGCACGACGCCCCCCTCGGCCTCGGCCAGGGCGAGCACCTCGGAGACCTCGGGCTTCTGCAGCGACACCAGCTGGCGCCACTCTTCGCGCGTCAGGAAGGGATCCAGCTCGGGAACGAACACCAGCACGTCGCCCGATCGCGTCGGAAGCTCCACACCGACGAACACCGGCAACGCCGTCTCCTCGCCCGAAGCGAGGCGGTTCGCCGTCTCGCCCGACGCCTCGCGATCCACGACGCAGACACCGTCGATGCCGAGCGCCTGCGCCTCGGCGATCAGGTCGTCGAGAGACTGCCCTCCGGAGGGCTTCGAATACGCGTGAAGGTCGAGCAACATAGCAGCTCCGCTGAAGGACGGCGGGACCACTAGCACGGGGCTACGAGGGCGGCAAGCGCGCGAAGATCCCCCCGGAATGCCGGCGTCTACGGCGCGATCGGACGACCTCCGAGGTCGCGCGTTTCGGGCGTGACACCGGCCGACCCGGTCAACAACGCACCGACAACTGCGCCACGATCGCTTCGTGGAAGCGCCCTGCGAAGCCGGCCATCGCCCGGGCGGCCGACTCGAGCGACGGGTCGCAGTCGGCGGCCGCGCACGACGTCAGCACGGCGTTCGCCTCGGCGAGCGTGGCGCGGAGGTCGTTCGCGTGCAGCGAGAGCCAGTGCTTGAGCGGCCAGCTCTCCTCGATACCGACGACGAGCGTCTCCACGTTGAGGCTGATCGCCGAGATCGTGTCGTCGTCGAGGGACGCGACCACGTCGTTCGCGCCGTAGAGCGCGGTCATGGACGCCCGGACACGATCCTCGGTGGCCCGGAGCTCGGCAAGCGAGAGGGCGTGGGTTTCGATCGGCACAGACGCCAGGAACCCGGTTGGGTCGGCGGGCCGAAGGGCGTCCACGTCGAGCGCCCGCATCACCCGCCATTGGGCAGCGATCCCGGCTCGAACGGCGAGCAGACGCTCGCGGCCGTCGGCGAGCTCGGGGAACGTCGTCCCCAGGAGCGGGCGGACGTCGAAATCGTGGGCCAGCGTCGCGACGAGTTGAGCCGTCGCGCGGTTGTACGGGCAGTTGTTCATCAGGAACGCGGCCGCAGCCCGGAGCTCCGTCTGCCGCGCAGCCGGCAACGCCTCGAACGTCGCCAGTACGGCGAGCGCATCTCCCGGCGTCGTCAGCGACTCGGGCACACCCCTGCCGGCGAAGACCGGCATGCCCTCGGGGAGCCCCTCGTCGAGCGCGGCGACCTCGGCGTTCCACGTCTCCGAAACGTTGCTTCCAGTCTGGTCCGTGGCGGCCAACGGCGCACCGGTCGGTGCCTCGGCGGCCCGATGGGCTGCGCTCGGAGATCGCTCTGTCGGACAGCCGCCGGAGCGGGCGTAGAGCCACACCAGAGCACCGACCGAAGCCAGTGCAAGCGCGACCAGAGATAGCCGGAGATTGACCGCGGGGGCAGACGACATGGCACAGATGGGGTTCGGAGCTGCTTCCATGCTACAAGGACTCGGCGCGCCTCGGTATTCCGAGCCTCGACACCCCACCGATAGCCACCCCCGACCGGATCCTGACCCGCGCGCTCCACCTGAGCTGAGGACACCCCTCGACGGGGTGCGCCTGTCGCCCGCGGACTCGTGCTCGCGCGCCCCCGAACACGCGCGGCCCCGCACGCGCGCCGAATGTGCGACCCGGCTGTACGCCAAACATTGGAATCGGCTATGGAAGTAGCTGTGGAGCCCTCCCCCAGAGCGAGCGCAAGCGGCCCTCGAGTCCTGGTTCTCGCGGTCACCCTGTCGGCCATGGTCGCCGGCTGCAACGACGACGCGCGTTTCGTCAGCGGCTCGACCGACGTGGACGCCGGGGCGGATCGGGACGCATCCGGCGAGGCAGACACGCTCGATGCGCGGACCGGCGAGGACGTCAACGCTGCCGCCGATGCACCGCGCGACGGATCGGGCGACGCGCGCGAGGACGCGGCCGACGATCCAGGAGACGGGCGACCCGACGGACCGCCGGACGCCGAGGACGAGCCTCCGCCAGACGTCGATGACGTGCGTCCGGACGCGGGCGACGGTCTTCGCGCGTGCCCGCACGAGAGACTCCCGCTGGCCGCGGCGCCGCCCGGCGACTGCAACGACGACGGCGTCGACGACACCCTGCAGATCGACGACGGACAGGCGTTCGATTGCGACGATGACGGCATCCTCGACGAGTGCCAGCTCATCGACGATGCGTGTGTCTGGTACGGCCGTCGTCGATTCATCGAGTACGACGCCGGCAACCTGCCGATCGTGATCAGCATGCCGCACGGTGGGCTCGTTCGCCCCGACGACATCCCGGACCGGGCGGCGGCGACCGGCAGCCGCGACGTCAACACCATTCAGGTCGGTCGCGCGGTCGCTGACGCCCTCTTCGAGCAGACCGGGCGGCACCCGCACCTGATCATCAACCAGCTCCATCGCGACAAGCTCGACGCCAACCGGGACCTCGACATCGCGCAGGACGGACACTCCGAGACCGTCACCGCGTGGCGCGAGTATCACGCGGCCATCGACGCCGCGAAGCGCGCCGCGATGCGCGACTTCGGCGGCGCGCTCTACATCGACCTTCACGGGCTCGTCGCGTCCCGGGACAAGATCGAGATCGGCTACCTGCTCACCGCGGCGCAGCTCTACCGGAACGACGACCGGCTCGACCACCCGGGCCATGCCTACCGGAGCAGCCTCCGCACGCTCGCGCTGCGCGACGGTGCCGGGCCCTTCTCCGCGTTGATCCGCGGCTTCGACAGCCTAGGCGGGCACCTGCAGGCGGCGGGATTCGACACGGTACCGAGCCCCGCCCACCCCGACCCCGGATTCGACGACGACGGGTCGCCGGGGAACTACTTCAACGGAGGCTACAACACCGCGCGGCACGGCTCTCGTGGCGGCGGGCCCGTCAGCGGTCTGCAGATCGAGCTCACGTGGGAGGGCGTCCGCGACACCCCCGACGCGCGAGCCGCGTTCGGCGATGCGCTCGCTACCGGGCTCCTCGACTACGTCGACCACTGGCTCGACATCGATCCGACGGCCCGCGCGCGCGTCGAAGTCTTCGGCACGGACCCGGGGGTCTCCGAACGCGGCGACGAGGGCGAGGTGACCTTCCGGCGGAGCGGCGACACCAGAGCCTCGATCGAGGTCGCTGTCGACTGGAGTGGCTCCGCGATCACCACCGCCGAGGTATGGCCGCTGCCATCGACGATCGCATTCGATGCGGGCGAGGCCGTCGTGCGCGTCCCGATCATCCCGCGACTCCAGGCCAGCGACGACGCGCCCGACCTGCTCTCCGTCGAGGTGGTTCGCGGCCCGGGATACAACGTCGGCGCGGCGGCCGGCGCGACGGTGCACGTGGGTGACGCGCACGCGGTGGGCGTGTGGCTCGAGGCGCCGGAGCCGACCGCCGAGGGCGATGAGGCGACGCTGGTCGTACGACGCGATGCATGCGGTCGGCCGCTAGACGTCCCGATCGTCATCGCCGGCAGCGCGATCGCCGAGGTCGACTACACCATCGCGGGCCTCGATGAAGCGCGCGTCATCGCCCACTTCGGCGCGTCGGACTCCGCCGCGTCACTCCGTATCGAGACCTTCGTCGACGCTTCTCTCGAAGGTCGCGAACGAGTGATGGCGACGGTCGACGGGGTCGACGCAGTCGGCCCGGGTGCCGAGCCGGCGAGTGCCGTGCTCGAGATCGTCGACGCAGAGGGACCGGACACGCCCGTGCTCTGGTGGCCCTCCGTGGTCGACGCCGGTGTGCTCCGCGATCAGGCTGCCGGAGCCGCCGACGGAGACTTGCTGCCGAGCCCGGACACCGGACCCGTGCGAATGGACTCCGGCGGTCCCGCGGACGGGACTCACCTCCGCTTCGACGGTGACGACGACCTCGTGATCGGACCGGACCTCGATCTGGGCGCGGCGTTCACTGTCGCGTTCTGGTTCGCAGTGGCCGCCGACCTGCCCGACGGATTCCGGTACATGTACAGCCACGGACTCGTCACCCGGGAGCATCACGTGAACGTGTACGTGCTCGACGACGGGCGAATCCGAAGCTCGGTGCGCGGACTCGGCGACGAGAGCGCATACGACGCCCTCGACTCTCCCGCCGGGTTCCGAGACGCCGCGTGGCACCATTACGCGCTCGCGGTCGACACGTCCGAGGCGCCCGCGGTCGCCGCGGTCTATCTCGACGGCGTCGAGGTGGCCTCCGGAGCGCGCGGCGGGGCGAGCGTCGACCCCGACACCGACATCTACCTCGGCGGTCGTTGGGATATCGACCCCGACCGCGACTTCCGGGGCGGGCTGCACGACGTGCGACTCTACGCGCGAACGCTCTCGGCACCCGAGGTCGCCGCGCTCGCTGCCGGCGAGGAGTAGGACCCGACGCCCCCAGGAACGTGCGGCAGTCCCGCCATTACCGCCTGATGAAGCCCGGCGACTTCTTCGTCTCTTCTACCGTCTACCTCGGCGAGTCGTGGGTCCCTTACGCGCCGATCCTCGTCGTGATGCGCTGGCTCGGAAAGGCACCGAGAGTCGCGATCATCTCCACGCGGACCCTCGAGGAAGACATCGTGAAGGCCGGGTTCGTCGACCCCGCGCAACCCGAGGTCGGGGCGAAGTCGACGATCGCGTTCATCGTCGCCACGAAGCGACCGGCGACGTAGCCCCGGTTCGCGACCCGGGCACCGAGTTACTCTTCCGGCGTCGCTCCCCAGCCGCCGCCGCCCGGCG
>CAZFPM010000126.1:0-16917 GCA_964520965.1 uncultured Myxococcales bacterium
CAGCCATCGCCGTTGTCGGTGTTTCCATCATCGCAGACTTCGCCGGCATCGAGGCGTGCGTTGCCGCAGACCTCCTCGGCGCACGCAGCGGAGCAGCCATCGCCGTCTTCGTTGCCACCGTCGTCGCACTCCTCGCCGTCATCGACGACGCCGTCGCCACAGCGCTCGGGGACACAGAAAGGCGAGCAGCCGTCGCCAGCCCGGTTGTTGCCGTCGTCGCACCCTTCGCCGACCGCGACATTGGTGTGGCCGTCGCCGCACATGACCGGGGTGCAGTCGGCGTCGCACGCGTGGTTGTCCAGGCCGCCGGTCTCGCACGGCTCGGTCTCCTCGAGCCGCAGGTTGCCGCACTCGGCGAGGCCACCGGACCGGACCTGGTGTCGCCACACGCCCGGGCTCCCGACGTTGCTGCCGGTGCACAGGTCGAGCACCTCCGCGGTGCCGGAACCCGGGAGCAGAAGGTGATGCGCCCGGTCGCCGCTGTCGAACCCGGCCCGGGCCGGGGTGCCGCCGAGGCCACCGACGCCACCGTTCGCGTCACCGGTCGTCCACTGGCACTGCGCGTAGCGGAACTCGGCGTCGAAATCGCCCGCGCCGACATCGGGCCGGGCTGTGAGCACGAGCTGGAAGCTGTTGCGAAGATCGGATCGCTGGTCGAAGTACCCGACATCGAACCAGGTCGCGATGAAGCGCCGACCCTCGACGTCGAGGTGGTGGTACACGCGGCCGGAGCCCCGCGTGTCGACGTCGGCCCACCATGCGGCGATCGCGGGGAGCGCGGCGCCGGGGAACGAATCGGAGGTGTAGGCGACCAGCGCGCCCTCCAAGGACACGACACCGTTGGTGTTGACGGTGATCGTCTCCTGGGTGACCCCGAAGTAGAGCAACCCGGCGGGGAATACCGCGCCGAGATCGATCGGCACGGAGCTGGCGTCGTTGCCAGGCCTCAGGCCGTCGCTGCCAAAGCCGTCGATACCGCCGAACCCGGACAGCAGTGATGCCTGTCCGGCAGCGGGAGCGCTGGCGAGCGAGGAGATGAGGATGACCGCGGCGGCGAACAGGCCGGCGGTCCCCCTCGTAACGGCCCCCCGGGAGGAGGCGAATCGGTTCGAGTTCATGCGGACGCGACCCGGGCGTGAGACCCCGTCGAGTATAGAGGTTGCTACGCTCGAGGGAAGATCCGTCGCATGCGCACGTGCGCCCCCCCCTGCGCGATGGCCGTCAGCGGGCCGCGGCCGGGCTTTCGACGGGCGTCAGCGCCTCGTACCCGACTCCGGTCAGCTCTACCGAGCGTTCCCACAGCCGGCGCATGTCTTCGGGGTCGCGAGCACGGGCGGCGGAGCCGACCTTCTTGGGGATCCCCCACGCCTCGATCGGTCCTCGCGGGCCGAAGTAGTCGCCGCTACGGACGTCGGCCAGCGTCGCCGCGCACAGGGTCGGCAGTGCACCCTTCGCGGCGCTCTGGGTGGTCAGCTTGCCACCGAGACGGAGCGCGGTGGCCTTGAAACGGGCGCCAGCCGCCTCGGGCGCCGCCGTCACGAGGTTCGTCTCCGACATGCCGGGGTGGCAGGCGACGGAGAGCACCGGCAGATCGCCCTCCTCGAGGCGTCGCGCCAGCTCGAAGGTGAAGAGCAGGTTGGCCAGCTTGCTCTGCCCGTAGATCGGCCACTCGGACCACCGCCGGTTCTCCCACATCAGGTCGTCCCATCGCATGTGGCCGAGCCAGAAGTGGGCGATGCTCGACACGGTGACGACCCGCGTGGGGACCCCGCTCGCGGCGAGGTGTCCGAGCAACAACCCGGTCAGGGCGAAGTGGCCGAGATGGTTGACGCCGAGCTGCATCTCGAAGCCGTCCGTGGTCTGGCCCCGCACGCCGATCACGCCCGCGTTGTTGATCAGCGCGTCGACCCGGGGGAACCGGGCCCGGACCTCGTCGGCGCACGCCCGCACCGAGGCGAGATCGGCGAGATCGAGGTGGACGATGTCGACGGCGGACTCCGGGTGCGCCTGCAGCATGCGCGCGCGAGCGGCCTCGGCCTTGTCGGCGCTGCGGCAGGCCATGACGACGTGCGCTCCGGCGCCGGCCAGGGCGAGCGCCGCCTCGTATCCGATGCCGCTGTTGGCACCGCTGATCACGAAGGTCCGGCCGGTCTGAGCGGTGAGTTCTGCGGCGCTGCGGAGGGTCTGCATCGGGCCGTCGTCGGGTGCGGGGTCGGGTGCTGCCGCAACGTCGACGCCGACCGCAGGGGCGCAAGGAGCGCGGGTCGGAGCCGGGGTCAGGCCCTTTCGCGCCGGTCAGTGATGCGGAGCGGGACTACCCGAGCTTCAGGTCGATCATCAGGTCGACCGCGATCGCTTCGAGGTCGTTGCGGAGCGCGTCGAGGGATCCGTTCGCCGGGATGTGGAGCTGCGCGAGCGCCTCGAACATCGCGCCGCCGGCCATCGGCGCGCTCCGGCACTCGGTCGACAGCTCCTCGACGTTGACATCGTGGCGGGCGAGCACCGCGGCGAGCTCGCGCACGATACCGGGGCGGTCGTTCCCGATAACGCTGAGGCCGACGGGCTCGTAGGGCTGCTCCGCGGCACCGTCGCTCTCCTGGGCGACGACGGTGAGATCGTCGAGATCTCGGAGGGCGGCCACGAGCTGGGCACGGCGCGCTTCGGGGACGCCGACGTGCACGATGCCGGCAAAGCGACCGGCGAGCTGTGACATGCGGCTCTCCAGCCAGTTGCCGTCGTGCTCGGCCACGACGTGGGCGATACGTTCGACGAGGCCGGGGCGATCCGGCCCGATCACGGTCAGGACGATCGATGACATCGGTAGGCTCTCGGTTTGAAGGTCCGCTCGTGATGCCAAGGCTCATCGATCCGAGAGAATCGTCGTTCCCTGGCATGACTCGGAGAGTACCTGTGGATCCCCTATCAGTTTTCGGATGGGGGGACGACCCGGACCTTCTGCTCGAAGAGGCGGGCCGCGAGCTCCTGCTCGATCGCCTGGACGAAGCTCGCAGCGCCGGTCTGCACGCGCCGCATGCGATGGGAACTGCGCTGGACCCGTGTCGACGGTTCGTCGGTGGTCCGAGCCGGGCGGCGCATGGGAGCCGTGATCTCGCGGCCGCCCGGGAGCCTCGGATCAGGCGCCTGTCGATCGGGTGCGATGGCGAGGTCGATCGGCGGCTCGCCTCGTGCCTGGCTCAGCAGGTCCCCCGCGACAGCCCGCAACGCCTCGAGCGCGTCGCGGGCCGAAGCGTACCGCAGCCAGAAACGCTTCTCCGAGAGCCGCTCGACCACGGGGAAGAGACGACTCGAGCGCGTCCGGGGACCATAGGGCGGGGCTTCGAACCGGAGTTGCGCGATCGCCGCGTCGTGCGAACCGAGCTCGTCATAGGGAGACCGGCCGTCGAGCATCTCGCAGATCACGAGCCCGACGCTGTAGAGATCCGACTCGAAGCGCGGCATTTGCACGAGGATCTCGGGCGACACGTAGTGGGGGGTGCAGAGCAGAACCTAGCCAGAGGTGTTCAGGCCGGGGCCGATGGGGCTCGCCCGGACATTGAGCACCTTGGCGATCCCGAAATCGCCGACGCGGGCTCGGACGTGACCATCGGTCGGGTCGCGATCCAGCAACACGTTCGCGGGCTTGATGTCGCGGTGGACGACACCCGCGTCGTGCGCGTCGACGAGGGCCCGGAGCATTCCGGTCGCGATGCGTACGACATCGGTCTCGCGCAGCGTGCGACCGTGCTCGATCACGCGACCGAGATCGCGCGACTCGACGTACTCCATCACGATGAACAGGCGCCCGTCGTCGAGCATCCCGTAGTCGCTGACGCCGACGATGTGCGGACTGCGCAGCGACGCGAGCATCCGGGCTTCCTGTCGGAAGCGCTGCCGGGTGCGTCCCGGATCGCCGGTCGTGACCAGGTCGAGCACCTTGATCGCGCATCGCAGGTCGGGCAGCCGGCAGTTCCTGGCCTCGTAGACCGTCGCGAAGCCGCCGCGGCCGAGCTCGCGGACGATCTTGTACCGATCGTCGATCATGGCCCCTTCGGCGAGCGGAGTGGCCGGCCGTCGAGGCTCTTGCTTCACCGTGTCACCGGTGGCCATAGCCGAGCAGCATCTCGGGCCGCCAGGGCTCGGCCTCGCACTCGGGATCGTCCGAGACGAAGTGGGCCCCTGCCGGGTTGTAGCAGCGGTACATCGGAACCCGGCCGGGTCCGGGGTTGGTCCACGCCCAACCGATCGGACCCATCGGCTGCTGGCCTTCGCACCCGGCCGCCGTGCTCACGAAGTGATCTTCGGTGCCGGGGACGACGCAATCGTAGAGCGGACGGGTTCGGTCCTCCTCCTCTCGTGCCAGCAGCCAATGCAGTGTTTCCCTCGCATATCCGCGTCCGCCGGGATCCCGCGGCGTGACCCAGTATTGACCGGCCGGGTTGCGCCACCGGACGACATCGACGCGCGGGTGATACTCGAAACCGCACTCGAGGCCGGTGCCAGCCGCCGCCCGGTCGGCCAGCGCCCACACCGCCCACGCCGGCTTCTGCCGGCCGTCATCCGCGGCGAGACCGAGGGCGAGACCAGCGGCGACCTCGAACGGATGGTCCGAGTAGCGGTGATAGATGAACCCGGTCACCCCGGGCGTCGCGAGCGACTGACGGAAGGCACGACAGAGCGCATCGGCCTGCGCGTCCTCGCCACCGGACGAGGTGAACCCGACCTCCGTGATGTACACGGTCGGTGGATCCTCGGGGCGTAGCGCATGCAGGTATCCGGTCAGCTCGTGCAACGTCCCGAACGTGACGTACGGCGCGTCCCACGCGTCGAACGAGGTGCCGCCGACCGCCCGCGAATACGGGTGGGCGGCCACGTGCCAGCTCCGTCCCGCGGAGGCTGCCTCGACCCCATCGAGCACCCGGTACCCGCTGAAGTGCACGCCCTCGTCGCCGCCGAAGAGGTGCGTCAAGGAGACGTACACGCGCGCTGCAGGTCGCACCGCGTGGATCGCGTCGCTGGCCGCCCAGAAGAGCGTCGCGTGCGCCGCGACACGGTCGGCGGCGTTTCCCGGGTTCGGCCACCCGCCCAGGGAGAACCAGTCGTCCGAGTTCACCTCGTTCCAGATGACGTAGTCGTCGATGCGGCCGGTGCCCCGGTCGCCGGGATCGCGGTAGCGCTGTGCCAGGTAGCCAACGAAGCGGGCGTAGGTCGCCGGGTCGTCCGGCGCGCAGAACCACGCCGTGCCGTCCCCGGCCCACGCCGGGCACCCGGAGCGTCCGGAGCGCGCCCAGGCTGGCGAACCGAAGAGGATGCCGGTGACGCTCACGCCGCGACCCGTGTATGCCCGAATCTGGTCGTCGACCCGGGCATCCGGGAGGAAGCACGCGCCGTCCCACGCTTCCCAACCTTCGGGGCAAGGCGGTGCGTGCAGCTCGGGCTGCCAGATCGCCCACACCATGTTCATGGCGACGTGGCCCGCCCCGTTGCCAGCGATCTCCTCGACGGCGTGGAAGTCGGGCTGGATGCCCTTGAAAGCCACAGATGGACGGCCCGGCGCTTCGACGCAGGCGCCGGAGACGCAGACCTCCGACGCCGAGCACGGAGCGCGCGCTTCGATCTCGGCGCACGCCGAGTCACTGCAGATCGCCGTGTACTGCACGAGCGCGTCTCCCTCGCATCGATCCGCCGGGGGCGGTCCGCACGGCTCGGTCCAGGTCGACGAGGCGCATCGGCCTCCGACGCACTCCCATGCGGTGCGAGAGAGCCCGTCGCCGTCGCAGCGGGCGGTGGATACGCCGCACTCGTCGGCGGAAGTGCACGTCGCCACATCTCCGGCGTCGGGGGCGTCCGATGTCCCGTCGGCGGCACCATCATCGCCGGTGTCAGCAGCCACATCGGACGCGGCGTCGCCTGTTTCGGCGGGCGTGTCGGACTCGCCGCCGTCCGTGTCGGCCCCCCCGCCGTCCGTGTCGGACCCCCCGCCGTCCGTGTCGACCTCATCGGCGTCCCGAACGTCGGCGGGCTGCACGTCGGCGGCGTCGGGTTCGGTCGCGTCGCTCGGCGTGTCGGGCAGCGGGTTGCCGTCGTCAGCGGCGTCTACCGGATCGCCAGCGTCGGTATCGGTTCCGGATGCCAGGTCGGATACATCGCCGCCATCGCTCGGCGCATCGCCGTCGCCGCCGGCGTCGTTGCACGCGACGACGACCAGGCAAGCCAGGGCCACGCACCCCCAGAACCAGCGGCACCGACCCGGGCGGGGCGCCTGCGCGCACTTGTCGCGACCGACCATCGTCCCCATCGGGGCGCTCCTACGGGTGGTTCGATTCGAGCTCTGTGATCATCAGGTGGCCGGGATTCCCGGAACTCGCGTCGTACGTGCCGATCCAGAGGTCGTATTGCCCGCTGACCGGGTTCCGGAAGTCGAGCGCCGGCATCAGCGTTCCGTGGGCGTCGTCGTTGCATCGCCACTGACCGTTGGGGTCGTTGATCAACAACATCGCGTCGGCGTTGTTGGACATGCGCACGTAGAATCGGAGGAAGGGGAACTCGCCCGCGACATAGTTGAAGCGGAAGTCGGGGCTGCGCGTGACGTAGCCGACGCAGCGGGAGCCATCATGGGAGTCTGTGTACCCGAGCTCGGCTACGTTCTGCGGGTTGGAGCCACCGCCGGCGGTGATCTCGTGAGCCCAGGGATCGGGGGCGAAACCGGACACCAGGTCGATCGCACCGAACGTCGGGTCACGCCACCACACGGCGCCGTCGGATCCGGACGATCCCGCGCGCCGCCGCGTCCCACAGTCGGCGCAGTCGGTGCCGAGGGCGCAGATCGAGTAGAGCGAGTCGGGGCCCCCGTCGTCGCATTCCCCGTCGTGCGAGGTGCTGCAGGTGTTGGAGCACAGCCCGTCGGAGCCCGACGCCGTCTGCCGTTGCGCCGCACCGCCGGAGCCGCGGGGACCGCAGTCGGCGCAGTCGGTGCCCAGCGAGCAGATCGAGTAGAGCGAGTTCGGGCCGCCGTCGTCGCACTCGCCGTCGTGCGAGGTGCGGCAGGTGTTCGTGCACGAGGCGCTGCCACCGCGCGGGCCACAGTCGGCGCAGTCGGTGCCCAGCGAGCAGATCGAGTAGAGCGAGCTCGGGCCGCCGTCATCGCACTCCCCGTCGTGCGACGTGTTGCACGTGTTCGTGCATTGAGCGGAAGCGACGGCGGGCGCCGACAACAACGCGGCGGTCGCGACGGCGACGAGCAGGAACGATTTGGGAGTCATGGCTGTCTCGCTGAATTGGGGATCGCACCAGGGTAGTGCGTCCGTGTGAAAGATCCTACCGACGCACGCCATCAATCGACCGGACGACTGGGCAGGTGCACGCGGACGCAGGTCCCCACGTCCATCTCGCTCGCCAACTCCACCCAACCGCCCAACATCTGGCAGTTGCTGCGCGTGATCGCGAGTCCGAGGCCCGTGCCCCCCACCGTGCGAGTCGTGGACATGTCGACCTGGTGGAAGGGCAGGAACACGGTCTGCTGATGCTCGAGCGGTATCCCTACGCCGGTATCCGTGATTGCGAACGTCATCCAACCGGTCTCGTCCGGATCCGGTACGACATCGACGGCCACGGTGCCCTCGGAGGTGAACTTGGCGGCGTTCGACAGCAGGTTGAGCAGAATCTGTCGGAGCCGGGTCCGGTCGGTGCGGATCGTGGTCACGCCGGCGTCGATCCTCACCTCGATCGTGTTGCGCCCGCGCTCGATGGCCGGTCGAAGCGCGTCGACGACGGAGGCGACCAGTGGTTCGACCTCGAGCACCTCGAGGTCCACACTCATCGTGCCGGCTTCGATGCGCGAGAGGTCGAGGATGCCGTTGATGAGGTCGAGGAGATGGGTGCCGGACTGTTGGATCTTGCCGACGTCCTCCTTCACCTCTTCGAAGCGCTCCAGCTCCGCTTCCTCGGCGATCAGCTCAGCGTAGCCGATGACGGCGTTCAGGGGGGTACGCAGTTCGTGGCTGATGTTCGCCAGGAAGCGGCTCTTTGCCCGATTGGCGGCCTCGGCGGCGTCGCGGGCAAGGCGGAGATCCTCGTTCTGCTGCTCGAGACGGATCGACGATCGTCGGAGCTCTTCGTCGGATTGTTCGAGCCGCGTCTCCGCCGCCTTCCAATCCGAGATGTCACGCCAGCTCGACGTGCTGGCGACCACGCGGCCGCGCGCGTCGCGCACCGCCGACGCGTTCAAACTGACCCACAGCGTCGACCCGTCCTTCCGGGTGACCTTCAGCTCGGCGTCCCGCACCCGACCCGATTCCCGGAACTCCCGCACGACCTCGTCGCGCCAGTACTGGTGGCTGTCGGGGTGGTAGAGTTCGCTCAACGAACGACCGATCAACTCGTCGCGCGTGTACCCGAGCACCCGCTCCACGGTGTGGTTGCAGGCGACGACCCGCAGGGTCTCCGGATCGATCGACAGCAGCATGTCGGGCACGCCGTCGTAGAGCTCCCGGTACTTCCGCTCGGAATGCCGCAAAGCCTGCGTGGTCGCCCGCAACTCGTCCTCGGCCGACAGGTCCTCCAGCGTCAGCAGCGCCCCGCCGACACCAACTCCGGCGGTGGCGATCGGTCGCAACGAGACGGCAACCGAGCCGTCGATCCCCAACGTGCGGCCCTTGAACCACCACGAGTGCGGAAAGGGCTCGCTGAGCGTGCGGACGAGCGCCGCGAAATCATCGGTCTTCAGGAGGTCGGCGGCCGAGCGTCCCCGGAGCTCCGCGGGGGTCACGCCGACGTCGGGGGTGCCATGGACGGACACGATGTCCGCGAAACGCGCGTTGCACTGCTCGACCCGCAAGGCGGGATCCAAGACGGCAACAGCGGTCGGAATCGCGACGACCAGCTCGCGCACGGCACGCGCCAACAACGTCGCATCACGCAGCGGATGTTCGTCGCGGGAGAGGTCGTCGAGCCACGCGGTCCACCCCGAGTCGGTGAGAACGAAGACGGCCCGACACAAGACGTCACGCTCGCCCGCATGGAACAAGACCAGGGTGTCGAGCCCGGCGCGCCACGCCAGACGGAGGCGCTCGGGGAGCGTTCCCCCGTCCCGCGGTGTCGCCACGCTGTCCAACCGCCGCCCCACGAACTCCTCGCGTGCGATGGTCGTCAGGGCGCACGCGCGCTCGTCGGCGTCGACGACCGTCATCGCGTCGTCGATACGCACGAGGCCCAGGCGCAAGGCCTCGGCGGCGCCCGCCGCACCGACCGGTTTCGCGAGGTCAGCCACGTCAGTCTTCCACGAGGTGAGAGTTGGTACCACAATACCTCATGACGCACCGGCGCTGTAGTGGGATGCCCAAGTTGGTGTCGCCCCATCTCGTCGGCGCAGCCCCCGACTCTCGAAAGGACGAGCATGCCACATCGGAGATGCGCTCTCGCCGCGCTCGCTACCCTCGCGCTCGCTGCCGGTCTCGCCGCATGTGCGAGCCGCTCGGCGAACGCCTCGGACGACGTGCCCCAAACGCTCGACGCCGCGCTGGTCGCGCCGCCGGAGAGCCAACCCGCCACCGACGAGCCGGCCCCCGCGACCGAGACCGAGACGGAAGGCACCGTGGTCGCTCCCGAGGAGGAGCTTCCGGCGCCGGAGACCATGGCAGAGGCGCCTGTCGCTCCGGGCTGCGGCAGCGACAGCGATTGCCCGGGCGGTCACGCGTGCTTCTTCCCCGACGGAGACTGCGGCGCCGCCGGCGCGGGGCGCTGTGAGCAGCGCCCCGAGATGTGCACGCTGGAATACAACCCGGTCTGCGGCTGCGATGGTCGGACCTACGGCAGCCGCTGTGACGCTGCCCGCACGGGCGTCTCCGTCGCCCAGGCGGGGCCATGTCCGGGAGACGACGAAGCCTGGGATCCGACCGGACCCGCGCCCCAATAGGCCTCCCCCAAAGCAACCCCCGATAGAATGGCCACCCTGCTCGGAAACCTGACCGCAACGATCTTCGCCCTGGCCGGCATCGGCGCCACGAACTGGTGGCTGGGGTCGCTGACCGAGAGCTGGGGCATCCCGTGGTGGGTCGCCGCCATCGTCCTCCTGCCCATCTATTTCGGCGCCCCGATCGCCGGTGAGGTGCGACGCACCCGACGGCGCGCGTTGCTCGGGCTCCCGGAGGTGGATCGCCCGTTCGTGACGGTCTACGATCGTTGGTGGCTCTTCGCGGTCGTCTTGACGGTGACGTTGGCGGCCCTGGGCTGGTTCACCGGACGCGGAGCGATCGCCGAGGCACTGCGTACGAACGGAACGTGGGTCGTCGGGGGCGCCGACGCGCCAGGCGGCGAATTCACGGCTCGGCTCGGGCACGATTTCGCCGCACTGTGGGACCCCTCGGACGACGGTGTCGACGGCGACAGCGACGACGGCGAGGAGCCGCCTGCCGACGACCCGACCGCGGAGCCAGTCGAGCCGGCCGACGACGACCAGACCGGACAACCCGCGGCAACCGCGTCCGGCGACGAAGTCGACGAACCCGCCGACCCGGCCCCCGCCGGTGAGCCCGCGGAACCGTCCGAGCCGCCACTTGCCGATGGAGCTGGGCAAGCTCCCCGGCAACCGGCGGGTGGTTCCGGCGTGGGATCCGGTGCCGCCGAGCCGGGCACCGCGCCCGGCGGCGATCCCGACGCGCCCGATCCTCCACCTACGCCGCCGGTAGCCGCACCCGGTGCGGCGCTGCCGACGACCGGCGGACCCGGCGGTACGACAGCGCCGCACGTCGTCGCAGACCCGCGCCTGAACGGTGGAGCGCCGACGCCGGGACCAGCGGGGGCGACCGATCCCGCTCCAACGGCCGCCGCGCCCGTCGTCCCCCCGCCAACTCTCGAGCCCGCACCGGCTGCCGCACCTGGCGCCAACGACCCCGTCGGCGTGGCCGCTGCCCCCGTCGCAGCGCTGACGGCCGCCCCGGTGGCGGCGCCTGGGACACCCCACGCGGTGGCGCCCGCGCCGACCCCAACTGCGGCCGTGCTGCCCGCCGAGCCGGCCGGAACGAGGATCCTGGCCGCTCCGGGCTCCGTGCGGGTGCTGGCCGACTCCGGGTACGAGCGTGACATCTGGCCCTCGGAGGCGATCCCGCCCGCACTGATACTGGAGCTTCCCGCCACCGCGACGGCCTCGCCCGACGCCCTCGCCGACCACATCGCTGCGCAAATCACCGATCCGTACGAGCGCATCCGCGCGAGCCATGACTGGATCGCACTCAACTGCCGCCTCGACCGATCGGCTTCCCGACAGATCGGCGATCCCGCGGGACCCGCCGACCCGGCGTTCGCGGCAGCGACGGTGTTCGACCGGCGACAGGGCCCTGCGGAGGGCCTCTCCAACCTGCTCGCGGCGCTCCTGCAGCGCATGGGCTACGAGACCATGACCGTGCGGGGCACGACGGCCGAGGGACTCCGCGGGTTGCACGACGGCGGGCACGCGTGGACGGCCGTGCGCGTCGGCGACCGTTGGCACCTCGCCGACGTCGTTCTGGCGATCGGGTGCTACCCCGCCGGCCCCGGGTGCGATACGCCGCTGGCGAGCGACTGGCTCTTCGCGCCTCCGGAGGCGTTTGCGCGAGACCACGTGCCGGACGACCCGCGCTGGCAGCTCCTGGCGACGCCGTTGTCTCGGTCCGAGGTCGCGGCGGGCCCGGAGATCGCCGCCCCCTTCTTCGGCCGCGGCCTTCGCTGGCTCGCGCCGGCGACTTTCGCCAACTCGGCGACGGGCGAGATCGTCATCCGGCTGGATGGCGTCGGTGGGCTTCCGGTGCAGGTCGCGTGGTGGCACGCCCTCAGGACCTACCCATCGCGTCGCTGCATCGGCTCGGGCGAGGGGCCGGTCGAGTACCGCTGCGAGCTTCCCGGTCCCGGGCTCTACCGGATTCACGTCCGCGGGCCCGGCTCGTCGGGGGCGGACACCACCTATGGAGTCGTCGAGGTCCGGGTCCCGTGAGTCATCGCCCGGACCTTTCCGGGATCGTCGAACGCCTGGATTCGCGGATTTCCGCCTTCCGACTCGCCAGTCTCTATGACAGAATGGGGTCGGACCAGGATCCGCGCCTATTCGACTGATAACCATGCGACCGATTCGACGGCTTGCCGTACTACTGATCCTTGCGCTGGCAACATCGGCGCTGGCGGCATCGGCGTTGGCGACATCGGCGCTGGCGATCGAGTCGCCAGCGATTCGCGAGATCACCCCGGATGAGCGGGCGACGCTGCTCGACGGCGGAACGCTGCGCGAGCTGGAGCGCGGCCGACCCGCACGGGCAGAGGTCGTCGGTCTGATCGAGGCGCCGGTCGACGAGCTGGCGGCCATCCTGGTCGACTACCCGCACGTGCCGGACTGGGCGCCAGCGTCGCGCGATTTCGAGATACTCGAGCACAGCGGAGACGAGTACGTGATCTCGGGAGTCACGGCCATCCCGTGGCCGATCTCCGACCGTCATTGGCACATGCGGTCGGTGTCGGGCTGGGAGTCCGTCGACGGCCGCGACGTCTTCGTCTACCGCTTCCAGTACATCCCGGGCACGGGGAACATCGAAGACTCGAACGGCTACTGGTTGCTGATGCCGATGCCCGACGAGCCCGACGTCACTTATGTCCGGTATGTCGTGCACGCCGACCCGGGTCTCGCGATCCCGAACGTCATCATCCGCTGGGTGACCCGGAGCGCGCTGCCGGATCTCATCGACGGGTTGCGCGAGCGGCACCACGAGCTTCATTGAGCTCGTCCGAGAGACCCGCTCAGGGCGTGCTCGTCACCGGCGCCTCGACAGGCATCGGGCGAGCCACTGCGCTGTGGTTGGCCGACGCCGGGTTCCGCGTCTTCGGCGGGGTGCGCAAGCCGGCTGATGGAGAGGCCCTGCACGAGGCCAGTGGAGGTCGGGTCGAGCCCGTATCGCTCGACATCACCGACGACGTCCAGATCTCGGCTGCGGTGGAGCGGATCGAGCGCGCTCTGGGCGACGCGGGCCGGTTGGCGGCCATCGTCAACAACGCGGGCATCGTCGTCGCCGGTCCGCTGGAGTTCGTGGCGATCGACCGGCTGCGCTGGCAGCTGGAGGTCAACGTGGTGGCGCAGCTCGCCGTGACCCAGGCTTTCCTGCCACGCCTGCGTCGGGACAAGGGCCGGGCCGTGTTCGTCGGGTCGGCGTCCGGCTTCTTCACAGCGCCGTTCGTCGGCGCCTACTCCGCCTCGAAGCACGCCCTCGAGGCGTTGTGCGACGCGCTCCGGGTCGAGCTGAGGACAGCCGGGGTGCCGGTCGTGCTCGTCCAACCCGGCGCGATCGCCACCCCGATCTGGGAGAAGTCGGAGCGGTCGGCCGACGACGACCTCGCTGATCTTCCGGCGCTGGCCCACGAGCGCTATGCCACGGCGATGACTCGCGTGCGAGCCGAGGTCACGAAGCGGGCGCGCGGGGCGATCCCAGCGGAGACGGTGGCCAGGGTGATCGAGCGCGCGATCACCGCACGCAGCCCGCACCACCGATACCGTGTCGGCGCTGACGCCACGCTGCAGCTCGCGATGGTGCGTCTGCTGCCGCGCGGACTCATCGACCGGGTGATGAGCCACGCGCTCTTTCGCTGACCCGAGGGCTTCCGCCCACGCTCGTCGCGGCCGTGCTCGCTGGCCAGGCGACGGGGCTGCCCGCCGCCGCACCGAGGAGCGCGGGTGGCGCTCAACGGCGAAATCTCACTTGACTCGACCGGCACCACCGACGATCGGTATCCGTGTCCCACGCTCGGAGATTCGCCGTGTCGGTAGAGTTCGGTTCGAGGGTTCTGGTCATCGGCGCCACCATGCTCGTCGCGCTCTCCTGCGGCGGCGAAGGGACGGGCGGCGGCCCCGACCGCGGAGCGGGAGGCCGGGTGGCGGACGCCGACCGCGGAGCGGGAGGCCGGGTGGCGGACGCCGACGGCGCAGCGACCGTCGATTCGGGGTCCGACGACACGTCGAGACCGGACGCCGCTGTCGAGGAGGTCGGCGCTGACAGCGACGCGGAGGCCGAGACCGGACGCGCGGACGTCGCCCCGGCCGACATCGGAGAGGGCTGTGAGCAGCTCGTCTACGTCGCCAACGAGGCCTACCGTCCGGCCGACATCATCTGGGTGATCGACACCTCGGAGTCCATGCGCGGCGAGATCGCGCTCATCCGCGAGAACATCAACGACTTCGCATCGCGCATCGACGGAACCGGCGTCGACCTCCGGGTCATCATGGTCGCCTCGAAGGAAGACCGAACGGTGATGGTGCCCCTCCCGATCCCGATCCCGGGCATCGAGGAGGTGCCGCAGGAGTACCTCGGGGTCTGTGTCCCGCCGCCACTGTCCGGGGCGACCGGATGCCCTGACACCGACAACCCACCGCGCTTCGTCCACCCTGACGTCAACGTGTACTCCACCGATGCGTTGACCCGCCTCATGGAGGCTTACGACCTATTCCGTCGTACCCTGAGGCCCTGGGCGCGAACGCATGTCGTGGTGGTGACCGACGACTCCTCCGCGATGTCCACGGGCGAGTTCCAGACCCAGGTCGAGGCGCTCCCCGATCCCGGGTTCACGGACGACTACATCTTCCACAGCATCGTCGCCCTCTCCGCCGATTCCTGCGGCGACGGCGTCGGCGACGACTACCAGGCCCTCAGCATGGCGACCGGGGGCGTCGTCCAGTCGGTCTGCCTCTCCAACTGGGACCCGATCTTCGAGGCGCTCCTCTCCGGCATCGTCAGCGGTGCGGACCTGCCGTGCGTCTACATCATCCCCGACCCGGACGAGGGCTTCATCATCAACCCGCGCGAGGTCAACGTCTACCACACCCCGCTCGGCGGCGAGGAGCGGCTGCTCTACAACGTCGACGGCGAGGAGGACTGCGGCGAGTCCGGCGGATGGTACTTCGACAACCCCCGCGATCCCGACATGATCCTCATCTGCCCCGGGGTGTGCGGCGATGGTGTCGAGGGCACGATCGACATCGCATTCGGATGCGAGACCGTGAAGGAATAGCCCACCGCCCTTCGCCCTCTCGCTCGCCTGGGGTCGATGTCCTCACGCCACATCCGGTTGTAGAGGATGCCGAAGTAGGCGTCATCGGGCGGGCGGTCAAACCAGAGGGATGCTGGGACATCGCTCTCGTCAGGGTACGCGCGTCAGAACATGACCGAGACGACGATCTCCGGGTAGATGTCGGTGCATTCCGCCCCGCAGTCGAGGTACCGCTCGAACACGACGCCGCCTCCGGCGAAGGCCCGGGTGCCGATCGCCACCAGGGCGCCGACGCGGGCACCGATCGAGTTCTGGTCGGGCAGGGATTTCTCGATGAACCAATGCCGGAAGAAGACGCCGACATAAGGCTTCACCGGGTCGATGAAGTGCAGCACGTAGCGGGCCTGTGGGGTGATGGCGGAGATCCGGGGATCACCGCCGACCCAGGTCTCCCCGTCGAGCCCGAGCTCCAACCCGTCGACGACGAAGTAGCCGACGCCACCCCCAATGGTCACGTAGCGCTGGCCATATGCGTAGGCCGCTCCGACGTTGAGGCCGATGCGCACGCTGCCGCCGTCGAAAGCCTCCCGCGCCTCGGCGTGTCCGGGCACCGCGAGGACCGTAGCCGCCACCGCGAGCACGCCGACCCACGCGCGGGTGCTCACGGGCAGGCTCCGTTCGAGAGGTTCAGCACGTAGTCCCCGCTGTTGCTGCTGCCGAAGCCGTCGACGACGATGTAGTAGGTCGTGCCGTCGTTCACGTCGAACTCGACCTGGGATTGGAGACTGGACATGTCGTCGTTGCAGGCGATCGAGCTCCCCTCGTCGCTACAGCTCGTACGCACGTAGAGCACCGTGTCGTACGACGAGCCGAAGGTGTCGGCACAGACGGTTCCGGACACCGGCGATCGGAAGCGGTACACCCGGTCGGGCGAGTTCGCGGTGGTGCAGGTGCCGTGGAAGTCGTCGACGAGTCCACTCGTGGTGCCGTCGAACGTGCCGAAGCCGTTGATCTCGACGCCCGAGCAGGTGTCTCCGATCCCGGTGTCGCAGGTTCCGTCGCGGATGTTCAGCGTGTAATTGCCGCTGGCCGACGAGTATCCGTCGACGACGATGTAGTAGGTCTGTCCGCCGACCCCGCCGATCTCGATCTGCGACTGCAAGCCGCTCGTATCATCGTCGCAACCGACGTCGGTGTCTTCGTCGCCGCACGTCGTCTGCGCGTAGACCAACGTGTCGTAGTCCGAGCCGAACGAGTCGATGCACACGGAGCCGCTGCTCGGCGGCGTGAAGGCGTATACGATGTCGGGGGCGGTGTTCGCCCGGCACGAGCCGCTGTAGTCGTGAAGCGACGAGGCGGTGGAACCGGTGTAGGTCCCGAAGTTGGCGGTGAGTGTCTCGTCGCAGACCTCGCCGGCCGGCAGGTCGCACGGGCCTCGGCGAATCGTGAACGAGTAGTCTCCGCTGGAGCCGGACGAGAAGCCGTCGACGATGAAGAAGTACGTCGTGCCGGCGCTGGCGGTGAACTCGGCTTCTGATTGGAGCCCATCGCCGCCGTCGTCGTCGCACGCGACGTCGCTCCCGCTGTCTCCACACGCCGTCTGCACGTAGAGCACGGTGTCGTACGACGAGCCGTTTGTGTGTGCACACATGGTCCCGGAGTCCGGAGCGACGAATCGATAGACCACGTCGTTGCCACCGGCCGTTCGGCACGATGCGGCGTAGTCGGCTCCGAAGGTGGTGGTGCTTCCGGTCCAGGTCCCGTATCCGCCGGCCACGAACGGGTCGTCGCAGCGGTCTCCGGGTGGACGCGCACAGGCTCCGTGCCCGTCGCAATCGGAGTCGTCGCAATCGGTGCGCCCGTCGAGATCGTCGTCACTGCCGTTGTCGCAGACCTCGGGCACGGCACAGAGCGGGTTGCCGG
>CAZFPM010000127.1:0-16876 GCA_964520965.1 uncultured Myxococcales bacterium
GCCGAGGCATTGAGCGACTGCGCGCGCCCCCCCGGATACGTGGAGAACGCATCGGACTGCGACGACGACGATGCGTCGGTCCGTCCGGGGGCGGGCGAAATCCCCGGCGACGGTGTCGACCAGAACTGCGACGACATCGAGTTCTGTTTCGAGGACGCCGACGACGACGGGTATCGGCCTCCGGGCGCCGGCGCGGTCGTCTCTCTCGACGAAGACTGCGACGACGAGGGCGAGGCGCGCGCGGACCAGCCCGCCGGTGATTGCGACGACCGGCAGCCGACGGTTTATCCCGGTGCCCCGGAGGTCTGCGACGGCTTGAACAACGACTGCGACGACCGGACCGACGAAGGCGAGCGCTGCTACGCCGTCGGGCTCCCCTGCGTCGACCCCGAAGACTGTGCCACCGGCCTGTGCGAAGCCGAACTCTGCGTAGCGCCGATCACGTGCATCGAAGACGGGAGCTGCCCACAACGCCTCGCCGGATCCGCCGGTGGTGGCCGCGTCTCCAGCTCCCGCTTCACGCTCGAGGTCTCCAGCCCGGTGGGTCCGACGACGCCGCCGTTGGAGAGCGAGAGGTTCCGACTCAACGTCGGGACAGCCCCCTACCTGACCGACCCATGACCGAGCTGAGACTATGCGCTCGCTACCGTTGACCATCGCCCTTTGCGTCACGATCGCCGTCCCCGCGGTGGCCCAGGTGCCGTCGCGCATGCCGATCCAGGGCACGCTCTACGATCTCGATGGGGAGCCGGTCGACGGTGTCCTGCCCGTCGACTTCACCCTCTACGCCGACCCAGACGGCACCGAGGGGCTCTGGTCGGACACGATGGACGTCACATTCGTCGGCGGGGTCTTCACCGCGTACCTCGGCGCCGGCGACCCCATCGACCCCATCATGTTTGCGCAGCACCCCCAGGTGTTCGTCGGCGTCGCGGTCGACGGCGACAGCGAGATGGATCTCTTCGCGCTGGCCACCGCGCCCTACGCCGCCGTCTCGGCGTATTCCGGCGACGCCGACACCCTCGACGGCTACTTCGTGACCGACATCGTCGACGAGGCCGTCGGTGCGACAGAGGGCCTCTACGCCGACCCGTTGCACGGCCACGACTGGGACGAGCTGGGCGGCGTGCCCGCCGGGTTCGCCGACGACGTGGACGACAACACGCAGCTCACCGAGCTCGAAGTCGACGCGATGGTCGGCGACAACGGCTTTCTCACCGGAGTGGCGTGGGGCGACCTGACCGGGGTCCCCGCGGGCTTCGCGGACGAGGTGGACGACGACACGCAGCTCACCGAGCTCGAGGTCGATGCGATGGTCGGTGACAACGGCTACCTCACCGCCGTGGCCTGGGACGACCTGTCGGGGGTGCCGGCCGGTTTCGCGGACGGCGTGGACGACGACACCCAGCTCACCGAAGCGACCGTGGACTCGATGGTCGACAACAACGGCTACATCGAGCAGGTCACGGCCGGCTTCGGCCTCACCGGCGGCGGTGCGTCGGGCAGCGTCTCGCTGGCGGCCAACACGGCGCTCATGCAGCGCCGCGTGGGCAGCTCCTGCCCTGACGGCAGCTCCATCCGCGAGATCGCCGCCGACGGCTCCGTCACCTGCGAGACCGACGACGACTCCGGTGGGGACATCGAGAGCGTAACCGCGGGCACGGGCCTCTCCGGTGGCAGCGATTCCGGAGACGTGACGGTCTCGCTCGACGCGGGCTACACCGACGGCCGCTACGTCAACGCGACCGGAGACACGGTCAGCGGCGCGCTCTCCGTGACGGGGGACATCAGCTTCGCCGACTGCAGCATCTGCCTCCGCTACGCCGACAACAACGGCGGCTCGGCCCGCCGTCAGGTCTGCGTGCGCATGACGCCGGACTCGGCGTCACCGGTGCTGAACATGAACGGCGACGTCGACGACAACGACGACTTCTACCTCGTCTTCGTGTGCGACGGCCGGGGCAACTGGAGCGGTACCTGGTAGGGAGCGAGCCCGACACGCCGCACAGGCGCGACCACCGGACCGCACGGATGGGGCTGGCGCCAGATTACGGCCCTGCTACCGTCTGGACGGTCTCCGGGAGGGTTTGTGCACCGATGCCACAAGACTCTGCGCGCGAGCCTGCTCCGCCGTGTGGCGCCGAGTCGTGCTTTCACCCCTGCTGCCGGATCGCGTCGTGCCGAGCTCTCGGGAGACCTGTCGGCACACGTCACGCCCTCTGTTGGGTGGCGCGAGAGTCGCAGGTTGCTGCTGGCCGTAGCCGCGGCGATCGTGTGTGGACTGGTGGGCTGTGCGGCGAACTCCCAGCTGAGGCGCGAAGAGGATGTGCGTCGACTCTACGACCTGGAGATCCCGGTCGGGAACGTCGCGCGGTGCGAATACGCGACTGAGCTGGCGTCCGAGGTGCGGTGTGACGCCGCCAAGGCCGTGCTCTCGTTGGTCGACCCCGGTTTCGCCGGCAACCCGTACAACGAGAGCGGGATCCTCAACATCCACGCGTCGTGCGCTCTCTACGAGGACGGCGACGCGGAGACCGCGGAGACGATCGCCCGCGGCGTCTTCGAGCAGGGTGTGTCGAACCTGAGTCGAGCCGCGTACCTGGTCGCCGAGGCTCGTATGCACGGGTGCGACTTCGACGGCGCGCGCGAGTGGATCTACCGAGCCGAGTCTGCGCACGACGAGTCCATGGCGGCGAGGTCGTTGATGCTCGGCGCGTGGCTCGATGTGCTCGGCGGCCGCCCGGCGGCGGCGGCCGTGGCGCTCGACCGGTTCCTGGTCGAATTCCCCAGCGATTGATACCGACTGTCACGCAGCGCCCCCCGGCCCGGAATCGTCTACGATCGTGACCGCGCACATCGGATCCATCAGCGCGATCGGGCGCGAGCGGTCGTGATGTTGGCCGGCCTGCGAGACGATGTCGTGCCGGCCCCCGAGGATCGAGGCGCCGTCGTAGCTCTGCTGGCGGGCGAGCTCGCGATGCCGGAGAACGTCGGGCCAGCCTACCGCGCCGGACCCGGCCTGGGTGTGCGTGCCCTCATGCGGATCTCACTCGCGTCGCTTGCCCTGGAGGCGCGCGGACGCCTCGGGCTGACCGACGCCGCTGTTCGCGCGCTTTCGCTCGTCGCGGATGGAGCGGTCGATGACTCCCACGTCCTCGGAGAGCAGTGCGTTCCGTACGTCGAGGTGACCCGCGAACGCTACGCACGAACGCGGGCTGCGATCTACGGCGCGACGACGAACGACGCCGACCGCGACGGACTGCCCGACGCCGCGGATGCGTGCCCGTGGGAGCCCGAGGTCTTCAACGGCGTGGACGACGACGACGGGTGCCCGGACGAACATCGCGTCGAGGTGGTGGAGCGCCAGATCGTCATCCACGAACACGTGAGGTTCGAGACAGATAGCGACGTGATGCTCCTCGAGTCGCTCGACGTCCTCGACGATGTCGCGGACCTGCTCGATGCCTACCCTCAGATTCGCGCCGTGCGGATCGACGGACACACGGACGCGCGCGGCGACGCGGAGTACAACCAGGCTCTGTCGGAGATGCGGGCCGCGGCCGTGCGCCGGTACCTGACCGCCGTAGGCATCGACGCGGATCGGTTGGCGACCCGCGGTTACGGGGAATCGATGCCCCTCTCCTACGCGGACGATCCGTTCGGGTGGTCGTTGAATCGGAGGGTCGAGTTCACGATCGTCGACGCGGATCCGATTCGGGTCGAGCAGTGATCCGAAGGGGAGCGCGACGCTTCTTCTCGCCGCGAGGTATCTCACGCCGTAGCCGAACGCGCGCATGCCAGAGGATTGCGACGAGAGCTGCGTCGGATGGTGCGTGGCGGACCAGGGCGCTCCACCGCGGCTCTCAAGCCCCCCCAAAAACGACCGTGGCCCCGAGTCTCCTCAGGGCCGTGTTCAGAGCGGGAAACGGGACTCGAACCCGCGACTTCGACCTTGGCAAGGTCGCGCTCTACCAGCTGAGCTATTCCCGCATGGGAGGCGCCTTGTACGACTCCGGCGCCAGCCTTGTCAACTCTCTTTTGCCGACCCCGATGGTGCTTCCGGAGGCTGATCGACGGCCCGCGAGGCCACCCAGGTCCGCAGGCTGTCACCGTCCTGTTGCCAGCCGCGGAAGAGCACGGACTCCAGGCCTGCGCGCCGGCCGGCGTCGACGTTGACGACCAGGTCGTCGACGAAGAGGGCGGGGCGGGTGCCGGCGGCTTCGACGACTTCCGAGAACCCCCCGGGGTCGCGCTTCAGCTTGCCCCGGCGACACGAGAGGAAGAGGCGCTCGGCTCGGGCAAGGTACGGATGGTCGCCCAGCCAACGCTCGGTGTGCAGCGGGTCCGTGTCCGACAGGATCCAGACGTCGACCGACGCCGGGAGCTCGGCCAGGAAGGACTCGGCTCCCTGAAGCGGGTCGAAGATGCCGCACCACGCGTCTCGCACCACGTCGACGTCGAGCGCCGGCGCCGCCGCCCACGACGCCACCTTCGACACGAAGCGCTCCGGGGCCAGGACGCCACGATCGAGGTCGTGCTTCTCCTCGCCATCTCCCCATCGCGCGATGACCTCGTCCGCGGACCGCTCGGAGACCTGGGCAATCCGGTCGCCGAAGCGGGAGAACCGGACGTCGACCAGGACCCGACCGAGATCGAGGATCAGCAACGGGCGCGACCCGCGCGCCGTCGACGCCGACGACGCGTTCGGTTTGTCGTCTGTACGCTTCACAGGTCCGGACGGTACCAGATCGGCGAAGTCCATGCGCGCTCGCGAACCGAGCGCGGCACATCCGGATCGTCGCAGTTCTCCGGGCGCCCCTCGGCCGGCAGGTCCAGGCAAAGGCGATGGCTCCAACGGCAGGTCGGCGCCTCGACGACCCGGGCGTAGTAGAACGCACGCTCCGCCGGATCGAACTCCGGGTCGCGCCAGACGGTGCACAGCGACGCCGGACCGCCCGGCGGCTCGCACGTGTCGAGGTCGAGCGCCGTGTCCGGGAGTGGCTCGCCGACGACATCGAAGACCCGCTCGCGGAGCACCCCGTCGGCGCCGAGCCAGCCCTTGATGATCTGGATGCGCTCGAGCGGTGTGCTCTCACCGCCGACATCGGCCATCGCGCTGGCGACGAACGTGGGGCCAGCGTCGTCTCCCGCCTCCCCCGCAGACGCCGCCACGCTCGGAAGCTCCCCGCCCATCGGAACCCCGTCGGCGTACCCGCGCGCGACGAGGTCCGCGGCGTCGCAGAGGTCTGTCGGATAGTCCCAGCCGCCGAAGAAGCGCACCGCCATGCGTGGGCCGCTCGTGCCGTAGACCTCGCGCCGCCGCATCGCGTCGAACAACGCGTCCCGAGAGTTCTCCTGCGCCCACACCGCCATCAGCCCCCCGGGGCCGAACACGAACCCACCCGGCGTCAGCCCGGTCGGCGCCAGGCGCGTCTCCGGGGTCGCCTCGTCACTCCCGAAGTGACCGAGATAACCCGACTCGGACACCGCCCCCGGCGTGCCGTTGTGCGTGTCCGTCGCCGCGGTGATTCCGAGTCGGTAGGGGTTCACTCCGAGCCGCGCCTCCTCCGCCAGACCCGCCTGCAACACGTAGCGAGCGAAGTCCAGGCGCGATGTGCAGCCGAGTCCGGCCATCGCGCCGGTGCCGGTGTCGTCTCCGCAGTCCTCCAGTCGACCGGAGCGCAGCTTCTCGAAGTCGCACAGCGGGTCTTCTTCGGCGCCCGTCGACGGCAGCCCGTTCACACACTCGGAGTCGCCCTTGTGCTGGAAGATCTCGACCAGCGGCTCGAGGGCCGCCCGCCGCTCGGCGGCAGCCCGCTGCTCGTCCGCCGACCCGGCGTAGAATTCGTCGAGGGCGAAGAGGTTGCCGTTGGCCCAGTTCGAGTTGTGCGGAATCGCCAGCACGTCGCAACCGTCGCCCGCGTCGAGGCAGTCCGCTTCGAGACGATCCCACAGCCCCGTCGGCGTCGGCTCGTCGAAATACGAGGTCGGGAACTCCGGCACCCGGTCGTTTCGGAAGATCACGTTCCGGTGCAGGTTCGAGATGCCCGTCGCCGCGCTGTACTCGTAGGCGTGGAACGCCGTGAACGCGCACCGGTCCGACCGGTCGTAGGCGGCCTCGGTCTGCTCCTGGATCCGCTCCCAGACCACCCCGGCGCGCGCCGGACAGTCGATCTCGGTGCAGATGTCCGCGAAGCGCGACGGGCGCGGGTTCGTCAGCCGCCCGCCGACCTGGATGATCGTGTTCTGGTCGGCGATCCGGTAGCTCCGGCAGGTCGGGGTGTCGTACGCCGGCGAACCCTCCGTCGTGCAGGCGTCGATCTCCGCGAGGTACTCCGAGTGGTCGGTCACCGCGGCGAAGTCGAGGGGCCGGTCGAGCGCAAGCGGCTGCGTGCCCTCGCCACTGTCGTCGAGCGGCGGCAAGAGCAACGTCTCGCCCCGCGCGAACGAATACGCGTCCGCCGGCGTCGCGCGGGTGTCGATGACCCAGGCGTCGAACGAGAGCGCGGTGTGGACGTGAAGGTCGCCGAAGTAGAGATTGCGCTCAGGGTTGCGGTCCGCGCACACCGCCCGCTCTTCGGTGTAGACCAGGGCCGCCGCGTCCGGGGTCACGTCCCCCCCTCCGGCGTCCCCCGTGTCGTCGACGCCGCCGTCACGCGCGTCGCCCCCGACGTCGAGAACATCGGTGTCTCCAGCGCCGTCGTCGCCGTCGCCGTCACCGCCGCAAGCGCCCATGCCCAAGGCGAGAATCGCGACGAGGGTCGGGACCCACACTCGGCGCTGCGGCACGACCGAACCCCAGGCGACCCACGCCATCGACATCACGAACCTCCGAATGCGAGCACCCGCTCGACCAACCAGTATGCGCCGATGATACCAGCACCGTAAGCAGGAAGCGTACGGGACAGACGATCCCCCCCGAGCCGGGCCAGACCGACCAGAGGGCCGAGCGCCACGACCACGAACGCCAGCTGCCCGAGCTCCACGCCTACGTTGAACGACAACAGCGCCATCGCCCGCGCACCCGCCGGGATCCCGAGTGCCGCCAACACCCCCGCGAAACCGAACCCGTGCAGCAACCCGAAAGCCGCCGCTACCGCGCCCGGGTGCGAGGCAGCGACTCCCGCGCGCGCACTCCCCGCGAGGGCCACGACCTCGCGCGCGAGGAAGATGATGCTGAGGGCGATGGTGGCTTCGACCGGCGGCCCGGGTAGCGAGAGTCCCCCGAGAGTGGCGAGGGCGAGGGTGATGCTATGGCCGACGGTGAAGCCGGTGATGGCGCGGACGAGGGCGCCGGGGCGGCGGACGACGAGCATCAGGCAGAGGACGAAGAGCAGGTGGTCCCAGCCGGCGAGAATGTGCTCGACGCCGAGGACGAGGTAGCGGGCGAAGACGCCCGTCGTCTCCGGTGCGGCACCGGCGGGGAGGGCGTAGGTCAGGGCGCCGCGGGGCAGGGTGTCCAGGATCTCGGTGCCGTCGGGGATGCGGACGCGGACGACCACCTCGGCGCGTCTCGGGTCCGGCGGTACGGTGACGACGATCGGCGAGACGTCGGGGCAGGAGACGCGGGCGCGGAAGAGCTCGGTCGTTCCGGTGGCGGCGCCGATCGCGCCCGCGTCCGAACGCTCGCTGGAGCTGTCGGCGACGGTGCATCCTTCGGCAAAGGCCGGCTGCCCGTGCGCGGTGTCGTTGCCTGCGAGCGACTTCCACGCGACGTCGAATGCGACATCGTCGACCCATTGAATGTCGAGAAGGGCCGGGCGGAACTCGTGGGCCTGCGCGGCAGCCGGGCCGATGAGCACCGCGAGCACCAGGGCCGCGGGTGTCAGATGCAGACCGAGCCCGAGGCGGCGTCGGAGCGACGGGGCGGGCGCCGCGTGGCCGGGTGATGGAGCGCGCGCCGCCATCTATTCCTCGCGGACGATGACGTAGCGATCGCGGATCGCCTGGATCGCCGCGTCGTTGGCCTCCGCCGCGCGCGTCGCGCCGATTCGCCCTCGGACATAGTCGGCGACCTCGTCGCGTTCTGGCACCCGGGGCTCTTCGCGCCGGTCGATCCGCACGAGGTGCACGCCGTAGCTCGACGCCACCGGCTCGCTCCACTGGCCGACCGGGAGTCCGGCGAGCGCGCCGGCGAACGTCGGGCCGAACACCCCGGCGTAGTCGGTCTCGGTGCGCAGCCCGAAACGCCTGCCGCGCAAGAAGGGATTGCCCAGCGACTCCGGGTCCTCCCCGGCGCGGATCGACGCGAGGATGGTGCGCGCCTCGGCCTCGACGCCCGCGCCGTAGCGGTCGCGGCTCACGTAGACGTGCTCGAACGCGAGGCGCAACGGCGCGCGGAGCTCGTCGGTGTTGGTTGCGATCCAGGCGTCGATATCGTCGTCGGTGACCTCGGCGGGACGCGCGAGATCCTCGGTCAGAAAGCGCATGCTCTGGATCAGGCGTCGCCGGACGATGGGGTCGCCGCGGTCGAGCCCGAGCGCGACGGCCTCCCGGTAGAGGGCCTCGTCGGTCCCATATTGGGCGATCAGCCCTTCGATCTCGGATGCTTCCGGCTCTCGCCCGAACTCGAGGCGAAACCCGGCGGCCAGCTCATCGAGGGTGTCGCCGGTGATCACGATCTCTTCGGCCCCGGGCCCTTCGGGCTCGGCGAGCCGGGCGTGGAGCACGAAGAGCAGCCCGCCGAGGACGAGGAAGTGAAGCGTCGGTTCGCGGAATAGGGACATGGCGCCGCATGGTTCGCGCGCCGCCGATTCCCGTCAAGCCGGTCGAGTCGTGGGGCGCCCGTCAGAAGGCCTCGGTCACGGCCAGGTAGAATCCGTTCTCCTCGTAGCTGCGGCCGTAGTCGAAGCGGAGGTTGACGCCGTGGTCGGGGTCGATAGCGAAGCGGAGCCCGGTGCCGGCAGTCCACCAGAGGTCGTCGAGATCGAGGCGGCGCTGGCCGAAGACGTCGCCGGCCGAGCCGAATGCGACGAGCCCGAACCGCCACAGGAAGGGCGTGCGGTATTCGAGCTGTGAGGTGAGGGCGTGGAGATCGCGGACGCGGCCCTCGCTGATGCCGCGCATCGTGAACATGCCGCCGAAGGTCGCCATCTCCCAGATCGGCGGACGACCGGCGTGGGCGGTCACCGTCCCCCGCAGGGCGAGGATGTGGCGCCCGTTCCAGATCGCGGCACGGTGCGCTTCGCCGCGACCGATGGCGAGCCAGGTCCGAGCATCGACGGCGCCGCGGGTGAAGTCGAAGTCGCTGCCGATCAACCCGTCGTACACGATCGTCATCCCCTCCACGTACGCGCCCCGCGTCGGGAAGAAACCGACGTCGCGGGTGTCCCACACGGCAGAGATCCCGACACCGGAGATGACCCCGCCCTCCCAGCCGTCCGGGCGATTGGTCTCCAGCAATCCCTCCGCGCGCCGCTCGAACACCCGTACGCGCTCCGCTTCGAAACGCAGGCCTGCGTACAGGGTCCGCCCCACGATCGCGCGCTCGGCGTACAGCTCGGAGCCCAATCGCCCGCGGACGAAGACCTCGCGGTCCGAGGCCCGGCTGTCATCGCCGAGGCCGAAGTAGTCGTTCCGCCACCGCGACACGAGGAACTCGCCGCCGAGGAAAATGCGGTCGCAGCGGGTGTACATCGACGATGCGAGCTGCACGAGCCACTGGCGCCGCAACGTGTAGGTCGCGGCGCCGGTGAGCGAGGAGACCCTCGTCTGCGGTGTGCAGTTCGCAAAGCGCCAGTTCAGCATGCCGAGCGCAGCGAATGCCCAATCGGTCTCCGGCGTAAAGCCGATGATCGGGAAGCCGAGTACGCCGAACCGGTCGTCCGCGACGTCTCCTCCGATCCCATGCACGACCTCCGCGCTGGGAGGCGCATCGGGCTCGCAATGCGCTCCGTCGACCGCTTGCGAACCGCCTGCGGGCGCCACCGTGGTCGACTCACCGCACACGCCGACGCGAGCGGGGCCGGTCTCGGCGTCGGCGGCGATGCCCGCCCGCGGCGCTACCGCCAACGTCAGCGCGGTCAACACGAAGACCGTGGTACGGGCACACGCGCGATGGCAGCGTCGGGGCAAGGCAGAGCCGGGTCGGGACAGACGCGAACGAGCCAAGGAGCCTCGCACGTCGTCGCGACCCCCACAACACCGGTTGGCCGCGAAACAGGGCGGTCGCAGAGTCCGGGCCATCCGCCATCAAGGGCGAGATCCTATCTCGCCCCCGGCTCGCAGAGCCGGTCTACACCCCTGAGGCAACCCAAACCCTCGACTTTGCGATCCCCCTGGACTGCGACGGAGTGCGGGCTAGAGTCGCGCCAATGACCGAAGACGAGACAGCGCTGCGCGAACAGGCGCTCCGCCGGCTCCTCGGCCTGCCGCTGGCGGTGCCCATGACGTACCGGGTGCGCGCCGAGACGCCGGACTGGCACGTCGTGATCCGCGTCGGAACGCCGCCGGACGACATCGCCTTCGACCTGACGCGCACCGCGCCTGAGGGACGCTGGTTTCGCGGCGTGCACTTCGCGGTCTCCTACCGCCGCCTGCCCGACGGCCAGCGACCGAGTGCGGACCCAGAGGTCGCGGTGCTGATGGAGCGGGTCCGGTCGCGCATTCGGGCCATCGACGCTCGCGGTCTTCTCGGCCCGTGGGGCGCCGTCGCGGCCGCCTTCGGCTGGGTACGGCCCACGGGGCCGAGTAGCTGAAGGTCGAGGCCCCCGCGTCGTCGAGGTCGGTCGCGGGCGCATCGGACCTTCCCCGGCCGCACGATCGATCGCATCTCGGAGATCGAGGCTCGCGCTTTTCGTTCCCAGAGGCTATATGCGAACGCCCCGGTAACTGCGCCGACACATCGATCGATGGGTCGGGGTCAACGAGCTTGCCCGTGTACGACACACACGACAACGCGAGGGGTAGCCTCGCTCGCCGGATCGGTAGCGCCGCGTCTGTGGCGATCGTCGCCGGCTCGATGATCGGCGTCGGCATCTTCCTGAATCCGCGAATCGTCGCCGAGCAGCTTCCGACCCCCGGGCTCTTCCTCGCAATGTGGCTCTTCGGCGGCGTGATCGCGCTGGCAGGCGCTGCGGCCTACGCCGAGCTCGGGGCGATGTTCCCGCACGCGGGTGGCGACTACGTGTATCTGCGTCGCGCGTTCGGCGGTCCGGTGTCGGCGGCCGGTGGCTGGATACTGGTCCTGGCGGTCTTCCCTGGTTCGCTGGCGACCATGGCCGTGGCTCTCGGCAACTACCAGATGCCCGTGCTCCTGGGTCAGGTCGGGTACGAACCCGGGCTGGAGCTCCTCCCGGGGCTGTCCCTCTCCGCGTTGACCGGCCTGGTGATCGTGACCGCGCTGACCGCCCTCAACGCCGCCGGTGCGTACGTGTCGGGCCGAACGCAGGTCTGGGTCACGGCGATTCCGATCGTCGTGCTCACCCTGGTCGGCGGTTACGCGCTCCTCGCCGGCTTCGGCGGCCCGGAGACCGCGGCGGCGACCGCTGAGCAGGCGGTGCGGCACTCGCGCTTCGAGTCGTTCTCCATCGCGTTCATGGCCGTGTACTTCGCCTACTCGGGCTGGAACGCGGTCGGCTACGTCGGCGGCGAGGTCGACAATCCGCGCCGGAACATCCCGCTGGGCCTCTTCGGGGGCACCGTGCTCGTCACCGCCGTCTACATGCTGCTCTGCGGCGCGTTCGTCGTGGTGCTCGGCATGGGAGGCGTCCAGGGAGCGTTCGAGGCTGGCAGCGCGACCGCGAGCGCCCTGTTCGGACCCGCCGCCGTGCTGCCGATCGCCCTGTTGATCGCGTTTGCGATCACCGGGTCGATCAACGCGACAGTGCTCGGCGGTGCCCGGATCACCTATGCGATGGCGCGCGACGGCGCATTGCCGCGCCCGCTCGGCACCATCTTCGGCCCGACCCGTACCCCGCTCCGCGCGCTCGGCCTTCAGCTCGTGATCGCGTCGGTGCTCATCGTCAGCGGTACCTTCGAGCAGCTCCTCGCGATGACCAGCCTTGCGATGCTCGTGCTCGGCGCACTGACCGTCGCCGCGCTCTTCGTGCTGAAGGGCCGCGGAGACGCCGCGGCACGCGCCTCGCGCGGATTCGGGTACCCCTTCCTGCCCGCGCTCTACTTCATCTTCGCGCTCTTCGTCGTGGGCGTCACGATTCACTCCGGCGTCCGGTCGCTGAGCGGGGCCAGCGAAATGACCGAGGAGTTCGTGTTTTCGCTGATCGGGCTCGCCGTGTTCGCCGGTCTCTTCGGGCTCTACACCCTCGTCGGTGTGGCCCGTCGCCGCGTGGGGCGTGTCGGCAGCTGAGCGCGCGCGGCGGCGCATCCTCCCGTTCGCTGTCGTCACGCTCCTCGCCGCATCTGTCGCCGTTCCGGTCGTTTCATGCGACCGGCCCGCGCCGACCGATGGACGTGTCCCCGAGCCGTCGCCGGCGGCGGCGACCGAAGAGCCGCAACCCCCTTCCTCGGCTGCGAACGAGGCGTCGGCACAAGTCGCGGCGCCGGACCCCGTCGCCGCCCCGCATCCCGACGCCCACCCCGACACCGGCGCACCGCCCGCGCCCTGCGGGACGCCGGCCGAGGGCATGGCCTGCGTCCCCGGCGGCTGGTTCGTGCGCGGGCTCGATGCCGACCCGCACAGCTGCGACCAGATGGACCAGCCCCGCGACGGGCGGTCGTCGTTGGTCCCGTCGTCCCGCGTCTGGGTCGACACCTTCTACATCGACGTCACCGAGGTGACCAACGCCGCCTACCAGGAGTGCGTCTCGGCCGGGGATTGCGAACGGGCCGGCCCCCTCTACCGCGATTTCGACGCACCCACCCAACCGATCACCGGGCTGACCTGGTTTCAGGCCCGCGACTTCTGCCGATGGCGGAACGCCCGGCTGCCGACCGACGCCGAGTTCGAGAAGGCATCCCGCGGTCCCGACGGCGAGCTCCACCCCTGGGGCGACGCCCCGGCAGACTGCGCGCGCGCCATCATCATGGACGACACCGGTCGCGCCTGCGGCGTCCAGAAGCGCGGTCAACACCCCGAGTCCGGCCGGATCTGGGAGGTCGCCTCACGTCCTCCCGGCCGATACGGCCTCCACGACATGGTCGGCAACGCCGAGGAATGGACCGCCGACTGGTGGACCACCGACTGGGCGACGTGCGGCGCCGACTGCGCCGGCCCAGACCCCCGCGGCCCCTGCAACGGCGTCGACGACTGCCCCGGCCACCGCTACCGCAGCGTCCGAGGCGGCTCCTGGTACTGGCCCGCCCAACACGCCACCGGCCCCCACCGCCGTCGCTACCCCCCCAACAACGATCCCCCCCACCACTTCGGCTTCCGCTGCGCCGTCGGACTCAGCTCCGCCGCAGTGCGCCGGAGGCGATGATTTCGCCGATGATGCGGGCGGCGTCGTTGAGGGATTCGCGGCCGGGGTGTGCGGCTAGGGCGACGACCCAGGCTTGGGTGGTGTAGTTGGCGGGGTCGTAGATGTAGACGACATCGCTGTACCACTCGCCGGAGTAGCCGGCTTTGTGGAAGAAGACGGCGTTCGCGCCGAAGCTGAGGCCAAGCTGTCCGACGACTTCTTCGCCGCGTTCGCGGTCGGGGTGTAGGGCGGCGCGGACGGTGAGGAGGTCGCGACGGGGGAGATCGTAAGAGAGATGGGCGGGGACCTGCTCCTGGAGCATGAGGCGGCGCATGCACTCGGCGAGATCGAGCAGGGTGGTGCACGCCGAGCCGCCGCAGGTGACGTCGTGGCTGCCGCGCCGCTCCGGAATCTCACGCGTCCGTCCACCCTCGCTGATGGTCAGCGCCGGGGTATCCCGGAACGAGGAGGACCCGCCCATCTCCATCCACGTCGACCGGGCGTAGGGGCGACGCAGGACGGTGGAGCGGAATCCGTTGCTCCGCGACAGGAAGTCTCTGTTGAGTGCATCGAAACCGACGAATTGGACCAGGCGGTTGTAGGCGATGTTGTCGCTGGGGCCGAGAGCCGCGCCGATGACCTCGTCGAGAGTCGCCGTGTATTCTCGTCGCCCGTGGAACGTGACGCGAGCCTCGCCGGTGAACCCGAGTTCGTTCATCCGCTGCATCGCCGCGACGGCGGCGAAGAGCTTGACGCTGGAGGCCGGATTCCAGCCCTCGGACTCGCCCCCGGTGCCGGCGTAGTCGAAGCGCCGCTCCGAGACGACGTTCTGCCGCCCCCTGTCGAAGGTGATCTCGATGATCGCCGCCTTGAAGCGGCGCGGCGGGTCGAAGCCCCGGCGGCGCATGAGGTCGGGCAGGGTGTCGTGGTCGACGCTGGCGGAGGCGACGGAGGCGCCCTCGACCGGCTCCCCCGTGCATTCGGGAATGCGCAGGATCGCGCCAGCCTGGATGTAGTCGTTGGTCAGCCGGTTGGCGACCATCAGCTCGGAGACGGCGCATCCGTGTTGGGTGGCGATCAGGCCCAGGTAGTCGCCGGGCTGGATCTGGTACATGTCCTCTGCGAGCGGTTCCGCGGCGACCGCGACGTCCTGGCCGTGGCACTCGGGGATGCGGAGCGTCTGTCCGGCGTAGATCGAGTCGTTGGCGAGACCGTTGGCGAGCTGGATCTCCGAGACGCTACAGCCGTGGTCGAGGGCGATGGCCTCGAGGTAGTCGCCGGCCTCGATGACGTACTCGCCGGCGACGGCGACGGTCGGAGTGCTGTTCTCCGTCCGGGTGCAGGTGGGGATCTGGAGCACCTGCCCGGGGTAGATGACGTCGTCCTCGAGCTCGTTGGCGCTCCGGATGGCGGCGACGGCGCAGTGGGTGGTCTGGGAGATGTCCCAGAGGTTGTCGCCCGCGGTGACCGTCCACGTGGTCGGAGGCAGGACGACCTCGGCCACCGGGTCTGGCGGCGGCTCCTCGGCTTCTTCGGCGGTCGCCGAACCCTCGACGGGCTCTTCTGGCGTCGCGGAGCCCTCGGCGGGCGGCGTGGGGACGACCGGTGGCTCGATCGCCGCACGCTCACCGCGACACGCGGCAGCGCAGAGCAGCAGTAAAGCGACGAAAGCGAGAGGGCGTCTCATGCGCCGGACCGTATCCGATGGCGGCCGAGGGTCAAGCATCGCGGCCCGGTCGGCCAGTGACGGTTCGGTCGGCCCGGCTGCGGTCGGCCGCCGGAGCGGACGGTGTGCGGAAGCCCATCGGGTCGACGCGGCGGCTCGGCCGGGGATCGGTCGAAAACGGGCCTGGGGACCGGTCTCCGATTGCATCCTGGCGCGAGCGCGCGGTAGACTCCGCGTCTGCGCAGAGGTGTGGCTCTGTGGACATCTGTTTATATACAGCAAGATACGCCGCATATGCGAAGTCGATTCTCATTAGTTGCTGCTCCATTGTTGCTCCTCTCGGCCTGTCAGGGGGGCTCGGACGCGGTCGATCACACTGCGGTGGCGGCGGAAGCTCCGACGCCCCAGGCGGCACTCGCCGGGTCTGGCGCCGGTGCCGAGGTCGCCGAGGGTTCGGCGGTTGGGGCGGAGGATCCGGCGGAGCCGCCGGCCCCACCCACGGCCGCCGAGCTCGTCGCTCGCGCCGGCCCGCTCGAAGGCGCGGCGCGCGAGGTGTTCTGGGGCACGACCGAGGACGATGCTCCCGAGGTGCTCAACGCGACGCGCGAGGACCTGGAGGGGCGGCACTACCTCTACTGCGACGAGCTGAACGTGCACGTCTTCTACCCGGAGCTGCGCGACATCGGCGGCGCCTACGCGGGCGTCGGGTCCGACCAGGCGTACACCTTCATCGGATGGATGCGACCGCAGCTGGCGTGGCTGACCGATTACGACCCGTGGATCAAGGCTCTGCATCAGTCCTACTTCGCCTTCTTCGAGGTCTCGGAAGACATCCCGACCTTCCGTTCGTGGTGGTCCGAGGAGCGCGAGGACGATGCGGTCGCCTTGCTGCGCGAGCGCTACGCCGACGAGGAACGCGTCGACCTCACCGTGCTGGTCTACCGACAGGCGGCGTACAAGGTCGCGCGCCGGCTCCGTCGTCTGCGCAACATCCTTCCCGAGGCAGACGTTCCCAGCTTCGTGACCGACGAGGAGATGTACCAGTACGTCAGGAACATGGTGATGGAGGGTCGCGTTCGACCGATGCTGGCGAACCTCCTCGACGAAGATGGTCTCCGCGGCATCGGGGAGGCATCCCGCGAGCTCGGGGTCCCGATCCGTGCCTATTACCTGTCCAATGCGGAGGATTACTGGAATTATCCCGACGAGTTCCGGGCCAATTTCGAGAATCTGCTTTTCGATGAGAGTTCGGTGATCCTGCGGGCCAACGCGACCAAGAGCCGCAACGGCGACTACCGCTACAACATGCAGGACGCGATCGCTTTCCAGGCCTGGCTCCGCGAGCCGGGCACCCGCTCGGTCGACGATGTCTGGGACCGCACCTGGGTGCGCGACGAGACTGACATCCCCTTCGATCGCACGCGCGATCTTCCGCCCGAGGACGGCGCTCCAGAAGAAGTGACCGACTGATGCTTCATTATCGCGGGCCCGTTCAGGACGGGGTTCGCGCAAAGGCGCAAAGGCGCAAAGGCGCAAAGGCGCAAAGGCGCAAAGCGGCAACGTTGGGGTGCCGCTGCCGGCGTTCCAGCCCATAGCCCCGCCATTCGAGTGATCCAGCACCTCATCGCACTTCTGGCCGCTTTCTCGATCTGCGGCTTCGACTCGGCGCCGTCGGCGGCCGCGGACGACGGTGTCCTTGCCCAGGCGCTGGGCCCGACGGCGGAGGAGATCGAGGACGAGGCCTTCGGCGCGGGGCAGGCCGGGGAGTCGGAGGAAGAGCCGGCCGAAGAGCCGGCCCAAGAGCCGGCCGAAGAGCCGGCCCAAGAGCCGGCCGGAGAGCCGGCCGAAGAGC
>CAZFPM010000128.1:0-16686 GCA_964520965.1 uncultured Myxococcales bacterium
GCCCGCGAGAATGCGCGCTTTCGCCGACCACGGAGGAGTCTTGATTTCGCCATGCAGCCAGGCGAGCGGCTTGTCGTTCGGGCTCTCACGACGATGACATGTCGCATCTGACATGACCGCAAGTCCGGCCGGCGGTTCTCCGAGGGGCATGGCATCGCAACCGGCTGAAAACACACATGTTTCGGCGTTGCCGAGATCTGGCGCGTGTCCGGGCGCATGATATAGATGGCTCGCACCCCCTGCCCTCGGCTCGACATGTCCATCCGCACCGAACCCCAACGTCTGTTCGTCGCCGTCCTGGCTCTCGCGTCCGTCGCCGGAGCCTGCGAGGCACCCGAGCGCGTCATCATCCGGACCGACGGGCTCGGCTCGGTCCGGCAGGAGAGCCGAGAGTTCAAGATCGACGCGACCAGACCGACGCGGAACGGCAACGTCGTGACGACCGGCGTCGGGCTGTCGCTGCTCGCGACCGTCGAGTCGCCGACGTGGGAGGGCGTCACGCTCCAGGCGACGGACGTCCACTGGGTCGGCGGCACGGTATTCGCCTCCTACAACGTGCGCGGCGACAGGTTCCGCGGCGCCCTGCAGGTGATCGACGTCACCGACCCCTTCCATCCTGACGTCACCACCGAGGCGATCTACCCGGCCACCGACATCGCCCGCGTCCGAGCGTCCGGCGACTCGCTCTTCCTCGCCGCCGCCGACGCAGAGATGGGAGCGACGTTCGAACGCTTTCGGTACGTCGACGGAGCGTTGTCCCACCTCGGCTTCGAGCAGCTCGGGAGCTACTCGGGGACCTTCCTCGACATCGACGACTACCTCGTGCACGTCTCCTACGGTGACGAGGACGGCGGCGTGGCCACGTTCGACGTCTCCAGCGGCGACGCGGTGAGGGTCAACGAGGTCTCCGAGCACGACGCCCGCTGGGTCGGTGCGACGCACGACCGCGGCATCGCGGCCATCGCCGGGACGCCGGGGCGCGTCATGCTCTTCGACGGCGAGGGGGCGGTCGTCGCGGGCAGCGAGATCGGCGCGCCGACCTGGGCGACGCTCCGCGGCGACCGTCTGTACCTCAGCAGTGACACCAGCGGAGTGCTCGTGCTCGACATGAACGACCTCTCTGAGCTCGGCCGTCTGGCCACCGGCGGCACGGCGAACGGGTCCGGCCTCGCCGTCGACGGGCGCCTCGCGTTCCTGGCCAACGGGCAGGAAGGCCTCGTCGTTGCCGACTTCGACGACCCGGCCGCCCCGGTCCTCCTCGCGTCGCTCGACATCAGCGATGACGCCGGCAGCGCCAACGCCGTCTCGATCAACGGCGAGTACATCGCGCTCGCAGACGGACTCGGCGGTGTGAAGATCCTCCACTACCACCGCGACGTCTCCGCGCCCTCCGACGACTGCGACGGCGACGGCATCACCGATGACGCCGACATCGACGATGACAATGACGGCGTACTCGACGAGGACGACGCCGAGCCCTGCAATCCCGACCTGGCCTGCGCACCGGACGAGGGACACATCGATCATGTCGCCCGCTTCGTCGGCGACTTCTACAACCTCCCGTGCGACCACCCCGACGTCGAGGGGCGCGTCACCGGCGTCGTCCCCGGCAACCACCCCTCGGACTACGACTGGTGGGACGACACGTACTACGTCTTCAGCTACGAGCGCGACTCGCTCGTGATGAGCTACTCGGCCGACTACTTCCCCGTCGACACCGGGCTCTGCGGAGATCCGTTCTACTTCGCGGCTCACTGGTACACGACCGCGATCGTGTCCGAGGACGGCGTCTACACGATGGAGATCGGTAGCGACGACGACAGCTGGTTGCTCATCGACGGTGAGGTCGTCACGGACCTCGGCGGCATCCATCCGTTGCGCCGAACCAGCGCCGACGTCTACCTGGAGCGGGGCCCACACCGCATCGACGTCTTCTTCGCCGAGCGGCACGTGCGGCAGAGCGGGCTCGAGTTCGAGATCGTCGGTCGTCCCGAGGGCGCGTTGATCGACCTGATCCAGCATGTGTGCCTCGCCCCCGACGACGACACCGACGGAGACGGGCAGCCCAACGCCGCCGACGTCTCCCCGCTCACGGTGCCGGAGCCCGCACCTGCGCCGGAGTCCCCGACCGGCCCGGAGGATGACGCCGACGGGCGATGAGACCGCCATCCTGTCGGTCCGCAGCGACCCGGGTACACCGCTGGCGCGGGGCGCCACTCCTGAACGCCCGCGCGACGAATGCGGCACCGAGGTCACGCGGGCGCTGGCGTCGCGCGACCGGACGTCGGATAGTGGTGCCCAACCAGGAGCCGCCATGCGAGTCGCAAGACATCACCACCCGTCTGCCGAAGGAAGGGTGACGTCGATCCGCTCCGTCGTCGACAGGGCGTGGGCGATCGGGCTCCCGTTGCTGGCCCTGCTCGCCGGTATCGCCGGGTGCGGGTCCAAGGATGCGGCCCCGGCCGCCGGGCTCGTTTGCGTCGGGGAGGAATGCGCCGACACCGGGGGTGCGCCCGATGACGGCGCCGGGGCCACGGATGCCGACCCGGACGCAGACGATGACGCCGGGGAGCCGGAGGATGCGGCCGCTGATGGGGACGACGCGGCCGGCAATGGGAGCGATGTGGGCTCCGACGGCGCGACCGGAGACGGGACGGGTGCTGACACGACGGTCGATGCGGATGCCGACCTCGCCCGGCTGTGCGCCCCCTGTGCGGACGACTCGGAGTGCGGCGACGGCGGCGTCTGCCTCCCATTCGCGACCGGACTCTTCTGCGCCGTGGAGTGCGATTCCGGGAGTTCCTGTCCCGATGGCTTCGACTGCCTGCGGGTCAACCTGAGGGAGAGCCGAGGGTTCGTGGCCGACCTCTGCATCTCCGAGTCCGGGCGCTGTACCGAGTGCCTGGACATCGATGGCGACGGTTTCTCCGCTGGCGTCGGTTGCGGTGAGCAGGACTGCGCCCCCGACGACCCCTCTGCGTACCCGGGCGCCCCGGAGCGGTGCAACGAACGCGACGACGACTGCGACTTCCTGGTCGACGAGGACTTCGACCTGGCGAGCTCGCTCGAACACTGCGGAGCCTGCGGCGAAGTCTGTGCGTTCGCGGGCGGAGAAGCGGTCTGTCGCCGGGGGGTCTGCGAGCTGGTGACCTGCCTCGACGGGTGGACTGATTGCGACGATGTCGGAGACTGCGAGACCCCGGCCGACGCCCTCAACGCGTGCGGCGGCTGCGCGGGACTGGCCGGCGCGCCGGGCGAGATCTGTGGGACGTGTGACCGCGGAGAGTGGGTGTGCTCGGGTCGCGAGATCGTCGTCTGTGGTGGCGATCCCGGCCCGGAGTTCCGGAACCTCTGCGGAGGCTGCACCGATCTGCGCGCCGGCCCGGGCGGAAGCTGTGGTCGGTGCGGTCGCGGTCGCTGGGTCTGTGACGGTACCGAAGATGTGATGTGCGAGCCCGGCGGCGACGAAGGGGATTGGACGACCTGCGGCGACTCCTGCTGTGGTCCGGGCGAGACGTGTGCGTTCGACGTGTGCGCGCCGGACACCGCCTGCCTGACCGACGACGACTGCATCGGAGACACCTGGTGTGCGGTCGATGCGGGCGTTTGTCTTCCGTACGGCGCCGGGGATCGCGAGGAGTTCAACGACGAGTGCCGCCGCACTGTGATCCCGGCGCGCTTCTCGCCTCAACTGCAGTGCACCTTCGACGAGGCGCCGCCCGACGACCCGCATCCAGCGTGGGTACACGTGCTGTCGACGCCAGTGGTGGCGGACTTCGACTTCGACGGGGATCCGGCGATCGTGCGGCCGTCGATCGTCTTCACGGCCGACGACGGCGTCGACGGCTCCAGCGAGCTACCGACCGGGCTGATCCGAATCATCGACGGGCGCACCTGCGAGCTCCAACACACGCTGGTCGACCAATGGACTTCCCACTCGTCGCCGCCGGCGATCGGTGACCTGGACGGTGACGGCACCCCCGAGATCGTGGCCTACCAGGCGGGCGGTGGGCTGGTGGCGTTCGCCTACGATCGTGACGCGCGGAGCTGGGGCGTTCGTTGGCGCTCGACCGTCGCCGGCGGGGCGCCGTATTCGATCACCGGTGCGGGGTGGGGTGGGCCGGGACTGCACGACCTGGATGACGACGGCATTCCCGAGGTGCTCCGCGGCGGGATCGTTCTGTCGGCGGACGGTGTCGTTCTCGACGACTCTCTGGGCAACCTGGCGGCCGGCGCTGCGCCGGCGAATATGTCGTTCGCCGCGGATCTCGACGGCGACGGCGCGGTCGAGGTGGTCTCCGGCGACGGGTTGTGGGAGTGGGACGTCGACACCAGCGCCTGGGTCGCCGAGCCATACTTCGTCGGCAGTGGGGCGACCCCGCGGGGGTACCTGGCCGTCGCGGATCTCGGGGACTTCGCGCTGACCGGGCTCGACTACGATGCGGCTCCGGAGGTCGCGGTGGTCACCGGTGGGGAGCTGCGGGTGCAGACCCTGGAGGGCACCGTGGTGTTCGGCCCGGTAGAGCTCCCCGGTGGCGGCACCGGTGGGCCTCCGACGATCGGTGACTTCGACGGCGACGGTCGGGGCGAGGTCGCGGTAGCCGGCCGGGGCAGTTACACCGTCTTCGATCTCGACTGCGTGATCCTCGGCGGCGCAGGGGAGTGCCCCTCGGGCCGGAGCGACGGGATCCTGTGGACCCGGACGAGCCAGGACTTCTCGTCGTCGCAGACCGGCTCGTCGATCTTCGACTTCGAGGGCGACGGACGCGCCGAGGCGATCTATGCCGACGAGTGCTTCGTGCGCGCCTACGACGGGGTGACCGGCGACGTGATCTTCAGCCAGTTCCGCTCGTCGTGCACGTGGAACGAGAACCCGATCGTCGCGGACGTCGATGGCGACTTCAACTCCGAGCTGGTCGTGCCGTCCAACACCAACTGCGGTGACGTCGGCGTCGGTCGCGAGTGCGAGGGGCTCGAGGTCGGCGGCATCGATCCGCAATTCGTCGGCATCCGGTGCGAGGCCGGCGAAGACTGTGCCTCCGGCCTCTGCGACTCCGGCTACTGTCGATGTGTGTCCGAAGAGGACTGCTGCGGACCGGAGGGCTGCGGCGAATCGGGTTTCGTCTGCGCGAGCCCGCCCGGGGGGACACCGGGAACGGGAAACACCTGTCGGGCTTCGCATCCGCGCGGCGCTGCGGGGATTCGCGTGTACAGCGATGGGCTCGACCAGTGGGTGAACTCTCGGCCGATCTGGAACCAGCACGCCTACTTCGTCACCAACGTCGACGTCGACGGGACCGTGCCCTCGACCAGCGCCGCGCGCCGGAACTGGGAGGTCGATGGGTTGAACAACTTCCGGCAGAACATCCAGGGAGGCCTGGACGTACTCGCGACGCCGGACGTGACGAGTCGGTCGGCAACCGGCGGGCTCTACTGCGATGCCGGCGTCGGTTCGCTGCCGTTGGCGGTCATGGTGTGCAACCGCGGCACCGAGGCCATCGACGTGGACCTGCCGGTCGACTTCTTCCGCGGTCCACCGGAGGACGGCGACCTGATCTGCCGGCGGGGCACGACGCGGATACTCAGCCCAGGCGATTGCGAGCGTGTCGGCTGCGACTGGGTGTCGCCGCCGGTCAGCCCGCCGGGCGTCGACGTCTGGGTCGTCCCCGACGCCGACTCGGCGAACAGCGAGTGCTTCGAGGAGAACAACGTGACCGTGCTCCACGGCCTCCATTGCCGCTTCTGACGCGCGCTCCGGACATCAGGCTGCCGCTGCTGCCGCTCGCCTCGGTCGGCGACCACGCATGCGAAACGGGAGGCTAGAACCAGTCCCCGGCCAGCCGCGCGATCAGGGGGACCGCCAACATCAGTGCGAGCAACAACCCAAGTCCGACCGAGATGGCGTCGACGCGTTGCGGCGCTCCATCGGCCCTTTCGGTCAGGTCGCGGATCTCGCCCGAGCTCGGGTCTGCGACCCGGGTTCCGGTGGTTGTCTGATGCATCGAGTTGGTCATTCCTCGTTCAGGCGGCGTCAACCTAGGGATCCGTGGATCTCGGGTCAACCACATAGTGCGGTGTTTTGCCGTTTGGGTAGGACAAACAACTACATGCGCGGTGCTCGGAAGCAGTGCCGAGCGGGCATTCACATCGCCTGGCTGGTGGCCGCGAACCGGTTGAGGCCAGCGAGACGAACCAGTAGTGGTGCGGCGGCGCCGCTCGTTCCGCCCTGCGCGATTCGGCGACGCCGCTGCCCCCGAGCGCGCACCACCCCCCATGTGGACCCCCTATCTCTACGTCTACGGAATCGGCGGACTCGTCTTTGTCGCCGGCCTGGTCATCGCGTTGCGCAGCGGCGCCCTGACCGTCCGTCGTCCCCTGGTCGCTCTGCTCGTCGCCGGGTTCGCGGCTTACGCCCTGGGACACGCGGCGCTCCAGCTCGCGGCCGGTGACGGTGCGCTCCCGCCGCGGGGCGCCGCTCGTGGCGCCGAGGGGGTGATCGGGAGCGGCACCGACCTCGCTGTGGTCGCCGTCTATTTCGCCACGATCATCGGGCTCGGCGCGTGGTTCGCGCGCTTCACCCGGACGACCTCGGACTTCTTCTTCGCCGGGCGGCGCTTCTCCGGCTGGCTGATCGCGATCTCCTGCGTCGCCACGACGGTGGGGTCGTACTCGTTCGTGAAGTACTCGGCCGCCGGGTTCAGCTTCGGGCTGGCCAGCTCGATGAGCTACCTCAACGACTGGTTCTGGATGCCGCTGTGGATGGCCGTGTGGCTTCCGATCATCTCCTACCGTCGCATCCAGTCGGTGCCGGAGTACTTCGAGCGGCGGTTCGGTCGCCAGGCGCGGGTCGTCTCGACGTTGATCCTGCTCGTCTACCTAGTCGGCTATATCGGCATCAACTTCCTCACGATGGGCAAGGCGTTGCACGCGCTGACCGGCTGGCCCATCTTCGGCGCCGCCTGCGTCGCGGCGGTCGCGACCGGCCTCTACGTCGTCTTCGGCGGGCAGACGTCCGTCATCATGACGGATCTCGTCCAGGGGGTGCTCCTGCTCGCGGTCGGGCTCGGGCTCTTCGCGGCCGGCCTCACGTATCTGGGGGGCATCGACGTGTTCTGGGACGCACTCCCGCCCCCGCATCGCGCCGGGTTCGCCCACCTGACCGAGCCGTCGTCGTTCTCGACGATGGGGGTCTTCTGGCAGGACGCGATGGCCGGTGGGGTCGCGTTCTACTTCATGAACCAGGGCATCCTGATGCGCTTCATGGCGGCCCGCTCGGTGCACGAGGGCCGCAAGGCGGCGGCGCTGGTGGTGCTCGTCGTGATGCCGGTCGCGGCGGTCGCCGTATCGGGCACGGGCTGGATCGGGCGCGGCATGGCGACCACGGGGGCGATCGCGGCCGACACCTCGCCGGACAACGTCTTCGTGATCGTGAGCGCGCTGCTGGCGACGCCCGGCGTGTTCGGGCTGATCATGGCCGCGCTGACGGCCGCCCTGATGTCGACCGCCGACACGTTGCTCACCGCGGTCGCGGCCATCTTCGTCAACGACATCTGGCGTCCCTTCCTCGGTGGCGTCGACGAGCGGAGGGCGCTGGCGACCGCGCGCGGGACGACGATCGCGACGGCCGGCCTGGCGGTGTTGCTCGTGCTCGTCTTCAAGGAGTTCGACTCGATCTACGTCGCCCACGCCACGTTCGTCGCGGCGGTCGTGCCGCCGATGGCGGTCGCGCTCGTGCTCGGGGCCGTCTGGCCGCGCTACGGGCACGGAGCGGCCCTGCTCACGCTCGTCGGCGGTACGCTCGCGATCCTCGCCTCGATCGTGTGGCCGGATCTGATCGCCCCATTGGCGCAGGGCACCGAGCCTGGCGGCGAGGGCTTGAAGGCGTACAAGTACATGCGTGCCCTCTACGGGCTGGTCGCGTCCGGTGCGCTGGCCGTGATTGGCGTTAGGCTCTTCCCGTCGACCGCGCCGGCAGACCCGCTGCTCGTCGCGGGGCCCGAGACAGCGCTCCGCCGCGCGTTCAAGGCGGGAGAGCCGAAGGCGACCGGCGGTGCCCATCGACTCGTCCTTGCCGCGACCGATATCGCAGTACGGACCGCCGAAGGGGCTGACGAGGTGCTCGTGCGGCTGCACCCGGACGACCAGGCGCGTCTCGACCTCGCCCCGGGCGACCTCGTCCACATCGCCCGACCGGGCAGATGGCACGGGGGCCTGCTCTCGACGCATGCGCGGGTCGAAGATGTGGGTGGAGAGCGGCCCGGATCGGTGGAGCTCCCGAGCGCGATGGTCCGCACCTCGGGGTTGGTCGACGGCGGTGCGGTCGTGGTTCGGCGTGAGGCGTGACCCGGGTCCGCCCGGAGGGGGGATCGGGACCGGGATCTCCCCGTTTGCGGAACGCCGCACGGGCTTCTATGCCCGAGCTTGTCCCGCCTCTCACCCATAGCTGAGGAAGGAAGCCATGTCAGACAAGAAGGCAGATCTCGCCGGACCCGGAATCGGAACCTACGAGGACGTCGCCAAGGGGTTGCCCACCGACTACGAGTCGGTCCTCACTCCCAAGGAGACGCAAAAGGCGCTCTACGCCGTCAAACGGTGCGTCGAGGACGGCCTGGCGCGAGAGCTGAACCTGATGCTCGTGCAGTGTCCGCTGATCATGGACAAGCACAGCGGCATGAACGACTACCTCGACCGCGACGGCTCCCGTACGCCGATCGACTTCCCCGCCGGTCTCGGTCTCGAGAAGCGCATCGAAGCGCAGGTCGTCCAGGCGGCGACCAAGTGGAAACGCTTCGCGCTCAAGCAGTACGGCTGCGATGTCGGCGAGGGCATCAACACCGACATGCGCGCCGTGAGAAAGGACTACTTCCTCGACCACGATCACAGCTCGTACGTCGACCAGTGGGACTGGGAGCAGGTGATCACGCCCGACATGCGCAACCTCGACTACCTGACGAAGGTCGTGCAGCGAATCTGGAAGGTGTTCGTCGAGGCCGAGGACCTCGCCCACGACATGTTCCCGCAGCTCGGCAAGTTCGAGAAGATGCCCCGGGAGCTGGTCTTCCTGCATGCCGAGGAGATCCTGGACCGCTATCCGGACCTGCCGCGCAAGCAGCGAGAGACGCGGATCGTCCAGGAGTACCCGGCGATCTTCATCTACGGCATCGGCCACACGCTCGACGACGGTTACCCCCACGAGATGCGCGCCGACTACGACGACTGGGTCACCCCGAGCGTCGTGAAGAAGGGCAAGCAGATGCACGGGCTCAACGGAGACATCCTCGTGTGGAACCGCATCACGAAGCGGCGCCATGAGCTGAGCAGCATGGGCGTCCGCGTCACCAAGGACACCCTGAAGAAGCAGCTCGAGATCACCGGGCAGATGGACTTCCTGGAGATGCCCTATCACCAGATGATCCTGAACGACGAGATCCCGCTCAGCATCGGCGGCGGCATCGGTCAGAGCCGGCTCTACAGCTACATCTTGAAGAAGGCGGCCCTCGGCGAGGTCAGCGTCACGATCTGGCCGGAGCAGCTCCACGAGATCTGCGCGGAGCGGAACATACACCTACTCCGCTGAACCGCGACGCCGTCGTCGGGCGACCCACGCGAGCAGCACGATGGCCTGCCACGCGAGCGTGGGCTCGCCGACGGTCGCGCACCCGCATCCGCCGCCGGACTGCCCGGGTGAGGGCGGGCCGATCACATCCGCTGGCGGAGCGTCGACGAGAGGGGTGTCCGGCGCGGCGGAATCTCCGATCGAATCCGAGGTCTCGGCATCCACCGGATCCGGGGGGGGCGAACCGTCGATGGGCGAGGCGTCGGTGGTGTCTCTCTCACCGGTGTCCGATGCGCTGTCGCGGGGGTCGACGTCCGCCGATGGCCCGGTGTCGCCGGCATCGTCGCCGCCGTCCACGACGTCGGGTGGCTCCGCCCCGAGCATGGCCCACAACCGGGGTCGAACGTCTCGTTCCGGACACTCGCCGGGACCGAAGGTCTGCAGCGGCCATATGTCGACGGCCCGTTCGCCCCAATAGAGGCTGTGGTTGCGTCCGATGGTCGGCGGACTCCAATCGATCGCCCCGCGGTCCTGGCGATACCGCCACAGCTCCCGACCGCCGGGGTCGAGCGCCACGATCCAGCCGCCCTCGGCGACGGTACCGCGCACCCCGAAATAGAGGTTGCCATTGGCGCCGATGGTCGCGTCGTTGAAGGCGCCGGCGACATCGTTCTCCGCCGCCCGCCAACTCCACAGCACCGCTCCTGTGTCGCCGTCGATCGCGTGGAGCGCGCCGCCGAGCTGGTTGTTGTAGCCCTGCCCCGCATAGAGAACCGGGGGCCGGCCTTCGCCCTCCCGGAGCGACAGGCCCTGGACGAGATGTCCGGCAAAGGGGGCGGGCAACGCGACCGCCGCGTCCCACACCGGTTCGCCGGCCTGATCGAGACGGAGCACCACCGCGCGGCCACCGGTGAACGGTGACGCGTCCGTGAGCAGCCGTGTCCCGCCGATGAAGAGGGAACCGTCGGCTGCGATCAAGAGGCGGTCGACGAGGATCGTGCTGTTCGGGTGCGCAGGGTCATGGGTCGGCCGGCGCCAGAGAAGGGGCGCGGGCGCATCCCAATCGACCGCGGTCGAAAACGCGTAGAGGTTGGCCGGGATCGTCGTATCGAGCACGGTCGCGTGGAGCGAGCCGAAGTAGACGGTGTCCCCGTCCGGCGACAGGGCGGGTGCCGCCAGGAATTCCTCGCCCTCCAGCGTCCGGTCGTCCGGCGGGTAGCGCCAATGATTCCCCTCCGGGTCGTCGATCCGTACGCCGTATATCGCATTCGTCTCCCACGCCACGTGTGGAATGTTCGGCGGCGCCGCGGTGGCGAAGTAGAGCACGCCGTCGTGGTAGAGGATTGGCGTGATCACTTCGCCGCCCCCCTCGGGATCCGCCCGGTCGAGCGGGTTGTACGTGTCGAAGCGCCAGACGACCTCGCCGGTGTCCATGTCGACGCCGTACACGGCGCCGTCGCCTCGGCCGAAGTAGATCACGCCGTCGGGCCCGATCGCGCCGACCCCTTCGACCGTGCCGTTGTAGCCATTCCAGATCCCCGGGCCCGGGCACTCCAGGCGACCGAGATCGCGGTCGCCGTACTCGTAGCACCAGGGTACGACCGCCGGGTCGAGCGGCGGCCAGAGCGGCTCGAGGTCTCAGCTCAGCCCGTAGATCTTGCCGTCGCCCTTGCTCCAGCCGGTTCGGTCGTCCGTCCCGTCGGTGCGCCCGATTCCCCAGGACCCGAAGAAGAGTCGACCCTCGTCGTCGATGGTGACCGAGGTGTTGATGTTGACGTCGCAGTCGGCCGTGTAGCGTTCGACCGAGACCTCATCGAGCGACGTCGGGCCGTCAAATGCGCTCTGGTGGGTACGCTGGCTGTCGCCACCCCAGGTGGGCCAATACGCCAGGGCGACGGCTGGAGAGAGGAGGAGCAACGCAAACAGGGCGGTGGCGAGGTGTCGCCTGGCTGCGCGAGGTCCGGAAACGAACGGCATCAATGCTACTCCGGCAGCAGGCCGAGCCCCTGCTGCTCGACGACGAAATCGAAGGCGAGCTCGAGCAGGGACCGACCCTCGTAAGTGGCGCCCCACACACCGTGGCCCCGTCCTTCCAGTGGATACCACGCGTAGGGCACGCCGGTGGATTCGTACGCGGCGCGCAATGCCTCGGCGGCCGCGAACGGCACCGTCGGGTCCTCGGTTCCGTGAACGATGGAGATCGGGGCATCGGTCGCGTCCCATCGGGAGCGGCCGTCCATCATCTCCAGCGCCAGGAGGTGTGCGTGGCCTCCCCAATGGTCGATGACGGTCGCCACGTCGGAACGGGCGCCGAGGTTCGTTGTCGCGAGGGTCGGATCCTCGTCGAGCAGCTCGTCCGTGAAGTCTCCAGGATCGGAAGCGCCCGCCATGACCGCGAGGAACGAGCCGGCCGAGCCGCCCAGCACGGTGATGTAGTCCGGATGGATGTCGAGACGCTCGGCGTTCGTATGGACCCATCGGAGTGCGGCTTTCGTGTCCCGAGCCGCCGGGTAGAGGGCGCGGACCTGGTCGGGATCCCATTCGACCGGTGCTTCGGGCCAGGCGTCCGGGATGAGGCCGGCGTCGCGTTGGAGGCGGTAATTGATGGAGAACGTGACCCAGCCGCGCGCCGCGAACCCCTCGGCGAATCGAACCATCGCCGCGTGGAGCTTGTCGCCGCCGCGGAACCCGCCGCCGTGGATGCATACGAGTGCCGGCCGTGGCCCCGGTGCGTCGACCGGCCCGTAGACGTCGAGCACCAGGTCCGTGACCGTGAAGCGCTCGGCGTCCCACGCTCTGCGGACCGCGCCCTGCCCGTAGACCACGTCCGATCGGACGCGCACATCGTAGATCGGGTCGCGCGAAATCGGTGCCGGTGGGTCGGCGGGGTCGCCGGCGTCCGTGGCGTCCTCAACGGAGTCGCCGGTTGCGTCGTCGGTTGCGTCGTCAGCTGCCGCGTCGGGCGCATCCTCGGCGACATCTCCGTCGTTGGCGTCAACGACTGCATCCGGGATCGCGTCCGCATCGCCGTGCGTGTCCGGGGCCGCGGCGTCCTCCCCGATGTCTCCGGGAACGTCCGGGCCGTCGGGGCCGTCAACCGCGCCGGTGTCTTCCGACGTGGGTGCGTCCGCGGCGTCCGCCGACGCGACCGCGTCTCCGGTGTCGGCCTGCTCGCCGACATCGACCGTCGATGCGTCGGATGCCTGGTCCTCGTTGCACGCGGCGGCGAAGAGGAACGTGGCGCAGACGAGACGGAGCCAGGTTCCGCGGAGTGGGGTTCTGTTCATATTCGACGGTGCGTCAGGGTTCGCGGCGGCTGCAGAGCAGCGCTGCCGATCCGCGCGGCCCGCTCGCCCTCCTCTGCTCCATCGGTAGAGCATGCCGGCGTCGAGCGCGAGTCCCACCTGCTGCACGAAACGCGAACGGGCGTGCCGGAGCACGCCCGCTCGGTGAGCTCAGAGGGCGGGGTCAGCGGCGGTCGACCGCTACGTCATGGGCCCGGACGCGGAAGGTCACCGGCACGGTGATCGAAGCGTTGTCGCTCTGGGTCGCCGAGAATCGGACGTCGGCCACGGCCTCTTCGACGCAGCCGGCCAGCGCGGTGTTGCCGGTCTGGTTGTTCATGACGGCGACATCGGTCACGTTGCCGGCGCGGTCGAGGAAGATGCGGGTCAGCATCATGCCGCTCGTCGACGGCGCGACGCGCAGGGCCTCGTCGTAGCAGCTCTCCATGGCGCGCTGGATGCGGGACAGGTGGTTGTCGACGTAGTCGCGGCCCTCGAGGCCGTGCGGCATGAACGTGCCGATGTAGGCCTCCGGAGCCTGGGCGGCGGCATCGACCGGCGCGAGGGTCAGGACGGCCAGCACGACGGCGGCGAACACGGTGGCGGCGGCGGAGTGGTTGGCGGTGCGGTTGGCGTTCATCGTGTTCTCCTCGTGGTTCGTCGTCCGTGAAAGAGAACCTGAGCACCGCGAAAGATCGCGCAAGCGGAAAAGTGTAATTATTTCACATGGGTAGGTGTCACCCCCCCCCCCTCTCGGTTCATCGCCGCAGATCACCCGACGTGTGCGTTTGTTTGGGCCTGTTGACGCACACAGACCGACCCGGGGGCACCCCTCGAGAAGACGGGCTCGGGTCGCCACCGGACGCCGCCTCCCAAACCGGCCGCGCCGGGGTCCCGGCTCAGCGCGAGCAAGGGTGGGGGGCAGCCGATCCGGGACCGAACCCGGCGGTCAGGACCGTCGTGGCACCGCCGGCCCGCTCAATCGAGGCACACCGTGATCGTGTATGTGCATATCCGGTCCGGGTCCGTCCACGTCGGGCACCAGTAGGGGAATCCCGCGACGTCGAAGCACCCGCTTATCGACACGGTCTTCGACACGCTCATGTCCAGACCGCCCGCCTCTACCGTGCCCGAGAAGACGATCTCGATGCCGTCGTCGTAGCTCACCGTCAGTGAACCGGACAGGTCGGCACCGATGAAGCTGCCTTCGATCGAGATGGAGCCCGAGACGTCGAGGTCACCGTCCTCGTAGTCGACGTCGACCGAGATATCCAAGCCGGCGAAGCTCAGACTGCCGCTGCCGGAGACGTCGCCGTCGCTCGACCACGAGAAGGTGCCCGATGCCGCGCTCAGGCTCCCCAGGCTGAGGTTGCCGCTCGCGATCACCGCCACGCTGCCGGTCGAGAAGCGTTCGAAGCTCAGGGTAGCGTGGATGCCGTAGCCGCCGATTTCGATGCGATTGCTGCCGGCTAGCAAGATGTGCCCATCGGACTCGAACTGGCCGAACACGTCGACCCCGCCGGCGTCGCCGGGGAGGTTCAGTCGCGCATCGACGGTCGCCGATGTCGGGTCGACGCTGACATCGGCGCCCGCGAGGTCGTAGCCGCCGATGGTCAGATCGAGATCGCCCTCGAAGAGGAAGTCGCTCGACGAGTAGTAGTTCCCGGTGACGCGCACGCTGCCGAATCCGGGCACGTCGATGAATCCCGTGATCGCGACGCCCTCGTTCGTCAACTCGCCGGTCACCGACGACAACTCGTGGCCGGCGACGTTCAGCGTCCCGGACAGCGCCAGGGCGAAGTCGCCGTCGGATTCGATGAACCCGGATGCGTCGAGCCCGCCGATCGGGCCGAGATCCAGCTCGCCCGCGACCGAGAGCCCATCGTTGTCGAGGGTGAACGAGGCGCCGGCGATCGTATGGCCGACCAGCGAGACCGATTGCGTCCCGGTCAGCTCGAACTCGCCGTCCCAGCCGATGCTCCCGTCGAGCTCGACGGAGCTCAGACCGAGCGGCATCGCGAGGTCGCCGCTGCCCGAGATTCCTCCGGTCGACGTGTCGACCACGTCGCCGATCACCATCGGTGGCACGATCTCGAAGTCCCAGTCGAACTCCCAGCCTTGTTGATACCAGATGCCGCCGCCGGCCAACGTCCCGGTGTGGACGTCGTAACAGAACGACGCCTCGGAGCCGCTTCCGATCGAGCCGAGGATGCCCGCGGCGTCACCGAAGACATCGTCGAGTCGGAGTCCCTGCTCGGTCACGAGAACCACCTGCTCGATCTCGTCGTCGTCGTCGAGGAGCATCGCCGCGGTCGCGCCGCCGACCTCGAGACCGAGCGAGACCGGCCCGAACCCGGCGCCCATGCTGAACGTGCCGTTGGCGCCCGCGAAGAGCGGGTCACCGTCGTCCGGCGTCGTCGCCACGTCGATCAGATAGTCGAACGCGAAACCCACCGAGAGCACCGGTGCGACCGGGATCGGCACGTCGGCTTCGACACCGACCAGCACGTGCCCGTCCTGCTCGAGGTCGATGTCGTCGACGCAGCTGTCCTCGATCAGGTGGAGCGGCTCGAACACGATCTGCCCGGACAGGTCGAGGCCCACGCGTCCGAAGAACGCCACCGGGTGGAACTCGAAGCCGCCCTCCACGTAGATGTACCCGCGCGGGGCGTCGAGCTCGATCGCCGCCGCCGGTCCCCCCTCGAGGGCGATCGTCAGGGGACCGATCTCGGCCTCGACGGAGCTGTTCACGTGGAACTCGAGGACGCCGTTTTCGATGTCCAGCGTGAAGTCGGCGGCGGGGCCGCTCAGGTCGACCCCGTCGAACTGCGGCAGCACCAACGACGCGCTCCCCGACACATAGAGGTGCGACAAGCTCACCGAGAACTCGGACTCGGCCAGCTCGACATCGCCGAAGGGCGTGACGACCGACACGTCGCCGCTCGACCACAGCGAGAGCTGTGACGGCTGCATCGACGTCTCGGCGACGAACTCGACGCTCCACAGCGGTTCGCCACCCGAGTCCGGGCCGTGGAAGAAAAGGGAACCCGGCGCGGTGAGGATGCCGTCACACACATCGACGAGCAGGCCTTCATCGAAGGGCGCGACGAACTCCACGCGACCGTCGAGGCTGTCGATAGAGGTCGTCTCGTCGCGGGTCTCCGGGTCGAGCACGCCGGTCGTCGAGTCGATGTCGAACGCGACATCGCCGGTCCAGGCGACGATCGTGTCTTCGCTCCCGGGCAACAGGAGCTCGACGTCGCCGACGCCGCTGACCTCGACCGTGTCCCCGGCTCGCCGGACCTGCAGCGTCCCGTCGACGACCGTCGTCAGCGCGCTGCCGATGCAGCCGATGCGCACGCGCCCGGTGGCGACCGGGTCGCCCGACGTGGCGTCCCACGAGGCGCCGGCCTCGAGCTCGAGCCGGAGGTTGCCGAGGTTGTCGCCGAGGGTGCGTGGGCCTTCGGTGTCGTCGCTCGGGTGGCCGCCGCCCGCGATCTCCTCCGCGTCGGTGAAGCCGTCGCCATCGGAGTCGGCGCTGTTGGGATTCGTCGTGAAGCTGTCGTCGCCGGGGGCCACCTCTTCGCCGTCGGGGATGCCGTCGCTGTCGGAGTCCCCGCTCGTCGGATCAGTCTCCCAGCCGTCGTCGCCCTCCTCGAGCTCCTCGTCGTCTCGGATTCCGTCGCCGTCGGTGTCGGGGTTGTTCGGGTCGGTGACGTAGCCGTTGTCGGGAGAGATCTCGTCGCCGTCGCTGACGGTGTCACCGTCACTGTCCGGGTTGTTCGGGTCGGTGGCGTACCCGTCCTCCGGGGGGTTGACCTCGCCGAAGTCCTCGATGCCGTCGCC
>CAZFPM010000129.1:0-16613 GCA_964520965.1 uncultured Myxococcales bacterium
TCGCGCTGCCCCCGAGTCCTGCGTCTCATATTGAGGATCCGCACCCCTTGCGACGGTGGGTCGTACGTGGCTGGCTTCGAGAAAGTGTAGTGAATGTGGAGTCAATGTAGGATATAAGAGGCGCGTGTGGCATCCCAACCCCAGTCCGACGAACCGCGCGACGCGATGAACGGCGACAGTTCGGTGACGAACCGGGTGCTGTCCCGGCGAGCGTACCTGCTGCTCGCAGCGGGGCTCGTGGGGCTTGCGGCGTGGGGAGTGGTGCTCGTCGCGACCCTCGGCCTGGTTCCACAGACCGCCGTGCTCATCGGGGCGGCGGCGTGCCTGTTTCTGGTTGCGAACCTGCTCGGGCCTCTCGTCGATCGCCCTCGCGCCGACGACGTAGAGAGCGCTGGGGGCAACGGCGCCGCCGTCGCCGCTTCGACCCCATCGGAGCCCGACTGGGTGTGGGATCTCGCGGCGTCGCGCGTCGCGTTTCACCCGCGCTGGGGATCGCTCGTCGGCGGTTCGTGGTCTTCCGAGGGGTCCGTCAGTGACCTGCTCGGACGTCTCGACTCTGCCGATCGCGACCGTATGCTCGAGCTGGTGTCGACGCTCGCGGAGCAGGGGGGCGAGCGCGCGGACGGCGTATTCCAGCTGGACACCGGGTCGGGAACCACGACGTGGACCCAGATCAGCCTCCACGCCGGCCGCGAGGACGGCCGCGTGACCACGGTCGCGGGATGTTGCGAGCCGGTGCCGAGGCTCGATTCGACGATTCCGGGCGCCGACGCCGCGGCACTGGAGCTGGCGATGCAGGCGGTAGGGATCGGCGTCGCGGCGTCTGACGCGCAGGGGCAACTCGTCCGAGTCAGTCGGACGTTGCGTGAGCTGACCTCGGCCTGGCCGTCTACCGACGCGTGGTGGGCGGAGCTTTTGGAAGACATCGAGGTCGGCGGGAACGAAGGGGGGCGATGGTTCGAGGGCTCGGCGCTGTCGGAGCTGACCTCCCCGGACGACATGCGACGGGTGTTCGAGGTCACGCGCGTCGTCGATCCGGCAACACTGTCGGAAAGCGGACTGATCCTCGTTCGTGACGCGACGGAGCGCGTGCGCGCGGCGGAGTCGCTTCGGGAGAGCGAGGAGCGCTATGCGTTGGCGGCGCGGGCCGCGAACGACGGCCTCTGGGACTGGAACCTGCGCACCGGACACGTCTATTACTCACCGCGGTGGCGCTCGATGCTCGGGCTCGCGCGGACCGAGGTCGACGAATCACCCGACTGCTGGTTCGGCCGGGTGCACCCGGAGGATCTGGAGGAGCTCAAACGGGTGCTCTGGGGCCACGTTCACGGCGACTCGGAGCACTTCGAGGCGCAATACCGCATCTTGCACGACAGCGGCGAATATCGCTGGGTGCTGACCCGCGGTGTCGCGGTCCGCGACGGCAAGGGGACGGCGTATCGGGTGGCCGGGTCCCAGGCAGACGTGACCGATCGTCGGCGGGTGGAGGACGAGCTGCTCCGCGAGGCGCTATACGATTCGCTGACCGGGCTTCCCAACCGGGCGTTATTCATGGACCTGCTCGGCCGGGCCATCGCCCGCGCGCGTCGGCGTCCGGAGAGCGGCTTCGCAGTTCTCTTCCTCGATCTCGACCGGTTCAAGCTGATCAACGACAGTCTCGGGCATATGGTCGGGGACACTTTGCTGACCTCGTTCGCCGAGCGCCTGAAAGAGTGTCTGCGCCTCGGCGACACGGTCGCGCGGCTCGGTGGGGACGAGTTCACGATCCTGCTCGAGGAGACAGCGGACATCACCGAGGCCACGACGGTTGCCGAGAGAATCCAGAACGCTCTCGCGAAGCCGTTCCTGCTCGTCGATCACGAGATCTTCACCAGCGCGAGCATCGGCATCGCGATGAGCGGTCACGCCTACGACGCGGCGGAGGACATCCTCCGCGATGCAGACACGGCGATGTACCGGGCAAAGGCGTTGGGCAAAGCGCGGCACGTGCTCTTCGACACGACCATGCATACGCGCGCGAAATCGCTGCTGCGATTGCACACCGACCTGCGACATGCGGTCGAGCGTGACGAGCTGGAGCTTCAGTATCAGCCGATCGTCACGCTCGAGACCGGCCGTCTGGCGGGTTTCGAAGCGTTGGTCCGGTGGCGGCACGGCGACCGTGGACTGGTCTGGCCGGAGGAGTTCATCCCGATCGCGGAGGAGAACGGCCTGATCGACCCGATCTCGTCGTGGGTGCTCGATGCGGCCTGCAAGCAGGTCGCCGAGTGGCAACGCGACTTCGCGCGCGAGAAGCCGATCGGCGTGTCCGTAAACGTGTCGACCCGCAGCTTCGCCCAACCCGAGTTCCTCGACACGATCGCGTCGAGCGTCCAACGGACGGGCCTTGCCCACGGGTCGCTGAAGCTCGAGGTCACCGAGAGCACGATCATGGGCAACGCGGAGGCATCGAGCGAAGTGCTCCGCGGCTTGAGGAACCTCGGCGTGCAGCTCTATATCGACGACTTCGGCACGGGGTATTCCTCTCTTTCGTACCTGCATCGGTTCGCCGTCGATGCGCTCAAGGTGGACCGTTCGTTCATCTCCAAGATGAACGAGCACAAGCAGCGCCACGACATCGTCGAGGCGATCACGAATCTCGCCCACGGCTTGGGCCTGCAGGTGATCGCCGAGGGCGTGCAGACCCCGGAGCAGGTCGCACGGCTGCGGGACATGGGCTGCGCTTACGGGCAGGGGTACATGTTCTCGCGGCCCCTCGACGCCGACTACGCGCGTGCGCTGATCGCCGAGGATCCCGTCTGGCGTTGAGGCAGCGCTTCTGTTCCCAACCAGCGGAGCGTAGTCTGGCCGGACCCTCGAAGGCATGACTGGCAGGAGTGACGATGAGCGATGAGCCGGCCCCCGGGTTCGCCGAGTTGGGCGACCACATCATCGACCAGGCATCGGTTCGGTTGTTGCCGCGGGCGTTCTGCGAGCGCAACCGGCTGGTCGTCCTCGGCAAGGTCAGCGCGACCAGCGGCGAGCCGATCACCATCGGCATGGTCGATCCCGGGCGGTCGGACGCGGTCGATTTCGTCCGGGCTCGCTTCAACCGCGAGATCGTGGTCGTCCGGTTGAACGACTACGAGGTGGCGCGCGCGCTGGGCGTCACGGACACCGGTGTGGAAGACGCCGTGCGCACGGTGGTCGTGCGCGAGTTGACCCGGGGATCGACGGCGTCGGCGGTCGATCTGGTCGACGCGCTACTGTGGGACGCGGTGCACGCCGGCGCGTCGGACATCCACCTGGAGGTCTACCCCGGCGACGTCGATGTCCGGACCCGGGTCGATGGGATCATGCGCCAGGTGTTCACCGAGATACACCCCGAGAATCTCGCGGCGGTGGTTGCCCGCATCAAGGTGCTGGCCGAGATGGACATAACCGTGCACCGAGCCCCTCAAGACGGCCGGGTGCGCCTCGCGTTCGTGAACGACGGGACCCGCCGCCTGATCGACTTCCGGGTGAACGTCCTTCCGGGGCCCGCCGGCCCCGACGTCGTGATCCGTGTGCTGGACCCGGACCTCGGCCTGCTCGCGTTGCCAGACCTGGGGTTGCGCGGCGCCGACCTGGAGACCGTGTCGGAGATCTTCGCCAATCCGGAGGGTCTCGTCATCATCACCGGGCCCACCTCGAGCGGCAAGACGACGACGCTCTACTCGGGCATCGCGCACATCAACGACTCGCGGCGGAAAATCCTCACCGCCGAGGATCCGATCGAATATTCGCTCCCGAAGGTGAACCAGAAGCAGGTGAGCGCCGACCTGCCGATGAACACGTTGATGCGGGCATTGCTGCGCCAGAACCCCGATGTGTTGCTCTTCGGCGAGGTTCGCGACCACGAGTCGGCGGAGACCGCTATCGGCGCGGCGAACACCGGGCACCTGGTCTTGACGACGTTGCACACCTCGGACGCGGTCGGTGCCGTCGTCCGCTTGCGCGGCCTGGACATCGACGACTTCGACACGGCGAGCGTGCTGCTCGCCGTCGTGGCGCAACGACTCGTCCGACGGATCTGCCCCGACTGCATCGAGGAGACGACACCGACCGAGCGGGAGAAGCACCTGTTCAGATCGATGCTCGACGGTGTCACGGTCTACCGGGGACGCGGCTGCGACGCTTGTGCAACGACGGGGTACTCGGGGCGCCTCGGCATCTTCGAGGTGCTCATGGTCGACGAGGAGATCCAGGACGCCATCGCCGACGGGGCGCACCGGGCCGGGTTGCGGCGGCTCGCGCGCGACCGCGGATTCCACACGCTCTTCGACGATGCCCTCGACAAGGTCCGCGACGGGGTCACGACGCTGGACGAGCTTCTGCGGGTCATTCCCTTCCGGCAGGTCCACGTGGCGTGTCGGGAGTGGACGAAGCGGAGCGTCGGCGGCTGATGGCGGCCACCGCCGCGTCGTGGTCTGGCGCGGCATCGGCTGATGGTCGTTGATCCCCGTGACGTCGGTCATCGCGCAGAAGTGCATGGCGCCGATGAACTGCCGGACGAGGATCTCGGGGTCGCACGGACGGATGCGTCCCGTCGTGGTCTCGGCTGGGCCTGGCTCGCGGCGGCGTCGACGTTCTGGCTCCCCGTACTCGGCGTCGCGACCTCGCTCAGCAGCAGGCGGTCCCGGGCTTCATCCCGAGGAGGTCCTCCTTCACGATCACGACGAGGCACCCCGTACCCTTGGTGACCTCGATGGCGCCCTCGCGGCAGTTGAGGGAGCACGCGCCGCACTCGATGCACCGGTCTTCGTGGCGCAACACCGCGCATCGGTCGACCATCGCGATCACGCCGTGGGGGCAGACCTTTGCGCACGTGTTGCAGCCGTTGCAGGCGGCCGGGTCGAGGCGGATCACGGAGTGGCTCCGAAGGCGAGGAAGACGACGCCCGATGCGACGTAGAGCGCCACCTCGATCGGCAGGAAGCGGGCGATCTCCCGCCGGACGGAGGAGTAGTTGCTGACCGCCGAGTTCCCCGTGTAGGCGAGGCCGAAGAAGATGCCGGTCGCGGCGGCATAGAGGCCGAGGGCCACACCGGCGGCCGGGGACGTCACACCGAGAGCGACCGGGAGGGCGGCGAGCAGGCCGATGACGACGCCGACGGTCAGCCCCTTCACAGCGAATCGGCGGCCGGGAATCCAGGGAAAGAACAAGGGATAGACCGTGGCGACAGCGGCACCGACGGCCACCACGACGAGCGGCGCTTCCGTGGTCCACCCCCGCTGGAGGGCGAGAATGACCAGCGCGACGGCCAGCGAGTACCCGAGGGCCTGGACGAGACCCGGGAGCCAGGTGAACGTTCGTTCCCCCCAGCCGAAATGGACGCAGTCGTCGTCGCGGTCCCGCAGGCGCTCGTCCGCCAGAAACGCCCGGAGCTCCCGGGCGTAGATCGGACCGATCACGGGACGGATCCCCGCGTCACGCAACGCCCGCAGATCGACACCGGCGAAGGCGAGCTTCGGCAACACCAGTGTGAGCCATTTGCCCGCCGTGAGGAGCTCGCGATCGTAGCGGGCGAGCTGGGCCTCGATCGCTGTGTTCGACATCGAGCCCTTGCCGGCCGCGCACCAGACGTTGATGCCGTCGGTGTCCACGACGAGCACCCGGACCGGCGTACCGCGGAGGCTTCGGAGCAGCGTCCAGATCGTGAGGTGGTAATTGCCCGTCACGAGGAGCGGCGTCTCCCGGTCGTATTCGGCGCCAGTGAAGTAGAGCCCTGGCGCCACGGCGTAGTTGTGCTCGAACGCGTGGAACCAGCAGATGGTGGATTTCAGCGCGGCCAACGGGCCGAGGTCGATGCGGACCGGGTCCGGCGGCCCCTCGGGCCAGGGCGTTCCGGCCCGTCGGTAGGTCAGCGTCAAGCACTTCGCCGACACCAGCCCGAGGCCCGCCACCAGGGAGAGCGTGGCGTGTGGTGCGAGGGCATCGACGCCGCCCCACAGACCGGCGATGCCAATCGCCGTCCAGGCGAGTGCGACGGTCAGTTGGGCAATGGTCAGCACGAACGCCACCTCCGCTGCGCATCGTACACCAACCGGCGGCGCGGCCGACACAGTCTGGCCTGGATTCTGTCGATCTCCTCATCTCCGCGACCGCGCTACTCGGCGATCGACGTCCACACCAACCCGAAGGGCCCCTGCAACGCTGCGGTGTGCGGGACCCAGTTCTCCACATGCGGTGACTCGTCGTCGATGCTCGACAGGAGAATCCGGTCGATCGCGCACCCCGGTTGGCCGGGCGGGATCGTCTGTCGCGTTACGTAGAGCCACACGCCGCTCGGGTCCGCGGCCAGGCCGAGGGGGTTCTCCGGGATCGCCGTGACGATGCGATGGGTCCGGGTCTCGAGGTCGACCGCGATGACGAGTCCCTCGCCGAAGTCGGGGCCGGGGATCGTGTAGAAAAGGTCGTCGCCGACGATCGCCAGCCCACCGGCGGCGGTGTGGGTGGGATCGACCTCGGTGAGGTCGAAGATCGGCTGCCTGGACCAGGTGACGGGCCCCGTGCGGCGGAGCCGATAGATACGCGTCCGGACGATGACGTAGCTGTACTCACCGTCGGGGGCGGTGACGAATCCGGAGGGTCCGTCGAGCCCGGCGATCCGCGCAGGAGACGGGGTCGGAAGAGCTGGCTCGGTGACGTCGTAGTGCAACACCATGCCGCCCGAGTGGGAGACGAGGAGGAGCTCGTCGCCGGAGACGTCCATCCCATTGATCGTCAGCGCGGAGACGGAGAAACACATCGGGAAGCTCTCCATTGTGCGCTCGGTTCGATCGATGCGCAGCAGGTGGCAGAGGTTGTTCGCCGACACATAGAGGTGGTCGCCGTGTTCGACGATCGCGGTCGCCGTCGTGGGGACGAGTGGGTCGTCGCCGGCCTCGGGGCAGGTGTCTCCGACGCCCGGGCACACATCGGTCGAGCAACCGTCGAGGCAAGAGCCCGTATCCAGTGGGTTTGTTGGCCCGTGGAAGGTCTGGACCTCCGTCCCTGTCTCGTCGAAGCACACGACCGATCCGCTGAATCCGTTCGCGACGCAAAGCACACGGATTCGCGCCGGCCCACACTCGCCGTCATGGCACTCGCCATCCGGGCAGGGTGTGTAGTCAGGCATGGTTTCGACCCAGCACCCGGTGTCGGCGTCGCACCCGTCGGCCGTGCACGGGTTGCCGTCGTCGCACGCGATCTCCAACCCCCGACACTCGAGGTCGCGGCACGCATCGACGATCGTACAGGCGTCGTCGTCATCACAATCGGGAAGGGGATCGAATGGGACCTCGTACCAGCCGATCGTGCGTTCGCACTCCCAGGTGTGACATACCTCGTCTTCGGGCGGCGGGACCGTGCCGGTCGGCTCGCAATAGCCTTCGAAACATCGATCCCCGGTCGTACACACATCATCGTCGTCGCAGAGCTCTCCGTCCGGGCAGCTCGGCTCGCACTCGGCGTCGACGCAAGTGCCCGGATAGCGGGCCTCGTCGAAGCACGCCGTACCGTCAGGCTCCGGGATACCCGGGAAGATCCCGTCGGTCTCGTCGCACGCTTCGAAGCGCTGGCAGTCGTCCGGCTCGCCGATCGGGAAGGCTTCGCCGACGAACTTGTAGATCTCGCTGCCGGCCGCGCCGTAAAGGAAGCCGTCCGAGTCGAAGGCGGCGCCGCGGAACTGGTGCTCCGGGTCGGGTGTCGAGACCGGAGCGCCGAGCGTTACGGAGCCGTCGTCGAGCCAGAAGAATCGGGCCATCGAGGTCGGTTGCGTCACCCATACGACCCCGCTGGGGCTCTCGTCGACATCGTAGAGATACCGCGTGCCGAGGCCGCCGATGTAGCGCGTTGGGCCACCGGGTACGTCTCGCCGCCGCACCGAGCCGAAGTTCTGCCACACATCGGGCAGCTCGTCGGGCCAGTACGTGAAATCGTCTTCGTCGGCCCGGGCCGACACGAGGAGCCGATCTCCACGAGCCCGAGCGAGCCCGGAGACGATGTCTTCGTGTTCGATGAACTCCGGATCCCTCCCGTCGTTGCGGAATCGCCAGATCTGGCCGTGGCCGATCAACTCGTCGGCTGGGGTGCCGCCGTCGGTTGCCTCGTCATTCTGCGAGATGGTCTCGATCGCCACGAACACCCAGCCGGAGACCGGGGCCACGGCGACGGTGACGGTGCCACCGACGTAGTTCCAGATATTGATGCCGTCGAACACGTCGTCCCAGTAGCGGTCGTAGACCAACCCCTCGAACTCCTCGATGTCGTCGATGAAGTCCTCTGAGTCGGCGTACCCCGTGTCGGCGTCGAGGCGAATGACGCGGTTGAACGAGGAGATGGTGGCCCGACCGCCCCGATCAGAAGGTCGCCCGAGTCGAGGAAGGCCAGCGCGCGGGGCTCGGTGTAGTTGCGGAAGTCGTCCGGCATCCCCTCGGCATCGAAGACATGCACCCGGTCTCCGGGCGGATCCGCGACGTACAGACGACCGTCGGGACCCCATTGGAGCGATCGCGCGTCGGTCAGGCCGTTCCAATCCTCGACGAACGTGTCCATGTACGAGACCGCGTGCCTGCAGCCCACCCCGGCCTCGCACCAGTCGTAGGAGCAGGGGACCAGGTCTTCGCAGCTCGGTACGACGCCGAGGCAATGCCCGGCGCCGTCGCACGCGAAGTCGAGAGAGCACCGACCGGCCCCGCAGTCCGTGCCGCCAGGCAGTGGCTCCCAGCACGCGCCGGTCTCCGTGGAGCAGGTGTCGAGGGTGCAGGGGTTCCCGTCCGAGCCGCAGCCAAAGACGTCTCCGCACGCGGCGCCGCGGACGGGGCCGCCCAGGCTGAAATGCGGAATCTCCACCCGCAGGGTTCCGCTCATCGGCGCCGGGGTGACCGGCAGCATCTCCCAGGTCGCGCCGGCGGTCAGAGCGAATGCGACGTCGGTGGCGTCGAACCCGTCGCCCACGGGAACGAACACGATGATCGGGATGGCAAACGACAGGCCCTCTGGCTCGAACGACCACGCGTCGCCCACCGAGGTCCCCGACGGCGCATCGAGCGTGCGGTCCGTCGGGAGGATCCGAAGCTCCGTGGCGGTCTCGAGAGCACCCGCCGGAATGACGGCGAGCCCGCCGTCAGCCAAGGCGAACGTGCCGCCCTCCGGTCCGATCGTCGCGGACCCCTCGACCTGAGACGGGTCGGCGTCGGCGTCGCTCGTGTCTTCGGCGTCCCTGACACTCCCATCGATCGGTTCGGCATCTGCGTCGTCACTCCCATCGGCCGGTTCAGCGTCGTCGCCGTCCCTGCCATCGGTCGGCTCGGCGTCTGCATCGCCGGGTCTGTCCGCGTCTCGAACCTCTTCCTCGGGGTCATCGACGTCCGTCGTGGTGTCCGGCGCCTCGATATCGGCGTCCTGCCGGTTGTCGATGTCGCCGCGGACGTCGTTCGCGTTGTCGGACAGCCGGCCAGGACGACGGCGGCACAGACGTACAGCGCCGCCAACGCAGCGGTCCGATTCCGGTCGTGGAACAGCTCTCTCGTGGGCGTGGTCATGGGCAGCACTCGGCAGATCGGTGAAGCGCGTTTCGGAACCGTCGGCGAGTCCAACCCAGCGCTACGACCAGCCACACCGGCCAGGCCTCCCGTGCCGCCGGAGCGGCGACTGCGCAGCCTCGTCGCCTCGTCTCACGTCCTCCGCGCGTCGCGGTCGGGTCCGCGTCCGTGTCCCCGGCGCCACCGCTGGCGTCCGTGTCCCCGGCGCTTCCGTCGCTGTCGCGGAGCCCGCCTCCGTCCGTGGGGTCCGGATCCGGGGTGTCTCCGGCGTCGGCGGTGGTGGTGTCGGTGGTGTCTCCGGCGTCCGCGGGGCTGGTGTCTCCGGCGTCCGTTGGGCCGGTGTCGGTGGTGTCTCCGGCGTCCGTTGGGCCGGTGTCGGTGGTGTCTCCGGCGTCCGAAGGGGTGCTGTCTGCGGCGTCTCCCGCGTCCGAGGCATCTTGGTCTGCGGCATCGTCGGCGTCCGAGGCGTCGAGGTCCGCGGCATCCCCGGCGTCCGAGTCGGGATCGGGATCGGGGTCGGCGCCGGTGGGACATCCGTCGGGGGATCGGGCACGTGCCCACTCGTCCGGGCAGGCGTCGCAGAGGTCGCCGAACCCGTCGCCGTCGGTGTCGGGAACGTCGTCGAAGCTGGTCGGATCGAGTGGATCGGTCGGTGATGGGGCGTCGAGCTCGTCGCGGTCGCTGACGCAGTCACCATCGGTGTCTTCCTCCCGTGGGTCGGTCTCCCCCGGTCCGACCGAGCCGTCGCGATCACGATCCTCGCCGCGGTCGCAGACGCGTTCTCCGTCGTCGTCGAGCAACGGCGTGTCGCGCTCGCCGTCACACAGGCCGTCGCCGTCGGTGTCGGGGTCGTCGGGATCGGTCTCCCCCTCGTCGAAGGTGCCGCTCCCATCGGAGTCCTCGATCGCGTCGAGGATGCCGTCGCCATCGGGGTCGTCGTCACACGGGTCACCGACGCCGTGGCGGTCACGGTCGGCGTGGCCGGGGTTGGGGTGGGCGGGGCAGTTGTCGCGCGTGTCGACGATTCCGTCCTCGTCTTCGTCGAGGCGGCACGCGAGGCAGCCGGTGGGGGCGTCGCACTCCTCGCCGGAGTCGACGACGCCGTCGCCGCAGGCCGCCGGACGGCACGTGGTGCGGCATGCGTCGGGCTCGGTGTCGGAGTTGTGCTCGCCGTCGTCGCACGCCTCGCCGGAGTCGACGACGCCATCGCCGCACGCGTGGCGATCGCACGTGGTTCGACACGCGTCCGGTTCGTCGTCGGAGTTCTCTCCTTCGTCGTCGCACGCCTCGCCGTCGTCGATGACCCCGTCGCCGCAGCTCGGGAGCGTGCAATCCGTCCGGCATGCGTCGGGCTCCGTGTCGGAATTGAGCGCTCCGTCGTCGCACTCTTCGTCGGGCGCGACCGTGCCATCGCCGCAGGGCTCGAATTGGCAGAGGCGGTCACATCCGTCGCCGTCGACGAGGTTCCCGTCGTCGCAGTCCTCGCCTTCGCGAAGTCGTCCGTCGCCGCAGGTCTCGAGGTCGACGTCCGAGAATACCACTTCGGCGAGCCACTCGTTCCGCTTGCCGCAGGTCCCGAAGCCGACAACGCCGTCGGTCGGAAGGTCGACGGTGATGCCTTCCTCGGGACCATGGACCGTCCAGGTGACACCGTCGGTCGACATGTACTCCGTGAACCGGTCGCCGTCACGGACCAGCCGGGCCCACACCGCTTGGCCCGCGGACGCCTGCCATTGGGATGCCTCCACGTCGACGTGGAGCTCGTCGGCGACCGGTCGGTAGTAGAAGAAGTCGAGCCCGGCGTAGTTGACCGACTGCGAGACGATCTGCGCGCCGGGGCTGAGGTCGGCGCGGAATATGGTCACTCCCTTGGTCCACGCCTCCCGGTAGCCGTGCCATTCGGCGACGCGCACGGTCAACGAGAAGTCCCCGGTCACCGGGCGGTATACGTAGTGGAAGCTGTCGGCGTCGAAGTAGACGTTCGTGCCTGTCGCCTGGACGCTCCATCGGCCGGTGTCGGTCTCGAAGCGCGCGCGTCCCGGCCGCTCGCTGCTGACCGCGCCGATGTCGACGCCCGTCCAATCGTCCGGCAGGACGTCGTCGCCGTAACTCCACGTGTCGAACGCGTCCGGTTCGCTCTCCGTCACGTTCCCGCCTGCGTCGGTCGCGATGATCGCGAAGTCGTGGGACGAGGCGCTGAGCAGGTTCTCGAGCCGGATCTCGTGGGAAGTGCGGAGCTCGGAGACGTCGACCCGCCTCTCCCAGTGGCCGCGGTCGTAGATCAGGCCCACGGTCGCTGGTTCGTCGGTCGAGAACCGGAGCGTCCCGCCGTGATGGTCCACGTCGGACACCGTGGCAGGACCGATGACGGGGCCGACGGTGTCGGGCGGCGTCGCCCGAAATGTCGTATCGCCCAAGGTGACGACGTTGCCGAGCGCATCGGAGACCTCGACCAGGTAGTGATAGGTCGATTCCGGTGCCAGGCCGTCGAGTCGCACGGTGTGCTCGGTCGTCAGGATCGGGGCCTCCCACCGGGAGCCGTAGGCGACGGTCTCGCCCCACGAGGTGACGGAGGCGGCCGGTTCGTCGGTCGTCCAACCGATGAGCGCCCACGTGTCCGACGGGTAGAACGCCAGATCCGAGATCACCGGGGGTTCGGTGTCGGGGTGGACCCCGGGGCCTTCGAGATCGACGCCACTGAAGTCGACGACCGAGAGGGCACCGGCGAGGCCGCTGGTGGCCGCGAGTCCGACATACCCGCGCGTCGGCAGGTCGATCTCGATGGGGTCGCCGAAGTCCTGCCAGGGGCCGTCGTCTCCGCGGAATGACGCGTCGAAGCGCTCTCCGCGCCTGCGCAGGCGGAGCCACACCGAACCATCGACGTCGTTCGCGTTGGCGACGGACACGTGGGATACCTCCGCCGACGGGGCTCCCCGGGCGTAGAAGTAGTCCGATGCCGCGTGATTGACCGATTGCGCGATTGCGGCGCCGGCCGCGGTGGGTTCGAGATCCCCGGGCTCCCACGCCTTGAAGAGCAGCGCCCCCTTCGCGAAGGGGTTGCCCAGGTCGCCGGAGTAGCTGTCGAGGCGCGCCGTCAGCACGAAGTCACCGTCGACCTCCTGATAGACGAACGTCGCGTCGTCGCTCACGCCCCAGATGTCCGGGCCGCCGCCGCTGATCCGGAACCCGTCGTCGGTACGCTCGGACTGACCCCCCAAGACCCCGCTCTCGCCGAGTGGGACACTCGACCATCCACCGCCGAGGGTCGTGGAGAGAGCGGCAGTGCGCGTGTCGATGCGCGTGCCGGGGCCCGTGTCTCCGCAGCCGACTGCGATCGCGAGCCCGGCCGCCACGACCAGGATCGCCGCCGACCGTCTACCGGTCCCGCACCACGCGGCATGCGGGCGCAAGGAGTGCCCGGTCGGGCCCGCGCTGGCATGGGGTGCAGCGCGATGGGGCTGCGAGGCAGGGACGCTCATGTGGTCACGGGTGGGTCGAGGTCAGGGGATCGCGAAGTCGAGGGTCTTGGGTTGCCTCAGGGGTGTAGACCGGCTCTGCGAGCCGGGGGCGAGATAGGATCTCGCCCTTGATGGCGGATGGCCCGGACTTTGCGACCGCCCTGGGGTCGAGGTGCGACCACTATTGCACCGCGGGCATTTCGTGCAACCCCGCAGGCGGGTGGCGGGTGGCGTGGGGCGTGGCGCGTGGGGCGTGGCGCGTGGCGCGTGGGCGGGGCGCGACCTCCGAGTCTCCACCGGGTTCGATCGTCGGCGCACGCCGGAGAGACGAACCGTGACACCGACGCCGTCGGCGGGGTTACACTGGAGAAACGTGTTTCCCGTTGGAGGCTCGCCATGACGATCGAGCGATTCGCGGAAGTTCTCGTCGAGGCCGACGCCCTGATCATCGGTGCGGGCGCGGGAATGGGGGTCGACTCCGGGCTGCCTGACTTTCGGGGCAACGAGGGATTCTGGCGGGCGTATCCGCCGATCGCGAAGCTCGGGATCTCATTCGCCGACATGGCGAACCCTCGGTGGTTCGAGCGTGACCCGACGCTGGCCTGGGGGTTCTACGGGCATCGCCTCCACCTCTATCGAGACACGTCGCCCCACCGCGGATTCGCGATTCTGCGCCACGCGGCCGAGCAGATGGAGCACGGCGCATTCGTGTTCACCTCGAACGTCGACGGGCAGTTCCAAGCCGCCGGATTCGACCCCGACCGGATCGTCGAGTGCCACGGGTCGCTGCACCATCTGCAGTGCACCGGGCCGTGCTCCGACCGGATCTGGCCGGCGGCTGGCATCGATGTCCCGGTCGATCTCGCGGTGCTGCGAGCCTCCGAGCCGTTGCCTCGCTGCGAGCGATGTGGGTCGTTGGCCCGTCCGAATGTGTTGATGTTCGGCGACGGCCGTTGGGTCGGCGATCGGACCAGCGACCAGGAGCGACGGCTCGCCGAGTGGTACGCCGCACTGGGGGCCGCTCGTCTCGTCGTGGTCGAGCTCGGCGCCGGATCCGCAGTGCCGACCGTGCGCTGGACGTGTCAGAGCCTGGTCGGGCGACGAACGGGGGCCACGCTGGTGCGGATCAACCCGCGCGAACCCGAGGGACCTCCGGGGACGATCTCGCTCGCTTGCGGTGCCCTCGCTGCGCTGGAGCCGGTGGCGGAGGCTGCCGGGTTTGCGACCGCGTGATGTTTCCGTCCACGGAGGGTCTTTGGTAGTGTGCCGGCCTACCGGTAGGGAGCGTTGACCGACGAGCGTGACAAACACCCGGACGAGGTACCGTCCGCCCCGACGAGTGGGATCGTCCGCAGGCCCGGACGCATGCGTTCGCGGCTCGACATCTCGCGTCACATCGGTGGCCCGACGCCGATCGCCGGCGTCATCGCGGCGCCGTCGCTCGACGATCTTCTGCGGCCGACCCCAGGTCCGCTCCCCGCTGTCGGCGGGGATTCACCGCCCCCGGTCGCGCCTGCTGCTCCGGCACGGGATCGGCGGCCTGCGGAGTCGTCGAGCCCGTCGGCACCCAGCTCTGGTCCCGGCTCGGCGCCCCGCCAGGCGACGGTGCCGCCACGCCCCGCCGATTCCAAGCCGCGCTCGGCCGACCGGGATCCGGGGACGTCGGGCATCGACGAGCAGGCAGCACCCGACGTCGAGCTGCCGGGCTATCGGATCGTCAACATGATCGGAAAGGGCGGCATGGGCGAGGTGTTCCTCGCGGACAAACTCAGCACGACCGGCGTGACCGTGCGGTGCGTCGTCAAGACGATCCGCGAGGGCGTCGGCGATCGGCAGCAGTTCATCGACCTGTTCATGGACGAGGCGCGGATCGTGTCGCATCTGCGCCACCCGAACGTTGTGTCGGTCATCGATGTCGGCCAGGCGGGAGAACGACTCTACCTGGCGATGGAGTGGATCGACGGGCTGGACGCCGGCGGTCTGGCGAAACGAGCCGCCGAGCGGGGCACGGACATTCCGCTGCCGCACGTGCTCTACATACTGCGGGAGACCTTGCAGGGGCTGCACTACGCCCACACGGCGACCGGACCGGACGGCGCACCCCTGCAGATCGTTCACCGGGACATTTCGCAGGGCAACATCCTGATCTCGCGGCACGGCGCCGTGAAGCTCGCCGACTTCGGCGTCGCGCTCGGCACGGCCGCACAGACCGAGGGCTCGGCCGACACGCTGGCCGGAAAGCCGCAATACTTCTCGCCCGAGCTCTGGCGGGGAGCGTCCGCCGGTGCACAGACCGACGTCTTCGCTCTCGGCGTGACCTTCTACGAGCTCTTGTCGTCGCGGCCGCTGTTCAGCCGGAAGAAGGATGTTCGAGCGTTGGCTTTCGAGATCTGCGAGTTCCGGGTGGGGAAGCTTCTCGAAGAGGATCTCAGCCTCCCCGACGGTCTCGAGCCGATCTTGACTGGCTGCCTCAGCGAGAACCTGGACGAGCGGTACGCGACAGCGCTGGAGTTCCTCGAGGATGTGAACGACTACGCGTACGAAAACGGCATCCGACTCCTCGACGCCCACTTCGGTGACTACATCGTCCGCATGCTCGAGGAAGAACCGACTACCGGCCGCAAGCGACTGTGGAAGACCTGACCCGAGGTCCTCGACAGCCTGGAGCCGAGGACGCGGATGTCCAGGCCGTCCGTGATTGCATGGAGTCCTTGCAGCGCGCCGCCGGACGCGCCGCGCTATACGGACACACTCACCCGCAGACGCTCGAGGCGGTCGAGACCCTGACCGAGCGCCTGAACGAGATCCTGGAGTGGATGGGGCCGCTGACACTGAGCGCAGCTCTCACCGGCTTCCTCTGGCGTGGGCAACCGGTCACCGAAGACCGAGACGACCGCGTCGGGATCGGGCGCAAGATGCACATCGAGGGGGTCTCCGAGATCACGTTCTCGCCGGGGATCTCGACGCCCGAGCTCCGCGCGTTGCTCGACGTGCTCCGCGTGAACCTCGACCTGCCGCAGTACGAGGAGGAGACGCTCGAGTCGCTGCTCTGGCAGGCCGAGCTCCGTTCGGTGACCTTCGTTGCGGTCAGCGAGCTGATGCAGGCGGAGGCGCTCTCGGGACGTCTCGACGCGGAGCTCGCCCTGGAGGACAGCCGGATCGTCCAGCAGCTGATCGAGATGCAGGAGGGGGACCGGCAATCCGGACGGTTCCTGAAGCGCCTGCTCGACACGGACGCCCCCACTGGCCACGGTGATGTCGCGGACCAGTGGGCACTCGACGCATCGCTCGACTGGGAGAAGCTGTCGGACGACGAGTGGAAGGTGCGCTTCATCGGGGAAGCCGCCGAGGACCTCGACGCAATCGTCGCTGTGCGCGACGGGTTGATGGACGAGCGGTCGTCGCAGCTGCTGGCCCGCACCGTCCGCGTGCTCCTGCGCTGCGCGGTCGGGGGGCGAGCGGAGATTCCCCCGGAGCTGGCGCTCGAGCACGCGATGGGCGCGATGCGCCAGATGTACGCCATCGCGGATGCCGTCGGCATCCTCGAGGTATTGCGCGATGCACACGGGCTGGCCGAATCGGTCCGAGCGGCGAATCCCGCGGCGACGCC
>CAZFPM010000130.1:0-13318 GCA_964520965.1 uncultured Myxococcales bacterium
TGGCAGCATGGTGGAATCGAAAGAAGACGTCGGCGGAGGCGAAGCCGGAGCCGACAGGTCAGAAGAAGAACGCGGCGAAGCCGACGACATCGAGGCCGAAACGGCGAGCCGTTCCGCTGGAGGTGAAGGTCCTGGCGATGGAGGCCTGCGAGAGCGGACTCGAGCGGGGCGAGGTGGCCAATCTCGCCGGTGTGTCAAAGACGACGATCGACAACTGGTGCCGCGCATGGCGTGAGGGCGGTGCGCAAGGCTTGGCGCGACGCCCAGCTTCGAAGACGACCCGAAAGGTCTGCGACGCGCTGACCGAGCGAATCGTCGAGCACCGGCAGGAGCACCCAGAGCACGGCGTCCGTCGGATCCGTGACGAATTGCGACGCAACGAAGCGCTCGACGTCAGCGCGGAGACCGTCCGCCGAGTCGTCAACGACGCCGGTCTCGGTAACCCGGCGCCGAAGTCGAAACGCCGTCCGCCTCAGGTTCGTCGTTTCGAGCGGGCAGTGCCGAATGCGATGTGGCAAATTGATATATTCTCCTTCCAACTCAAGCGGCACTACCCGGTCTACCTAGTCGGAATCATCGACGATCACTCGCGCTACATCGTCGGCCACGGCTTGTTCCGCCGACAGACGGCCGACGCGGTCATGGAGGTCGTCAAGGGCGCGATCGGGCAGTGGGGAGCGCCGCGCGAGTTGCTCAGCGACAACGGCCGACAGTTCGTCGCCTGGCGGGGGAAAACGAAATTCCAGAAGACGCTGAAGCGCCAGGGAATCCAGCACGTTCGCAGCGCGCCGCACCACCCGATGACGCTCGGGAAGATCGAGCGCTTCTGGAAGACGATCTGGACGGAGTATCTCGAAGACGCCGTCTTCGCTTCCTTCGCCGACGCTTGCCAGCGAATCGAACACTGGGTCGGGTATTACAACCATCAACGACCTCACCAGGGGATCGGCGGCGCATCCCCCGCCGACCGTTTCTACGGCATCGCCGGCGACGTCGAGGAGGCGACGCGCCAGGGCTGCGCCGACAACGCGCTCCGCCTGGCGCTCGGTCAGGTCCCTGAGCCCCCGCTCTACTTGCTCGGCAAACTCGGCGAGACCGATGTTCGGGTGGCCCGCAAGGGCAACGCCGTTGAGGTCCGCCTCGGCGATCAAGTCCATGAGGTGATACGACTTTCAGGGGCGATGACGGTCGCCGAAGACGGTTCGATGCAGCGCGAGGAGGCGAGCGATGAAGTGGAAGGAGCTGAGCGGACAGGAGCGACTCGAGGTGGTGGAGATGGCCCGGTCGTCCAAGGCGCCGATCAAGGAGATCTGCGCGACGTTCGGGGTGTCCCGGCAGACGCTCTACCGCGCAATGAAGAAGACCGACGAGGCATCGGTCGCAGCGCTGGAGCCGAAACAGCGCGGCCGCAAGGCGCCTTCCGAGGAGGCCCAGAGGGTGTCCGAACTGGAAATCGAGAAGGTGGAGATGCAGAAGGAGCTGGAGGGCTGGAAGACGAGGTACGAGGTGGCGCAGGCGTTTCTCGAGCTGCAGCGGAAGTACGACCGTGGGGAGCTGGAGAAGTCGCCCCCTTCAAAGCCGAAAAAAACGGCTCAGCGGGAGATCGACGAGCGCAGACGCCGGAGTCGACAACGCAAGAAGGCCGGGAAGTAGGCGACGAGCCCGGTCCCTACGCACCGCACTTCTCGCCCTGGGTGGACGACGACGATGGGGACTGGACGTGATCGCCGACGTGCTCGGTGTCCAGCCCCGTGCGGTAGCGCGATGGGCGAGCCGACGGTGCCATCCTCGGTGTCGGCCTGTCCGTCGGCGGGGTCGGCCGCCATCGATCCCGCCCGCCGCCAGACAGAAGCTGCGAGGACGATATCTCGACAGTCGGAAGCAGTGGGGTCCGTGTGTGCTCGCCTGTTGGGCAAAGCGAGAGGGCCTCGGGCGCTGGAGCCCGAGCACGATCGCTCGCGCCATCGAAGACCTGAAGCCGCCGGACAAGCCCGCCAAGCCGATGAAACGGTACGAGATTGCGGCCGCAAACGTGATGTGGAGTGAGGACGGCGCCAGCTTCAAGGAGCGAACTGGCAAGCGGGAGCTCGTCGTCGCACAGGACGAGTGCTCGCGATTCAAGGTCGGGTACGCGCTGGCCGACGGACCCGCGACCGGAGAGGACGTCAGGGCGGTGCTGGAAACCGCCATCAAAACACACGGGGCGCCGCTCGTGCTCAAGCGCGACGGCGGCTCGATCTTCGACGAGCAGAGCGTCATGGACCTCATCGACGCGTACGACATCACCGTCGTGACCAGCCCCCCTTACTACCCCCGATACAACGGAAAGAAGGAGCGGTCATTTCGGGACGTGCGCGGATTCGAACGCGCATTGCGTCGAGCCGAACCCCGGCTCGACGAGCGCATCGACAGGACCATGCAGGACCTCAACTACGACCGGCCCAGACCCGTGCTCGGCGGCCGGACCGCGAAGGAGACCTACGACGACTCCGTCATCGAGCTGCCCGACCGGCGGCGATTCAAACAGGAGGTAGAGCAGAGGCAACGAGAGCTGGAGACCGCAGCGGCCTCCAGACACGACAAGGATGCGGCTCGACGACGAGCCGTGGAGGACGTACTGTCTCGGTACGGACTCATTATCTGGAACGCGGACGTGTCAACCAATTACACGGCCGAAATGCGGACATGAATTCCGGGCGCTACACGCGACGCCGCGCGCAGCCCGCTCGGCGCCGTGGCGCTCGTCTATGGGATGTTGCTCGACCACCGTTCGGCCGACCACCGCGCCGAGCAGCTCGAAGCCCTCGAGCGCACGACACACGCAGACGTGCTCGAGGAGGTCGGCCGCGTCGAGTCCCTCGTCGCTGGCATCGATCCGGCGCTCCGGTTGCCGCTCGTCGAGCTCGCGGCGCCGTCACTGAGACGGCTCAGTCCCGACCAATACGCAGCGTTCCGCTCGGAGATCGACGCCCTCGTCACCAGCGACGAGCGCACGACGCTCTTCGAGTTCGCGATCCGAAGGAGCATCGTCCATTGGCTCGACGAGACGTTCGGCGGCGCGGGTCGACCAGCGCCTCAATATTACGCGCTCCGACCTCTCGCCCGCCCGATCCAGACGCTCCTGTCGGCCCTCGCACTGGTCGGCGCCAACGACTCGTTCGCGGCGATGTCGGCTTTCAAGAGCGGCATCGGTCGCCTGCGGCTGCTCGCCAAAGAGGGGCTGGAGCTGCTGTCGCCCGACCGATGCGGGTTCGAGCAACTCGGCGACGTGCTGACCACCCTGTCGGGGATGTCGCCCCCGATGAAGGGGCTCGTCGTCGACGCTGCGGCTCACGTCGTGCTGCACGACCGACAGGTGACCGTCGAAGAAGCCGAGCTGTTGCGGGTCATCTGTGTTTCGCTCGGCGTCCCGCTGCCGCCCTTCCTGCCGTCGACCGCTGCCGACGACGGGGCGGCGGGCGAGATCGCGCCCGGAGGACCCGGCTCCGCCAGCTCAGTGTGAGCGACGGTAGATCCGGCGAACGCGGTCCGAGATTCGGGTGAGCAGCTCGTAGGCGATCGTGTCGGCCGCCTCGGCGTGGGCGCACAGGTCGGGCTCGCCCTCACCGTCGCCGAATACCACGACCTCGTCGCCCGCCGTCACGTCGGCGAGACCACTCACGTCGAGCATGGTCACGTCCATGCACACCCGCCCGACCACGGGGCAACGAACGCCCCGGATCGACATCCATCCGCGGTTCGACAGCGCGAGCGGATAGCCATCGGAGTATCCGATCGCCACGACGGCGACCCGGGTGTCTCGGGGTGCGACCCAGGTGCGACCGTATCCGACGGTACCCCCCGCCGGGATCGTCTTCGTCGACACGACCCGCGTGGTCAGATGAACGACGGGCTCCTGTCCGAGCACCGGCTCTCCTGCGAACCGGGCGAAGCCGAGCAGCCCCAGCCCGACACGGACCAGCGAATGGTGAGCTTCCGGGAAGCGCGCGACCGCGACGCTGTTGCACGCGTGCACCCACCGCGGGTGGTGTCCGGCCGCAGCGAGCCGGGCGACCGCGTCCGAGAATGCGCTGATCTGGGACCGGGTGAACGCATCCTGGCCGGCATCCTCCGATGCGGCGAAGTGGGTCATCAAGCCCTCGAACTCCAACCAGGGCTCGGCTGCGACCCGGTCGGCAGCCCGTTCCACCGATGCTCCATCCGTCCCGGCCCGACCCATTCCGGTGTCCACCTTGACGTGGCATCGGACGACGCGCTGTTGCCTCTGGCCCTCCCGTGCCAGGTGGTCGATCTGCTCCGTCGTGGAGACCTGCGCCGTCAGCCCGTGCCGCGCGACCTTGTCCACGTCGGACGGGACGACGTTTTGCACCAGGATCGGTGTCGTGATCCCGCGTTCGCGGAGCACCACTCCCTCGTCGGGATAGGCGACCGCGAAGTACTCGACGCCGGCCTTCTCCAGCTCGACGGCCAGACGCACGGAATCCAGCCCATATCCGAAAGACTTCACGACGGGCATCACGCCGCAACCGGCCCCGACCGCAGTGCGCACTCGACGCAGGTTCGCGACGATCCGGTCCAAGTCGACGTAGAGCCGGGCCGGCGCGACGGCCTCGAAGAGCACCTCGGCGATGCGCTCGAGCCGCTCCGGCCGGCTCCCCTTGAGCAGCACGACATCGCCGGCCCGCGTGTGCTCCTCGAGCACGGCGGCCGCCTCAGCCACCTCGGCGACGCGGTGGACCCGGCTCTCCGGCATACCCGCCATGACCGCCGCCGCGGCGATCTCCGCGCCGCCGGCTCCGACCGCGACGAGCCGATCGACGTCTCGCTCCACAACACGCCGCCCGACCGCTGCGTGCGCCGCCGCACTGCGCTCGCCGAGTTGGGCCATGCCGGCGAGCACAGCGATCACGGCACCCGTCCGCGTCTCTCGGCAGAGCGCATCCAGCGCGGCCTCCATGCTCCCCGGGTCGGCGGTATACGCGTCGTTGATCAACACGACACCGCGGGGCGTCATGCTCGTCTCCAGCCGCATGGGTGCCGGTCGCCATGTCGCCAGACCGATCTCGATCGCTGCGTCTCCAACGCCCAGCCGACGGGCCGCGGAGACGGCGAGAGCCGCGCAAGCGACGAAGCCACTCGAGGGCAGCTCGGGCAAGGACATGCCGACCAGGGCGGTCGTCGCATCGACCGTCTCGATCGGTGCCCCCAGCGCGCTAAGCGCGGTTGCGGCGAGGGTCTCGGCGGCCGGGACGAGTACCCAGGCGTCTTCGGCAACCGCGCTGAACAACAACGACTTCTCGCGCGCCGTCGTGTCCCGGGACCCCAACCCGGCGATGTGGGCATCGCCGACGTTGACGAAGATGCCCGCGTCCGGCCGCACCATCGCCGCGAGCCGCTCCATCTCGCCGGGCTGCGAGATCCCGCATTCGATCACCGCGACGTCCGCGTCGGAGTCGATGCCCAGGAGCGAGAGAGGCACGCCGATCTGGGAGTTGTAGGACATCGGGCTGGCCGCGACGCGGACGGCCGAGCCGACGGCCGCGACCAGCAGATCCTTGGTGGTGGTCTTGCCGTTGGTGCCGGTGATCGCGACCACCGTGCCACCGAATTCGCCGCGGGCTGCGGCAGCCAGTTGGTGGAGGGCGCGCAACGGATCCGCCACGAAGACGCAGGCGCGTCCCGGAGGCAGGGCGATCTCGGTGCCCTCTTCGACGAGCGCGACCGACGCGCCGGCGTCCAACGCTTCGCCGGCAAAGTGGCCCCCATGGAACTTCTCTCCGACGAGGCCGACGAAGAGATCGCCCTCCCGGACACCGGCCCGCGAGTCGGTCGTCACCCGCTCCACGAACACGTCGGAGTCGCCGACGAGCCGGCCACCGCATCGCGCGGCGATCGTGTGGGCGGTCGTCGGTCTCATGGTGGGCTCGTCAGTCCTCGAGAAGGCGCACGAAGTACTGATGGACGAACGCGTTCCGGCGAAGCAGGCCCAAGCCACAGTGGGCGTGGTCGGGCACGAATCCGTTCCCGATGATCAGCGTCGCGTCCCTGCCGATGCCTTCCGTGCCGAGCGCCGCAGCGGCGAAGCTCGTCGCCATGTTGAAGTAGTAGACGATCCCGCCGTCGCGGACGGAGAGGGCCGCGCCGGTCTCGGTTCCGGCGACATTGGCGGTGTTGATCACCAGGTCGGCCTGACCGCCGAGCAGACGGAGCACGGTCTCCGCGAGGTCGAGTGGGTCCTTCGCGTCCGCGGTCCCCCAGGCATCGATCAAGCCGGCTTCGTGAGCGTCGCGGAGAGCCCCTTCGTACAGGTCGACGCCAGCGATTCTCCCGATCCCACGGAGTGACTCCCGCGCCTGGGCCATGCACAGCATTCCGCTCTTTCCGGCTCCGATGACCGCGACCTTCATTCCCGGACGTACGAGCCGCTGGGTCTGCGCCGGCGCGCCACAGACGTCGAGGCAGGACAACGCCAGCCGCTCGTCCATGTCGTCCGGCACGGCGACGAGCGGAGCCGAAGGCCACAACACCGCGTGTCCGTCGATCTCCACCTGATCGGAATCGAGATGGACCCGCCGCACCGCGTCGATGTGGAGCGGCGTCAGCGTGAGCGAGGCCAGTGTGGCGACCCGGGTCCCGACCTTGACGTCCGGGTGGGTGTCGTAGAGCGGCCCCCGCCGCTCGACCGTGCCGAGAAGCATCCCCCCGGATCCGGTCACCGGGTTCTGCATCTTTCCGCGCGCAGCGACGATCTCGCGCACCCGCTCGCCGACGGCCTCCTCTTCGCGACCGACCTCGCCACAGATCTGCCGGAACGATGCCGAGTCGACGTTCAACGTGTCGACGCGGATCAGGATCTCCTCATCCCGGATGGGCAACGAGGGATCGAGGCGATCGGCGGCCTGGGGGAGCGCGTTGGCCGGGTTCAGGACCCGGTGAGCGCCGTAGCGAGTGGCATTCAGGAACGTGCGTTCCGACATCGGCACGCCTCGTGTTGGGGGGCAGCGCTCAACGCCGCTCCGGCAGTGGAAGGTCCAGTCGTCGCATCACGTCTTGCAGATCGGCCCACGCATCGCGCTTCGCCGACGGAGTCCGCAGCAGATACGCGGGATGGAAGGTCAGCATCACGGGAACGCCCTGGTATTCCACCCAGCGCCCGCGCTCGCGCGTGATGGCCACCGAGCGATCGAACAGGGTCATCGGCGCGACTCGGCCAAGCGTGACGATGACTTCCGGCTCGATCGCCGCGATCTGTCGATCGAGGAAGGGCCGGCACATCGCCACTTCGTCGGGCTCGGGGTCCCGGTTTCCGGGGGGGCGGCACTTGACCACGTTCGCGATGTAGACGTCGTCGCGGCTGAGCCCCATCGCACCGATCATCTTCGTCAGCAGCTGGCCGGCTTTGCCGACGAAGGGCTCTCCCTGACGGTCTTCGTCGGCGCCCGGCGCTTCGCCGATGAACATCAATCGGGCGTCCGGGTTGCCGACGCCGAACACGATGTTCGCCCGGCGGCCGGCGAGCTTGCAGCGCTGGCAATCGCCGAGCTCCTCGCGCACCGCTCGCAACGCGTCCGAGCCGACCCCCTTGTCCGCTCCCGTCGGCTGCGGGACCCAGGGGAGTGACTCGCTGGAGACGTCGGCAGGCCGTGCCCGCTCGACCACGACGGGCGGATCATCCGACACGGTCTCGTCCCTCGTCGGCCGCGAACCGGCATCGTCCGCACTGCGCTTCGCCGGGGCCGGACGGGCGCCGGGCGGCGGGACATCGAGGGCCTGTCGCATCTTCGCGTGCGCGTCGGCGGCCTCCGTCTCGCGCGCCCGTCGATCGGCCTCGGACACCGCGTCCCACGCCGCGAGCAGCCGATCAGCGACCAGCGTCGGAACGCCGTCCACGCCCAGTCGACCCTGCGCGCGCAGGGTCTCGGCCAGGGATCCGGCCAGTGCGCGCAGGGTGTTGCGATCGGTGTCAGTCATCGTCGCCGAGCCTCTCCGCGACCCACGCCACGATCGCGTCGGCGACATCACGTTTGGACGTCGGCCCGATAGCGACCGCGTCGCCCTCGCGCGGGATCAAAAGGACACGATTGGTGTCGTTCCCGAAAGCCCCGTCGGCCCCAGACACGTCGTTGGCGACGATCGCGTCGAGATTCTTCCGCGCCAACTTCTCGCGCGCGTTGGCCTCGATGTCCTCGGTCTCGGCGGCGAAACCCACGACGAGTGACGGCCTGTTCGGCGAGGCAGAGACCGAGGCCAACACGTCCTCGGTGCGCTGCAACGATGGCGACCAGGGCCCCGCGCCCTTCTTCCGTTTCTGTGGCGCGACCTCGGCGGGCGTCCAATCCGCGACCGCGGCCGCCATCAGGAGCACGTCGCCGGGCGTCGCGTGGATCGCGGCCGCCATCTCCGCCGCCGTCGTCACCCGCACGATCTCGCAACCGAGCGGATCGGGCAGCGAGGTCGGCCCGGTGACGAGCACGATGTCGGCCCCTGCCCCGCGAGCCGCCGCCGCGAGCGCGTAGCCCATCTTTCCGCTCGACGGGTTCGACAGGAAACGCACGGGGTCGAAGTGCTCGCGCGTCGGACCGGCGGTGACGACCACCCGCCGCCCCGCGAGGCGTCCGCCAGTCACGAGACTCTCGAGCGACGCCAGGATCACCTCGGCGTCCGGGAGCCTGCCCGTGCCCACTTCCTTGCAGGCCAGCTCGCCGTGGTCGGGGTCGAGCACGTGGGTCCGATGCCGCGCCGCCAGCACCCCGATGTTCTCCCGAACCGCCGGATGTTCGAGCATCCGGGTGTTCATCGAAGGGCAGAACAGCAGCGGCGCGGTCGTCGCGAGGAGCAACGTAGTCAGCAGGTCGTCTGCCATTCCGCACCGCGCCCGGGCGATCAGATTCGCCGTCGCCGGGGCGATGACGACGACATCCGGCCAGCGGGCGAGTTCGATGTGTCCGATGTCCGACTCCGCGCCGGGCTCGAACAACTCCGTACCCACGGGACGCCCGCTCAACACCTCGAAGGTGAGCGGCGTCACGAACTCCCGCGCGCCCCGGGTCATGACGACCCGGACCTCGGCGCCTGCCTTGTCGAGGGCACGCACCAACTCGGCTGCCTTGTAGGCGGCGATGCCACCGCTGACACCGAGGAGAACGCGCTTGTCGCGGAGCATGCTCATCGATTCTCCGAGGCGAGGAACCGCTGGAATGTCGCCAGTCCGGTCGCGCGCGGATCGAGCTCCTGGCCGCGCAACAGGCGCAACAGACCGTAGAGGATGCCGCCGGTCAACCCCCAGATCACGTCGCCGTCGTAGTCGAAGTAGTGCAGCGGAAAGCGGTGCCCCCCATGCTCGAAGTCGCGCACACGGTAGATCGATGGGTCGAGGAGACGCTCCACGTCGACGATGATGACCCGTTCGACCTCGTACGGATCCGGCCGCAGGGTCGGCGGGCCTGGAAGTCGGCCGAGGTAGCACTGAACCACGTAGTGGTGGATGCTCCACGCATCGTCGAGGCGCCCCACGATGTCGAAATCCGCCTCGGGAATCCCGAGCTCCTCCTCCGTTTCGCGCAGCGCGGTGGCCATCAACCCCGGGTCCCCGTCTTCGTGGGCACCGCCCGGAAACGAGATCTGACCGCTGTGCGACGGCAGATGGCTGGTCCGCAGCGTGAACAGCATCTGCACGGACTCACCGTCGTGCCAGTAGGGAATCAGCACTCCGGCGTCGCGGAAGTCGGGCGGCGCGACCGACCGGTCGATCCGGACGGGCTCCCGGGACACCACGGCGGCGACCCGACGATCGAACCAGGCGCCGAACGGCTCATTCACGCGGCGCTCGGCGCCAGCGCTCACTTGCGAACGATCTTGAATGTGCGCTCCTCTCCCGGTTCCGCGATCAATCGGAAGCTGCGCATCATCAGCTTTCGCACGGAGCCGTTGGGAAGCCGGACCTTGATCGCGTCGTCGTTGATCACCGCGACGACACTGCACTTGTCCAAGCTGGGGTGCAGGATCGTATCGCCCCGCTCCAGCTCGTCGACATCGATCTCGCCGTCGTCGTCTAGGATGCCGTCCTGTACCGACTTGCTTGCCGCGGCCACTTTGGCCCAGGCCGACGCTGGCGCTGGCTTCGCAGATTTCGGGGGGTGGGTGGTTCCGGCCGTCGGGGCCGCCGATGCGGCACGCCGAGTCGCGGCTTCGCTGCCGCGGCCCGCGGTCGGCGGACGCGATCGCTTCCGCTCGACCGGCCGCGCTGCGTCGACCCGCTTCGGTTCGGCCGCCGCGGGCTCGAGAACGGCCGCCGCGGGCTCGAGAACGGCCGCCGCGGGCTCGTCGCCCGGGCGCTCATCGGTGGATCCCGCGACCACCAGGCGAAACGACCCGTCCTGCGTCGGCTCTCGCCGCGCCTCGATGCCGTCGAACGCGACGACAACCGCCTCGACGTCGTCGCAGCGGGCTTCCACCAGCGTTCCGCCACGGGTCGTGGGGATACCGGCCGCCGAAAACGCCACGACCGCCGCGCCGCGAAGGATCGGGCGGTCACCGACCATCGCGATGCTTCCGTCGAAAGAAACGAGCTCCGCAACGCCGTCGATCTCCGCGACTGTCGACGCGTCTGCGCCTGAAGCGAGCCGCGCGCCCCTCAACGTGCCGAAGGCCCGTACCCAGCCCGCGCCGATCCCGGCGTCCCGACACACAGACTCGACGGCTTCGGCGAGCTCGCGTCCCTCGTCGAGGCGCACAAGGAATTGCCGTGGATGGACGCTCGCTGGGAACACGCGGTCCTCTTCGGGAATTGCGCGGGGATTCTCGCACGTTGAGCCGCGGGAGGTTAAGCATGCGGCCTGAGGGGTGTCAACGCGCCCCGCCCCGCCGCAACCCCCCTTGGCATCTCGCCCTTGTCCCGCACCACATCCCAGAATCTGTCGCGTGCGGCAGTGCTGCTCTCGGCGTCCATCGTCGCGAGCCGGCTCCTCGGTTTCATCCGCGATGCCGTCATCGCGGCGACCCTTGGCGCGAGCCGGGAGACCGATGCCTACTTCGCGGCGTTCTTCCTGCCGGACCTGATCAACTACTTCCTGGCCGGGGGGACCGTGAGCGCGGTCTTCATCCCGCTCTTCTCGAAGCGATTGGTCGCGGACGACGAGCCCGGCGGGTGGCGGCTGCTCTCCAACGTGGCGACCGTGCTCGGCGTCGTGATGGTGGTCGCCATCGCGATCGCATACGTCGCCGCGCCGGCGGCCGTGGCCGCGATGTACCCCGGCTTCGACGAGGCCCAGGTCGCGCTCACGACGCGGCTGACACGGATCGTGCTCCCTGGACCGCTCTTCTTCGTCGTCGGCACGCTGCTCAATGGCACCGAGCAGGCCCGCGAGCGATTCCTCGCAGCCGCGCTCGCCCCGCTCGTCTACAACCTCGGCATCATCGTCGGCGGGCTGGCGCTCTCCCCGACGATTGGCGCCGCCGGTTTCTCCTGGGGCGCCCTCGCCGGGATGGTCCTCGGCCCCTTCTTCGTCCCGTTGCTCTTCTCCCGCGACGTCCTGGACTACCGCCCGACGGTAGACCTCGGCGACCCGGGCCTTCGACGCTACTTCTGGCTCAGCTTGCCAATGATGATCGGCGCCTCGATCCTCTTCTTCGACGAGTGGCTCGGGCGTCGGTACGCCTCGTGGTTGGAAGAGGGCGCGATCACCTGGCTCAACAACGCACGGCGCTTGATGATGGTCCCGATCGCCCTGGTCGGGCAGGCCATCGGCCAGGCTGCGTTGCCCTTCCTCTCACGGCTTCGGGCCGAAGGGCGGGACGACGAGTTCCACGACACGTTCCGGGAGTCGGTGCGCGCCACGGCGACCCTGGCCGTGGTCGCGTCGGCGGCCCTTGCCATCGCCGCCCACCCGATCACGACGATCGTCTACGCGCGCGGGGCCTACACCGACGCCGACGCCGCTCAGACCGCGCTTCTGCTGGCGATCCAGGCGGGCGCCGTCGCTGCATGGGCCGTACACGCGGTCGTGCTCCGCGGTTTCTACGCGCGGGAGTCGATGTGGGCCCCGACCGTCCTGTCGACAGCGATCTTCCTCGCGGCCGTCCCCCTCTACGCCTGGCTGGCGCGCCGCGGCGGCGTCGTGGGCTTGTCATGGGCCACTGTCATCGCCGTGAGTACCGCAACGGTCGGTCAGGTCGTCCTCTTCCACGCCCGATTCGGCCGCGGCCCGGGGCGCGCGTTCGTGCGCGGACTGCTCGACGGCCTTCTCGCGGCAGTGCCCGCGGGCGCCGTGTGCATCGGTCTGTTGGCCTTCCTCGGCGGCTCCCCGGTAGCGGCGACCCGATGGCCCGCGCTTCCCGCGTTCCTGGCGCTCGGAGTCATCTTCGGGGTCGTCAGCCTGCCAATCCTCCTCAACCTTCCGGGCCCCGCCTCGACCGCGGTCCGCAACCGCCTCGCGCGAGTCCGCAAGCGCAGCTGAGAGCAACGGGGAGCGCAACGAACAACGGGAGCGGGGAGCCCCGCGGATTGGTGGGCCCAAAACGACCAACGCCGGCCCGAGGGCCGGCGCCGTCGTCGAAAATCGAGGACCTACAGGCTGTCCTTGAACTTCGGGGCGGGCTTGAAGCGCACGGTCTTGCTCTTCGGGATGCGGATCTTGGCGCCGGTCTGCGGGTTACGACCCTCGCGCGCCTTGTTCTCCTTCACCGTGAACGTACCGAAGCCGGGGTACGAGAAACGGCCACCGCGGATCGCGGCGCCGAGGGCGTCGAACGTCGCGTCGACGAGCTCGCCGACCGCCTTCTTGGAGAGCCCATCCGCCTTGCCGTGAACCGAATCGATCAGATCTGCCTTCGTCATCGTGTTGCCTCCCGGGCGTTGCATTAGGGTACAATTACCCTAACTGTTTAAAAACACTCGATTATTCTAAAACGGTGCCGCAGAGTCTACAGCGGCCGATTTTGAGTTGTCAAGCGTTCTGATTCAGCGTTTATGCGGGTTTCAGCGGGTTTCGGAGTCCGCGTCTGCCCAAAAGCGCGTCGTTGGAGCCATAGCGCATGCGAATCGGGCGCGCAACCGCGCCGTGCGCGGCTTTCCGCGTCATCCGACGGGGAATCGTACCTCGGAGACCCGGAAGCATTGTCTCGCGGCCGCGACCGGGCAGGGCTCGCGACCAATTTCCCGAGCAAACTCGGCCACTTTCGCGACAAGTGAGTGCGTGCCGTCGGCGAGGATCCCTTTGGCGAGGAAGATGTTGTCCTCCAGCCCGACGCGGACATTTCCACCCTGCTCCAGGGCATGCCGCGCCAGGCGGAGCTCGTGCCGTCCGATCCCGGCGACGCA
>CAZFPM010000130.1:13328-16491 GCA_964520965.1 uncultured Myxococcales bacterium
CCTCGACACGAGGTAGTCGAGGTGATCCTCGTCTCCGTTCATCGCGCCGGGGACGCCGAGCACGAAGTCGACGTGTTGTGGTCCGGAGAGGAGCCCCTCGTCGTGGAGTCGAATCGCCGTGTCGAGCATTCCGGCCTCGAACACCTCGATCTCGGGTCGGATGTCGAACTGGCGGATGCGCTCGGCGATGAGGCGTACGGTCTGCAGCGGGTTGGCGAAGACATCGTCGCCGAAGTTGCACGTGCCCGTCGTCAGCGTCGCCATCTCCGGCCGCAGCGCCAGTGCCTCGATGCGCTCCTCGGGGTCCATGCCGACCGCACCGCCGGTGGAGAACTGAACGATGATGTCCGTGCGCTCGCGGATCGCGGCGAAGTAGCCCCTGAACGTGTCGAGATCCTGGGTCGGGCTGCCGTCCGGACGACGGCCGTGCAGGTGGACGATGCACGCCCCCGCTTCCGCGCAGGCGCGGGCCTCTTCCCCGACCTCGTCCGGCAGCAGCGGCAGCGACGGGTTGTGCTCGCGCATCGTCTCCGCCCCGTTGATCGCGGCGGTGATCATGACCGTGTCCATCGCCCTACTCCCCAGCGAAGCGCTGCTTGTCCGCAGGCACCACGCAGGTCCCGCTCGCTCGGCAGACGACGATCGGCTCGTCGAGCAGCTCGGCCGCCGAGTCCGCTCCGAGCTCCGGTGCCGGCCGGATTACCTTGCGCGCCTCGAAGGTCATCTTCCGCGACGTGCGTCCCACGTGGGTGATCTCCCCGGTCGCCTCGATGTAGTCGCCGGCATAGACCGGTGCGAGGAACTCCACCGCGTCGTAGGCCCGGAACAACCCCTCGTCTCCGTCGTGGCGGATCAGCAACTCGGTCGCCACGTCGCCGAAGAGATTCAGCATGCGGGCTCCGTCGACCAGCCCGCCCGCGTAGTGGGCGTCGTGCTCGGACATGCGAAGGCGGATCAACACGCGCTCGGACATCGCTCTCTCCTGGGTGCGAGCAGTCCGAAGCCAATCGCAGCTCAGCGCGCCGTTGGCAAGGGAGCGGGGGGAGGGGGAGGGCCGATCGGGTCGAGGCGCTGCCTCGAGCTCCGCGAAGGGGACTCCGCCCCCTTCGAACCCCCAGCGGGAATCGCACGCGATTCCCTCTTGGAGAGTCGAGGGCGGCGCCCCTCGTGCAGCTGCGCCCCATGGTCGGACCAGCACGAGCTGCCTCAGCAGGGCCGGGTCAGTCGCAGGACGGGCGACCGTCGTGGACGAGGTCGACCGGCGTAACGGTCGACGACGGCCACGCCACGCTCGCCACCTCCCACCACGAACCCAAGGCGGGCAACAATTGGTCGCGCGCTTCGTAGACGAGTTCCCCGAAGAGCCAGATGCGCACGGTGGCGAAGCTCTCGCCGAAGCCGTGGTCATCGTCGTAGTGAACCGCCACGGAATACGTCCGGCCGTTCTCGACCTCGTCGAGGTTCACGTTCTCCGGGCCGGCGCCATCTTCGTCATCGACATCGAGACGGGGATCGTCGGTGGGGTCACCGACGACGCCCCAGTCGGGCGCCGGGTTGTCCGCGTAGCAGTCCAGCTCGAGGTCGCCCCAGCACCCGTCGTCGCGTCGCATGTGCAGGTCGATATCGGCGCCGGCTCCCTCCCCGGTGTCGAGCTCGTCGGGATCGCCGGGCGTCGTCCAGACGAGCTGGACGTGCATCACGCAGGCGCAGCCGGTCGTGATCACCGCGGTTGCGGGCTCCGGCGACCAACATCCGTCGTCGTCTGCGACCTCGAGAGAGACGACGTACTGGCCGGCGATATCGACGAAGAACGACGTCTCGACTCCGACGGCGCGATCCATTTCGGCCGCGGAGCCCTCCGGACGGTCGAGCAACGCCCAGCGATACCCCACGACCTCGCCATCTCCATCGGTGGACCCGTATGCCGAGCAGAGCACGGTATCGAGCGGCGCCACGACGAGCTCGTCCGTCGGCGCTTCTCCGCTGTCCGCGACCGTGCAGCCGACGATGGGAACGGGACACACGTCGTCCGTTCCACTGCCGCGCATCTCGACGCGGGCAACCGGCTGGTAGCGGTCGTTCGACGCGACCAGGAGCACGGCCTCTTCGATCTGCCGGTCGACCGTCGGCGTGAACTCGACCAGGAAGGCGTGCTCCGCGCCGGGCGCCAGGTCGAGGGGGAACTGGGGGAGCACGGCGAGTGCATAGGCGTCGCTCGACTGGTAGTCGGCGTCGTTCAGAAGCGAGATCGAGTCGACGATCAGGTTCTCGCCGAACTCGAGGTCCGAGCAGTTGCGGACCGTGAACGCCTCGGCGTGGGTGATCTCGATGACGCGCTCGCCGAAATCGTAGCCGTCACGCTCGTGGCTGACCTCGATGCATGGCTCGGCATCGTTGGCCAGGACGTCGACGTTGTACTCCTCGTTGGCCGGATCGTCGGAGCGGACGATCAGGACGCCGGAGTCGTAACCATCGTCGACGGGCGTGTAGACGATGTCGAACTCGTAGCGCTGATCCGGGGCGAGCTCGATCGGCTCGAGCAGGAGCTGGTCCTCGGGCACGTGGAACGCGGCCGAACCGCTGACGAGGAAGAAGTCGTCGACAACGAGTCGAGCGCCGCCGATGTTTGTGATCGCCGTCTGGATCGTCGCGACCTCGCCCGCCGGGACGCGGCCGAAGTTGACCGGATCCGGATAGACGAAGAGACGGCCGGCGCTTTCGCGAACAACGAGGTCCACCACCCCGTCGCCGGCGTCGGTGACCAGGCGGATGGAGCCGGTGGGCGCCGCCTCTTGCACCGGCGTGTACGACACGGAGAATTCCGCGCTGCCCAGCGACGGAATCTCCATCTCGGGCGTATAGCCGTCCTCGATCACGAAGACACCGCTCGGGCCATTGACCTGGGCGTCCCGGATGATCAGCGACGCGTCTCCGGAGTTGTGCGCCGTGAAGCTCCGCAGGTCGGTGCTTCCCACTGCCACGGCCTCGAAGAGAATCGTCTCCGGCGATATGCTCAACGACGGAAACGCGCCGTCCTCCCCGCGGCGATCGGGCCCGCAAGACGACAGCCCCGCAGCCAGGAGGGCAAGAGCGAGTACGACGCTCGCGCGGGGGCGGGCCTCTGCCCGGCTCGCGAATCGGCGGCGCGTCGACCGACGCCCTC
>CAZFPM010000131.1:0-12644 GCA_964520965.1 uncultured Myxococcales bacterium
CCAACCGGATCCGAAACCGCCCTCTACGCCTCAGCTACTGCGCGCCGGAACAGCCGGGAGTGGGAGCCGGCGTTCGACGCCGGCGTCGGTGTGGACCTCGGCCTCGGCAACCGCCTCGGTCTCGGGGCCGGCGTCTGGTACCACCGCGTCATGGACGACGTCGATGGCATGGGGATCTATACCGGAAACGTGGGTCTGAGGCTGGCGCTATAGCCCAATCGGGCTATAGCGCCAGGGGCGAGGCATGCCTCGCCCCTACGGACGACGCATGGGCGATGGCGTTGGCATGGGTATGGGTACCGATGACGCACCCGTAGGGGCGAGGCACGCCTCGCCCCCACCGTCGGGGCTCGCCCCGACGGTGGTCATGCGGGGTTACGCGTACCCGACCACGAACGACACGCTGGTGGTTCCGCTGCCGCCGATGTTCAGCGTAGCGACCCGCCGCGCGCCCCGGACCTGGTAGTCGCCGGCCGTCGCGGTCACCTGCTTGTACCCGTCCAGCAACTGTCGCACGCCCGTGGCGCCCACCGGGTGCCCAGCGCCGATCAGGCCGCCGCTCGGGTTGATCGGCAGGCGGCCGTCGAAGGCGATCACCCCCTCTTCGACCGCCTTCCAGCTCTCGCCGGGCGCCGTGAGCCCGAAGTGATCGATCGCCATGTACTCCGACGTCGTGAAGCAGTCGTGGGTCTCGATCGCCTGGAGCCCCCAGGCGTCTTCGAGGCTGGCCCGGCCCAGGGCGTCGGTGACGGTGCGACGGACGTGCGGGAGCACGAAGGGGTTGCCCTCGCTCTCGGCGATCTTGTCCGAGAACAGAATCGGCGCGGTCGCGTGACCCCAGCCGAGGATGGTGGGTACGTCGGCGAGCTTCAGGCCGCGGCGGGCGGCCCAGTCTCGAGCAAACGCCTCGGAGGCCAGGATGACCGTGGCCGCGCCGTCGGTGACCTGCGAGCAGTCGGCGATCCGGATGCGACCGCCGACGGCCGGGTTGTCGTCGGTGCGGCAGCGCGCATGGGCCTCGTTCATGTACCACGTGCGCGTCTGCGCCCTCGGGTTGCGCTTGGCGTTGTCGTAGTTGATCGCGCTGATCGTCGCGAGGTGGCCGTCGTCCAGGCCGTAGCGCTCATCGTAGGCGTCGCCGAGGCGCCCGAAGAGCTTCGGGAACGGAAAATCGATGCCCTTCGCCTCGCGATCGTACCACGCGGCAGTGCCGAGGAAGTCGCCTCCCTCGGTCGCCCCGACGGTCTTCATCTGTTCGACCCCGACGACGAGGGAGCAACCGTACCGCCCGGCCTCGATCTCGGCCGAAGCGGCGAGCAGCGCGATGGATCCCGAAGCACACGCGGCCTCATGACGGGCGGTCGGAAGCCCGCGAAACGCCGGGTCGACGTCGACGACGAACGCACCCAGGTGTCCCTGCTTCGCGTAGAGCTCGGCCGCGAAGTTGCCGACATGCGCGACGTCGATCTCCGACGGCTCCACGCTGGTGGATTCGAGGGCGCCCAGCACGGTCTCGCGCATCATCGCGACGATGTGCTTCTTCTCCTTGGACCAGTTGCGGGCGAAGTCCGTCTGGTGACCGCCCAGCACGTACACTTTCCGATGAGTCATGGTCGGGCTCCGTGGGGTCAGGCGGCGATGAAGAATTTGCCGGTGTCGACGTGGGGCACGGTGAAGAGGCGGCCGTCACCGGCGTCGCGAAGCGCCCGTCGAAGGGCCTCCGGGACTGCGAGTCCCGCCTCTTCGATCATCGCGACCGTGGCGTCCGGGCCGAGGGTGTCGACCAGCACGCTCGGTGGGGCCCAGTTGAAACCGAAGCCCATGATCCGGTCGATGCCCGCGATGGTCTGGGTGACCTCCCCCACGCGATTGAAGGAGTACGCGATGTACCCGGCGATCACCTTCCGCGCGAGGGCGGCGAACGGACCCTCGGCGTTGGCGAAAGCGGCCATCGCGTCGCGGTAGCGGCCCACGCGATGGAGATCGGCGACCGTCCCGATGAAACCGAGGTCCGGCATGTCCAGGCGGTCGACCGGGACGTAGTCGCCGGTGGCCGGGTCCAGCGCCAGGCGCCGCTTGCCGTCGCGCTTGAAGAAGCCCTGTCCGACCTTGTTCCCGAGCACGCCGTCGTCGATGTAATCGCCCATGTATTCGGGCATCTTCAGCGTGTCGCGGACCTCGTCCTCGGGACAGTTGGCCCAGATGTTGTCGACGATCGCGGCGTGGATGTCCCAGCCGACGAGGTCGATCGTGGCCAGCGGAGCGAGCGCGCGTCCGGTGTACCGACCGATCAGGTTGTCCATCAGCCATGGGCCGTGCTCTTCGGCCAGCTGGACGACCTCGTTGAGAACCTTGAAGCCGACGCGGTTGCCGGCGAATCCCGGCCGGTCGGCCGTGTGAACCATCTCGCGGCCCAGACGCTTCGTCGAGAAGGCGTCCACCCACTCGACGACCTCCGGATCCGTTTCCTCGCCCGGAATCAGCTCCGTGCCGACGATGACGTTCGCCGGGTTGAAGAAGTGCAGGCCCACGAAGTTGCGTCGGAACGAGTCGCTGTGCGGCGCGGCGAGGGAGTTGATCGACAACCCCGAAGTCACCGTCGCCACGATCGAGTCCGGGCGTCGGACACGGTCGACGCGCTCGAAGATCGAGTGCTTGATGTCGAGTCGCTCGGTCACCGCCTCGAAGATCAGGTCGGCGTCGGCGACGACCCGATCGAAGTCGGCGTCATACGAACCGAGCTCCACGCGATCCTCGACCGTATGCGAGCGCACCTGCCGAATCGCCGAGTGGAGCCCCTGCTCGGCCTTGCTGCGGGTCCGGGCGAGGAAGGTGACCTTCGGCACGGCGCGGGTGAACAAGGCGCCCGAGCCGTAGCCCATGGTGCCGTTGGCACCGAGCACGACGACGTGCCGGACATCGCGGCGCGCAAGAACCTCGCCCGCGGTGGGTCCGGAGGGTTGCGTAGGGGTCGACACAACGAACCTCGGAGAGTCGGGGGTGTGGCGCCGGCTCCACCCTCGAGGCGGCGCCGCCGGTCAGCAGTGTGCGAGCGGTGACGCGACGCGTCAACCCCTCCTCGGCGCGCTGCTCGATCCGTTGCGACGCACCGCCGGGCGGGAGCCCGATGTCGACCCGGACATCGCCGCTTCCGAGGCCCCGACCGCGTCGCTTCCGAGGCCCCGACCGCGTCGCTTTCGCGACCCCGACCGCGTCGCTTTCGCGACCCCGACCGCGTCGCTTTCGCGACCCCGACGGTGGCGCGCGCGCCTACTCCACCGGGACGAACTCGTCCCAACCGTACCGCGCGATGTAGTTCTTCCACACCCCCTCGCAGGACGCGTCGTGCTTGCAGGTGCGGCACTCGTCGCGCTTGGCCCGCTGCGTGTCGTCGAGGTCGGCGCGGGTCACCTCCAGGAACTCGCCGTCCTTGCTCCGCCGCGCGCGCGCCGCGACCTCGTCGCCGGCGTCCATCGAGCCGCCCTCGACATCGGCGACCTCGTAGTGGACGTAGCGCTCGACGTATCCCCGGTTGAAGTCGGGGAGCGACTCCGTGGTGCAGAGCGGGATATCGACCAGGAAGGCGGGCGGGTCCACCTCGTCGCACTCGTCGAGGAAGCGCTGCACCTCGGCGACGATGGTGGAGTAGGGCGGGAAGACGCGGTCGAAGTTCGTGTGAGCGCGACCGTTGGCCTGCAGCACGTTCAGCACGACCTGCTGCACCCCCCGCTCACGCAGGAACGCGTAGATCGCGCCGAGATGCTCGACATTGCGCTTCGTGATCACCGTGCTGGTGTGCAGCGTGACGCCGTACTTGAGCAGCTTCGCGATGTTCTCGATGCCGGCGACCGTCTGCTCGAAGGCGCCGCGCGAGCGAACGAGGGAGTCGTGCAGCTTCCGGTTGTGGCCATGGCAGGAGATGTAGAAGAAGTTCATCCCTGCCTTCACCAGGCGCGCCGCGTAACCCATGTACGCCAGGCGGCGCCCGTTGGTCATGACACTGCGGCGGCGGAACCGGAGGTCCTTCGCCCAGGCGACGTACTCCGGGAGCCCCTCGACCATCGTCGGCTCCCCGGACGTGAAGCAGACCTCCTCGGCGCCGGCGTTCTCCTCCAGGATCCTCCGGATCCGCTCCGGCGTCAGCGATGCGTTGACCACCGCGCGCAGGTCGCGGTCCTCTTCCATGCAGAAGAGGCAGTTGTTGTTGCAGTCCGGTCCGAGGTTGATGTGGACGCGCTCCTGGCGGTGCGCGATCCGCCGGACGATGTCGTCGGCAGCGGCGTTCTCGGTGGGCACGGTCGCTTCGGGGGCGGCAGAACGGGTCCGAGGAAGCATAGCCATCGAAACGGGGCTGCGCGACCCCCGTGTCGACGTCTCCCGTCGATCCGGATCCCCGGTGATGCCGGCCGCGTGGGTCCGAGGAGTCGCGCACCAGTCGAGCAGGCCCCGGACGGGCGACGATGGGCGCAGATTCTCTCTTCGGATCACGACCTTGTCCCGCGGTCGGGGCGGCGGTTCGACCCCCGCGAAGAAAAGCTGAAGTAAAGGTCTTGACGACGCGTCTGCGCATTCCGTATAACCGCGCTCCCTCGCTCGCCGAGGGACTACCAGGGGTGGTAGTTAAGTTGGTTATAACGCCGGCCTGTCACGCCGGAGGCCGCGGGTTCGAGTCCCGTCCACCCCGCTTTCTTCGTTGGTGCGTCCGGGACTCGCACTACCGCCCTGCGCCGCCAGCCACTGGCAGGCGTGCTCGGTTGCTCTCGTCCACCCCGCCTTCAGAAAGCCCGACTCTTCCGAGTCGGGCTTTCTTCGTTGGTGCGTCCGGGACTCGCACTACCGCCCTGCGCCGCCAGCCGCTGGCAGGCGTGCTCGGTTGCTCTCGTCCACCCTCCGTCCGCACGGAACTCCGGGACGACGGGCGGGGTTGACAACAGGGCACGACGGCGGCTTGCTGGGAACACAATCGAACGAATCAGCGCAGACGCAGCGGCCGATGGAGGGGTGCAGATGCATCTTGTTTCTCAGGGCGATGAACAGACGTGGTGCGTGCCCGCCAGCCTGTGCATGTGGCTCTGGCACTACGACGAACGCGAAGTTCCCCTCGACGAGGTCGCGACGGCGATCGGGACGGGGACCTGGGGGGCACGACGATCGGTGAGCTCCAAGCAGGGTTGGCGGTGCTGGTGCCCGACCAGCTGATCCTGGTCATCGAGCACGAGACCCCATCGGAGGCCGAGATGTTCGAACTCTTGGACGGCGACGTCCCGGTGCTGGTGGACCTCGACGAGGGCGCTGTCTCGCACACCGTGCTCGGTCTGGAAATGACCGGGTCCGCAGGGGTCGACGCCATGCTGCACGTCGTCGACCCGCGCGACCCGCGCGAAGACGACTGGCGGCCCCTGGACTCGGCGATCCGCGCTGTCCTCGAGCTCCGTCTGATCGGAGGTGCACAGTGAGGGCCGGGCGATGGTCGATCGCTACACTGACGTTCGCGGCGCAGGTCGTTGCGGTCCGATCGGCGCACGCCGCCGAACGCGTGTCGATCCCCAACCGCGGGTTGGTCGTCGCGCGCGCTGGCTCGGTGCTGGAGCTGTGCACGGCTGCCAGCCCGGAGATGCCATCGCGCCAAGATCTTCCGGATGGCTGTGCGCCGGCGCTCGACTCGGTGCTGAGCGACGACGATGCACTGGCCTCCCTATGCGCGGGGACCACCGGATTCGTATTCGACTTGCCCGCGGGAACCGTGCAGATCCAGACAGTGGCCGCGCGTTCGTTCGTCGGAGCGGACGACCACGAGATCGGCTGGCGGCAGGCTGCCGAGGCGGTCAGAGCCCTTGGATTCCTGAGTTGGGAAGAGGAGTCCGAAGAGGCGGAGACGATACTGCGCGCCTGCGCCCCGGAGAGCGTTCGAGAGACCCTCCTCGCGTACCCGGAGATCGAGTCCGGGTACGCCGCGATTCACAGCCTTCGCGCGGCCGGGGAGCCTCCGTCTCGAGCGGGAACCGAGTTCGCGGGCCTGGATACGCTCGACGAGGAGCTGCTCGACGACGCGATTCTGCTTCTCCAGGCGACGCGCGGTCAGCGCCATCGACAGGGAGTCGGACCCGCATCGATCGGTGGCGTCGGGGGATTGGGGAATCTGCTCGTCTCAGATCTGGTGGACGCCGTCGAGTCACAGACGCAGCGCGTGGTGCAGCACCTCGCCAACGACGTGTTGCACGCGACCGTCTGCCGCGAGAACGACGGGGGGCCAGTCCATCGTGGGCTGCTCGAGTACACCTGCGACGCGCTCTCCGCGGTTCCGAACGCTTCGTCCGCGGCTGTTCAACTCCCGGTGTTCGCGCTGCGCGACGCATTCGAGCGTGACTTGCGGGAGCTCCCCCGCCGAGGAGCTTACGTCGTTGCGGCCGAGGCGGATTCTGCGCCGGCAGCTGCGGCTGCGTTGGGTCTGGGGGTGGGAGCCCAGGCGGTCGATGGCGGCCGCCTCGTACATCACGCGTTGACGCTCCAGGACATCGCCGACCGCATCCGGCGTGGCGACAGTCGCGATGCGACCGATGTCGGGAACTCGATCTGGCTGGTCTCGACCGTGATCGCGCACCTGATCGAGGCCGGGGTGGGTGACGGAACGCCGACGCCGGCCCAACTCGAGGCGGCGGCCGCGCTCGTCGAATTGCGCATCCGGGCGGCCGCGGACTCCCCGACCTTCGTCGCGTGGCTTCAGAGCCTCGAGACCGACGTCGATAGCCTGTCTACTGCCGTCCGCGGCGCGATGGACCGTATCCCTCGCCGTATCGAGCGCGTCGCGGATCTGGCCGTTCGGCTCGCCGAGGCGGAGCCGGACGATCGACCCCACCTCGCATTGGAGCTCGTCGACGAGCTCGGACGGCTCTGGATCACCCTCGCCGAGGAGTTGACTTCGGCAACCGTCGCGTCGGAGTTCGAAGACGCGCTCGACACCGCCGTCGAGTTTCTCCGTTTGGCGATGGAGGGTGACTGGTTCCGGGCCATGGCGCCGCTCATCCGCGCGGTCGCCGCACACGTAGACGGGTCGGTCGCCCGCGTGATGTGGGTCGCCGTGGAGATCCTCGAGGCCGAGACGCGCGAAGAGATGGCCGCGGTGCTGGAGGACTCGCTGGTGCCCGCGACCACCTACCTCGAGAAGCGAGTCGGGCCCATGATCTCCGTCGGGGCGCGGGTCGGACTGACCGGCGGATACGAGCTGGTACTGGATGATACCAGGACCAGCAACGGCACCCGGTTGGGGGTGTCCGCGCCCATCGGGGTCGGGTTCAGCTGGCCCATCGGAGGTCAGAAACGTGGCACGTTCGAGGTCCTGGTCGGGGTGCTCGATATCGGGGCGGTGATGGACTGGCGGGTCGACGATCCCGACGGCTCGACGGAGAGCACCGAGGACGACGTAGACCAGGAGGCGCCGCTCGAGCTGGCAGCGCTGGTCGCGCCTTCGGGGTCCATTCAGTTCGGGCTCGGCAGAACGCCCCTGGTCCTCGCGTTGGGGTGCGCGTACCATCCGGCCGGCCGTGGAGAGGCCGACTCCGGCTTGGTCGACGACGCCGTCCGGTTCTCGGCGACGCTCGGCCTCGACGTGCCACTGTGGAGGGTCTCGTCGTATTGATCCCCGTCGTCGCCGACGACCGTCCACGGGAACTCCGCGAGCACATCCTGGTCGATTGCGACGGCTCGTCTCCAACGGTCTTCGCCGGTGCGCCGGAAGCCTGCGACGGTGCCGGCACGCACTCCGATGGACGCGACGACGCGGAGCTCGAACTCGATACGGACGTCATGAAGTGCGGGTCCGGCACACCGGTGCCGTTCGGATTCGAAGCGGGAGCGCCGTGCAGATGCTTCGGCGCAGGTTCGAGTCCGTCGGCCCACGGGCCCTCTCCACCGCCAGCACTGCCCGCGCCCCTTCGTGGCTCAGCATCATCCCAAGGGGTGGTGCCACCAGCGCATGACCGGCTTGGGACCCGGTCGGTCGACCAACTCGTACTGCCAGAGCGCGGGGACCAGGTTGGGCGGGTCGCCGTCGAGGTAGACCTCGATCAGCGCACCCGGCTCGACCTTGGCCAACGCCAGCCATCTCGCACCGCCGCGGGGCATCGGCGAGTGCTCGTGCTCGAGGACGCACACCGGGAAGCGGGCCCGATCGCCCGGCCGCAATCCCCGCCTCCACCCGTATCTGCGCCGCACGATCCCGACGACCGACACCTCACCGTTGTCGACGATCTCCCCCTCGACGGATCGAATCTCGACGACCACGTGAAAGGGTGCCAGCAGCCGCGCAACCCGGTATCTGGTCGGCCTGAGCGCCACGTCTTTCTCCCGCAGGTGCAGGGGCGGTTCGGGGGGCGTTGCTCAGTCCAGGCGCTTCCGCAGCATGTGGAACCAATTGCCGGTGATGGCCGTGAAGCACAGCCGGGCGCCCAGCATCGCTCCGGAGAAGCCCATCGAGAGGATATCCTGGCCCGTCAGATACAGGTTCTTCACCCGCGTCTTCGGGCGCAGCCAGTGGGTGTGGACCGTGAACCGATCCGCGCTCGGTTCGAGCCCCAGAGAGCAGGCCTCCCACGCCCATGGGTTGCAGCCCACGGGGGCGCCGGCGCGGACCACGGCCGGGGTCTTGTCCTTCAGCGCCGGGATCGCGCGATGCATGATCGCCGTCAGATGGGCTTCGACATCGGCGCGGAACTGGTCGGCAAACTCCGGATCCTCCCGGGTCCTCTCCACCCATGGGTAGGGCACCTCGGCCAACACGACGACGGTGCTCTTGCCCGGGTAGCGCTGGCCGTGCGACGGGTCACGCGCCGAGGGGCACAGCACGTAGGTGCCCATGCCCGAGAAATCCATCTGCGCCTTGTAGCGCCCGTCGGTGGCGGGAATGTCGTAGCTCGGGATCTCCCAGAAGATCTGCTTCGGCAGATCGATGTCCTCGTCGTAGCCCACCATGAGGTACAGGTGAGCGACGCTCGGCCGCAGGGACTCGAACTTCTGCGGATACCCGTGGCGCTCGGAGACCTCGCGCGGCAGGAGCTCCGTCAAGGTGGTGTGGGCGGACGCGTCGCTGATCACCATCGGCGCGCGGATCGTGCGGCCGTCGTGGAGCTCGACACCCACGGCGGTGTTGCCCTCCACCACGATCTGCTTGACCTTGCAGCTGACCGCGAGCTGGCCGCCCGCCGCCTCGATCACCGGGATGATGCACTCCGGGATCTGCCCGGAACCGCCCACCGGGAAGTACGCCCCGTGGCGGTAGTGGAACAGGTTGACCGCGTGGAACGCGAAGGGCGACTGGTCCGGGGTGCGCCCGTGGTTGCCGTACATGTAACAGAACAGCGAGGAGAGCTTCTCCGACATGCCCAGCACATTGCGGAACACGTGCTCCGTCTTCTGGAACATGTACGACCGCCACTTGCCGCCGAACACCTTGTAGAAACCCTCGCGGATCGCCAACGGGATCCACTCTGGCAGCAGCTTCGTGACCGCCCACGCCCAAAGCGAGCGCTCGATCTGCTCTTCGAGCGCGTAGTAACGCCGGATCTTGTCTCCCTCGCCGGGGAACTTCTCGCCGAGCCACTCGATGTTCTTCTCCGGGCTGGAGAACCACCGGTACTCGTCCTTTCCATCGTCGTAGTGGCAGATCTCGTGGTCGTCGGGCATCTTCGCCCAATCCAGGTTGCCGCCGCTTACGTAGTCGATGGTCGGACGATTGATCCCGCGGCCGATCGAGGCGTCCATGTCGCCGATCGAGTCGATGCCGCTCGGCCATTCGAAACCTTCGATCTCGTGGTTGTGCGTGCAGCCGCCGGGCACCGCGTTGCCCTCGAGCAGCAGCACCCGCCAGCCCTTCTTCTGAGCCAGGATCGAAGCGATCGACATACCGCCGATCCCGGACCCGATCACGATGGCGTCCGGGTCATTGATGAGCGTGTCCGGTGCGGCGTACTTGTCGCGCGCGCGGCGACTTTCCGTGAGGAACGGAACGGTCGTCTTTCCCACGAGACCTCCTTGGGTGTGTCGGTACGCTTGCCACGGGTTTCCCATGGGCGCAACGACCTCGGGTCTCCGGCCGAGCTCCGGAGACGAGGCGCCGGTGCTCCGGCGCGACACCAACCCCAGCAGCGGTTGCCGCGTCGGCTCCTCCTTGCCGCCGCCCCGCAGCCCCGCCGGATTCCCAAGTCCCCGCCCGGTCTGCGTTCAGCAACCTCGACTCGCTCGCTCGAGCCTATGCCCGGCCGGTATCAACAGGGGTGCCCATCGGGACACCTGCACCGGACCCCCCTCCCCGAATACCATGGCATCCCAACAGCGGAGTTCTCGCGTTCGTGCCCACACCCGGCCCGCAACGCCCTCCCGACCCTTCGCGCCTGTGCCCCCAACGCGCCCTTGCCCCCTCGGGCCTCCGCGCCTGTGCCCCTTCGTGCCTTTGCACCTTTGCGCCTTTGCGCGAACCCCTCCCGCCCCCGCCCCCCCGCGGCTTCGCGTCACCCACCCGACCCCTGGAAGAGGAACATGCTTCGCATCCACACCGTCCTGATCACGCTCCTGATCACCGCGCTCGCCGCCTGCGGGACGAATCCTGGCTCCACGGGCACCGGCTCTGACGCGGGCACCGAAGACGGCCGCTCCGGGCACGGAGAAACCGGTCTCGACGCCAGCGCAGACGTCGCGATGGACGACGGTAGCGACGCGCCCGCCGACACGGCGACCGACGCACCCGCCGACACGCCGAGCGACGCGGGCGGTGATGCGCCGATCGACATGGGCAGCGACGCGCTGATCGACACGGGCGGCGACGCGCCGATCGACACGGGCGGCGATGCGCCAGGCGATGCGGGTGGCGACGCGCCGATCGACACGGGCGGCGACGCGCCGGGCGACACGGGCCCGCCCGTCGAGGGTCTGACCTATGCGATCGTCGACACGGGTCAGGACCGCTGCTTCGGGCTCGAAGTCGAGGAGGCGTGCGAGGGGCTCATCGACGCGCGCTTCGGCCAGGACGCCCAATATCACGGCAACCCCTTCGACCTCGTCGACAACGGTGACGGTACGCTCACGGATCACGTGACCGGGCTCATGTGGCAGCAGGACCCGGGTGCGAAGATGACCTGGGACGAGGCCGCGGCTGCCGCCGCCTCGTTCCGGCTCGGCGGGTACGACGACTGGCGCCTGCCGACGATCGAGGAGCTCTACTCGCTGATCGACTTCAACGGCCGCGACCCCAGCGGATACGAGGGGTCGAGCACCGACGGTATGCGGCCCTTCATCAGCGACCTCTTCGTATTCGCATACGGAGACACCGGCGCCGGCGAGCGGCTCATCGACGCGCAGTTCGCGACCACCACGTTCTACGTCGGCGGCGGATTGGACGACGACATGATGTTCGGCGTCAACTTCGCCGATGGTCGCATCAAGGGTTACGGCACCGGCCCGCTCCCCGGGCGCCCCGGGGACAAGGAGTTCTTCGTGCTGTACGTGCGCGGAGACGCGTACGGAATCAACGACTTTGCCGACAACGGCGACGGGACGATCACCGACGCAGCCAGCGGCCTGATGTGGCAGCGCGGCGACAGCGTCGATGGCCTCGATTGGCCCGAGGCGTTGGGCTGGTGCGAGGATCTCGAACTGGCCGGACACGACGACTGGCGCCTGCCCAACGTCAAGGAGTTGCACAGCCTCGTCGACTACACCCGCTCGCCGTCGACGACGAGCTCGGCCGCCATCGATCCCATGTTCGAGGCTACCGGGATTACGAACGAGGGCGGCGCTGCGGACTTCGCCGCCTACTGGTCTTCGACCACCCACGTCAGCTGGCGCGACGGACACGAGGGCGCCAGCGGTGCCTACGTCAACTTCGGCCGCTCCATGGGCTACATGGATGGCGCGTGGCGCGACGTGCACGGCGCCGGCGCCCAACGCGGTGACCCCAAGACGGGCGACCCGGCCGACTGGCCGACCGGCCACGGTCCCCAGGGCGACGCGATCCGCATCTACAACCACGTCCGCTGCGTTCGGCTCGGCGCTACCTTCGAAAGCGTGGTGCCTGCGGCCGCCTGCGGGGACTCGTACTGCGATGCCGTCGAGGCCGACTCGTGTCCCGCCGACTGCGGCGGCGGTGGCGACGAGCCGATCTGCGGCGATGATATCTGTGGCGCCGGCGAGGACACCTCGTGCCCCGACGACTGCGGCAGTGGCGGCGAGCTCCCGACCTGCGACGAGGTCGAGCCGGGAAGGCCCTGCTGCGGCGACGACGTCTGCGGCGGCCCCGAGACCATCGACAACTGCGCGATCGATTGTGACGACGACGGTGGCGGCGACGGCCCGGTCGCGTGCACTGAAGAGACCGACTGCGACGAGCCCGGCGCCTGCCCGGACGGCGCGTCGATGGGTTGCACCTGCGCCCCGACACCGGGCGATGGCCGCCTGTGCCTCGCCGTCTGCGTCACCGACGACGACTGCCCGACGCCGCCAGACATCACACTCCGCTGCGGCCCCGGCAGCTTCTGCGTGCCGGCGGAGTAGGGGAGGCGACGGCCGACCGCTGCCGGCGGGTCGACGGCTGCTCCTGGGCGCACGTGATCGGCAGACTGCGGCTCCCCCCTCCGCCTGCCGTTGGCAGGCTCCTC
>CAZFPM010000131.1:12654-16476 GCA_964520965.1 uncultured Myxococcales bacterium
AGTGGGGAGGGGCTGTGTTCCCCACGCTGGCGGTGGACACACAGCCGTCCCCCACTCGTGGGGGACAGCGGCGCGTAGCGACGCAAGGGGGGGAGCCCCAGTCTACCGCTGCCGTCACTTCCGCGAGGGTCTGATCGAGGACATGCCGGTCGCGAGCGAGACCGCGAACGTCGTGATCTCGAACTGCGTGATCAACCTCAGTCCGGACAAGCCCGCAGCGTTCCGCGAGGCGTTCCGTGCAGCGATGCGTGATGCCGGCTTCGTCGACATCGAGTTCACGCGGCGGCCGGCCGGCGCTATCCTCCTGGGTGATTTGAGCGACCCCCTGGTCGCAAAGACCATCGCCGCGGTCGGCGTCGAGCGCGCCCGCGCCATCGCAGAGACGGTCTGGAGCTACGAGATCTCCGCCCGGAAGCCATGAGTGAGTTCGTCGACGACCTGGTCGCGCTCAGTCGCGACTTCGGCATGTTCGAGCGAGACCGTGTCTGCTGCGGCACGGTCACCGTTCAGCAATGCACCGTGCTCCAGGCTCTGCTCGAAGGGCCCCGGGACGTCGGCGTCCTCGCCGACGAGGTCGGGAGCTCTCCGAGCGCCATGACCCGGCTGCTCGACGGACTCGTCGTTCGCGGTTGGGTCGACCGGAGTCGCGACTCCGAAGACCGGCGGCGTGTGCGCGTCGGTCTCACCGACTCGGGCCAAGAAGAGGCGACGCGCCTGCGTGGACTGACCGAACGGTGCATCGACGCGGTGCTGCAAGCGGTCCCAGAAGACAAACGGGCGCAAGTCGTCGAGTCGGCGGCGCTCTTGCGCCAGACGTTAGAACGCCGCGCGCGCGGCCGTGCGCGCGAGTTGCCAATAGCCGCCGACGCTCGGCGCGCCGCGCGTTTCCGTTTCGCGCCCGGGAGCGCCGCGGGGGTTCTCTTGTTCGACAGGCGTGGGCAACAGCGTTAGTGTTGCGTCATGAACAACGACGCAGGGAACGTCCTGGCTCCGCCGAGCACCGGCGCCGGTCCGCGCTTGGCGGGGTTCGTGCTCGCCGCGCTCACGTGGTGCGCCTGGGCGGGTTGTGTCAGCGACGCGCCCGGCGGCGCAGTCGGTGATCCTCTCGGCGGTGCCGGGGGTGGCGCCGACGGGCGCTGTGCGACCGGCGTGATCGACGGCGTCTGCCAGCCGCAACTGCCGCAGGGAGTGCCCGAGGATGCCTGTCCCGGAGGCGTCGTTGCCGGCGGGGATCACTTCGAGGGGGGTGGGGTGTGCGGCCCCGCTGCGTCGATGTACACCGACTGGGCGTGCCCGTCCGGTTGGTCGGCCGTCCCGGCGCTGCTCGACGATTCGGCGGATCCGAGCGCTGCGTCCGACATCGCTCCCTTCGCCTACTGCCTCCCGCCCGACCTCCCCGAGAACTGCGCGCCCGGCACGATGGCCGTCCCGGGTGAGGCGGATTGCGTGCGACAGGGGGTCGACTGTCCGACGGGCGACGACCTCTGGGCCGACCTGAGCACCCTCCGCGGGCAGGCGCCGGATTACGCAGGGCCGATCGTCTACGTCGCTGCGAGAGGGAGCTCGGAGGGTGACGGTACTCGCGAGCAGCCCTTGGCGACGGTCCAGCAGGCGGTCGACGTCGCATTGGACGGCGGCATCGTCGCGGTTGCGCCAGGGCGATACGTCGGCGCGGTGCTCCTGGCCCGTCGGATCGCCGTCGTCGGTGCTTGTGTCGAGGAGACGACCCTGGTGGCGCCGGGTGCGGACCCGACCCGCGGCACGATCACCTTTGCCGGTGTCGGTGCACCCTTCGCCACCGACCTGACCATCGTCGGCGACAGCCTCGGCGTCTCGAGCGTGCGAGCCGCTGGCCTCGGCCGCCTGCAGGCCGTGCGGATTGCCGCGTCGACGGGAATCGGGATCGTCGCTGCCCAGGGATCGGCGATCTCCGTGTCCCGGGTCGTCGTCGCAGACACGATTCCGCTCCCCGACGGCACCCTCGGGCGCGCCATCGTGGTCGAAGAGGGGGCGTCGGTCGCCGGCGACGCCGTGGAAGTCGCCGGCAATGCGGACATCGCCGTCGCCGTCGTCGGCCGTGGTTCGACGTTGGCCCTGACACGCGCGGTCGTCCGCGACACGCAGGTCGAGGCCCGGCGGGGAGACACCGGCGGACGTGGTGTTCACGCCGTGCAGGGCGCCCGGGTGACGCTCGGCGAGACGATCGTGGTCGGGAATCGGGACTACGGGGTGTTCGCGGGACAATCGGGGACGATCGTCGACCTCGCCGATGTCGTGGTTCGCGACACGGTCGAGAGAGCGCGAGACGGCGCGTTCGGGTCCGGGCTCGCAGCGACCGAAGGCGCACACGTGACGGGCGTGCGGCTCGTGCTGGAGCGCAACCGCGCCGTCGCCGTCTCGGCGTCGGACGCCGGGACCGTGGTCACCCTGACCGACGTACTCGTGCGCGACACCCTCTCCCACGATCTGGACGCGAGTGCCGGCGGCGGCGTCTCGGCGGACAGCGGCGGCGAGCTCTCGATGACCCGGGCCGTCGTCGACCGCAACCACGCGTTCGGAGTGGCGGCGCGCGGCCTCGGCGCCCGGGTGTCGCTGGTCGACGTGCTGGTTCGCGGGACCCTGCCGGACGCGCAGACCATGGCGGCCGGGCAGGGACTCGTCGCCGACGGCGGCGCCGACATCACCGTCACACGTGGGCACGTCGTCGGGAACCACGACGTCGGCGTCTTCGCGACGGGGGCCGGCACGGTCGTCGATCTCGCCGACGTCGTCGTCGCAAACACGCAGACCCGCCCGAGCGACGGGCGCGGGGGCCGCGGCCTCGTCGCCGAGGCCGGTGCGTCCGTCGTCGGCGCGCGGCTGACCGTCGTCGGCAATCACGAGGTCGCCGTGTTCGGCGCCGCGGCCGGGAGCGCGATCGACCTGACCGACATCGAGATCCGTGGGACGCTCCCGAGCACCGGTACCGCCAGCCGTGGTGTCGAGGTGCAGGGCTCGGCGAGCGCGACGCTCGCTCGAGCTCTCGTCGACGGCGAGCACGACGTTGGGATCTACGCGGTGGGCGCCGGCGCGGCGGTGACCGCGACCGATCTCGTCGTCTCGTCGTCGTCGTCGGCCCAGTCGGACGCTGTCGATCGTTGGGGGCTCGCCGCCGAGCAGAGCGGAACGCTCGACCTTGCCCGCATGCGGCTCCGGGACACGCGCGGAGTCGGGATCTTCCTCGACGGCGGCGCCCACGCAGACCTTGCGGATGCCGAGATCACCTCGTCGGGTGCGTCGGCGAGCGGCGCGGTCGCGGTCGGGTTGCAGGTGCAGGGCGCCTCGTCGGTCGACGCCTCGGTGTTCCGAGTCGTGGACACTACGGGGGCCGCGGTGGTGGCAAATGGGGAGCGAAGCACGCTGGCGGCCACCGACCTCAGCATCGACGACACCGCGTGGCCGGGCTGCCCCGAACCGGAGTGTGGCGGCATCGGGTTGGTCGCGTCGGACGCCGCCACGGTGCGGGTCGTCGACTTTACGGTGACGGACAGCGAGTCGGTGGGCGTGCAGGTCTCCGATATCGCCGACGTGAGCGGAGAGCGCGGCGCGATCGAACGCAATTGGATCGGCGTAAACGCACAGAGCGAGCGGTTCGATGCGTCGTTCGATCTCGTCCAGGTTCGGATCACCGACAACGGGGAGTCGGTCTCCGGGGAGTCGTTGCCCGTGCCGGGCCGCGTGCGACCGCTCGCGTCGCCGTCGGCGACAGAGGCGGAGGACGACTAGAGAGCTGACCAAGAGTCTGGACCGAGCGAGCGTGACACAGCGGAACCGCTGGCAAGA
>CAZFPM010000132.1:0-9901 GCA_964520965.1 uncultured Myxococcales bacterium
CGCAAATTCGCCAGCGAACCGCGATGGACACCGCGGCAGCGAACTTCCGCGAGAGCCAGACCCAGCAGGTCCGCGAGGGTGAGCTCCTGGTCGCACGCGGCCAGGTGATCAGCCGCGACGACTGGCAGGTCCTCACGGTGATGCGCGAGTCGGCTCCTCCGGAGTCGACGCGGGTGCAGACGTTCCTCGGCGCCGCCGGACTGGCCGTGCTGTTGATCTTCCCGATCCTCGTGTTCGCCCTCGGCAATCTGCGCCGGTTCAGCCGAGAGGCGAAGGACCTGACGATGATGGCGTGCGTGCTGATCTCGCATCTTGCCATCACGCGGGTCGGGATCTTTCTGAGCGATCAGGTGGTCGATCAGGTGAAGACGCCGGTCGACGCCCTCTACGTGCTCGTCCCGTTCGCGATGGGCGCGATGTTGGTCCGGATCCTGACGAACGCCGAGAACGCCCTCGTCTACGGGCTGGTCTACGCGATCCTGGCCGGGGTGCTCTTCGACTTCGACGTCGCATACGTCGCCTATGCGCTCGTCGCGTCGATCGTCGCCAACGCGGCGGTCGGGAGCGCGCAGACGCGCACGGACATCATGCGGGCTGGCGGGATCGTGGGCGGCGTCATGGTAGGCACGGCGTTGGGGCTCGCGCTCGTCGGAGGCGATCCGGTGAGCGCAGAGATGCTGGAGATCGCGTTGTGCGCGGGTCTGAGTGGAGTCGTCAGCGCACTCTTCGTCTATGGGGTGCTCCCGGTCTTCGAAGTCGTGTTCCGCTACACGACCGATATGCGTCTGATGGAGCTGGCCAATCTGAATCACCCGGCCCTCAAGGAGCTGATCCTCAAAGCTCCCGGCTCCTACCACCACAGCATGATGGTCGGACAGCTGGTCGAGGCCGCGTGCGAGGTCGTCGGCGCGAACGCCTTGTTGGGCCGCGTCGGCAGCTACTTCCACGACATCGGGAAGATGAAGACTCCGCAGTATTTCGCGGAGAACCAGGCTGGCGTGAACCCCCACGACAAGCTCAAACCCAACATGAGCGCCCTGGTGATCAAGGCGCATGTGAAGGACGGGGTCGAGCTCGCGCGTCAGTACAAGCTTCCGAAGGAGATCGTCGACTTCATCAAGGAGCACCACGGGACGAGCCTGATCGCGTTCTTCTACCGACGCGCGCTGGAACAGCAGGAGGACGTGAACGAGGCGGATTACCGGTATGCCGGACCGAAGCCGCGCTCGCGCGAGACCGCCATCTGCATGATCGCCGATGGACTCGAGGCCGCATCACGCTCGCTGCCCGATCCGAGCCACGCGCACCTCAAGGGGCTCGTCCAGAAGATGATCAACAAGGCGTTCATCGACGGGCAGCTCGACGACTGCGATCTGACGCTCAAGGATCTGAACGTCATCGCGCAGGCGTTCCTTCTCCGGCTCACCGCGTTCTACCACCATCGGCCGGAGTACCCCGACGCCCGTAAGAGTCAGCCCCCGCGGGGCCAGCGAAAGACCGACACGTCCAGGGAAGCCGAGGACGGGGAGGCGGATGATGATCGAGATGATGATCCGGGAACACCTCCCACAGATGGCGACCTCGAGCCGCCAGAGACTCGCGAGGAGAGTGGCCTCCATCTACGGCGTCTTGGGATGTGATCCGCGCACCGAGTCCACGGTCCTGCTGACTGACGACGAGGAGATCCGCGAGCTGAACCGGACATGGCGGGGTATGGACGAGTCGACCGACGTTCTGTCGTTCGCACTGCAGGAAGCGGAGGACGCCGCGCTGACGCCACACGTGCTCGGCGACGTGGTGATCTCGGTCGAGACGGCGACGCACATGGCGACGAGCGGCGACCACCGGCGCCGGGTGTGCGAGGAGCTCGATCGGGCGATGGATTGGGGATTGGACGAGGAGCTTCTCTTCCTGGCGGTCCACGGCGTGTTGCACCTGTTGGGACACGATCACGGGACGCCGGAAGAGGAGGCGGAGATGCGGCGCGAGGAGCGCCGGGTGTTCTTCGCGGTCTACGACGAGGTTGGACAACCCTGAGATCGTTTCGAGGATCGTCCCCCGAATGCACGGTGTCGGGTGGAGTTTGACGCCATCTGCGGCGGGTTGGATCGGGACGATCTTCGGCACGATCCTCGGGCTCGTCGCGTGAAGCTCACCCAAGTGACCGGAACGTTTCCACTTATGTAAGCTCTTGCGGAGTGCGCGCGCTCCGCCGAACCTTGGCACGCATCCTGCTCTGACGGGGCTTTGGCTTTTATTTACAGCTGTTTACGGCATTCCTAAACGCGGTTGACCTTCGCCGATCAGAGCGGTAAACCAGTACGGGTTCGACCCACAACATCTAGTGGTAGTGGCGAAGCCTCAGCACAGCATCTTGGACATGAGCCCGAAAAAGGTCCGGCAATTTCTTGCGGGATCCCATCGTGGCCGTTTCCATGGTGTCGAGGATGGTCAACCGCCGACGACCACACCCTCCGCACACGCCCCGGCGTGACCCCAGCCCGACCGCACTGAAGGGGCGGCCGGGACGCGGAACTCCGGGACGCAGGTCCCGACGAACTGGTACGCTTCTCAACCGCGGGGCGTATCTGACGGGATCGTACGCTCCGACAACCGCCCACTCCGCAGCCCTCGCTCCGACAGTCCGCCACGATGAAAGTCACTCGCCGCTACACCCGCCCCGGGCAGTCTCCCTACGCCGGAATCCAGTTCGTCGAGCGCCGCAGCGAGATCCGCGACCCCGACGGGTCCACGATCTTCGCCTGCGATGACGTCGTGGTGCCGTCTTCCTGGTCGCAGGTCGCAACCGACGTGCTCGCGCAGAAGTACTTCCGGAAGGCGGGCGTTCCGGCTGCAACCCGTCGGGTCGCCGAAGAAGAGGTCCCGGAGTGGTTGCAACGCTCGGAGCCGGATCCAGATGCGCTCCGCGCCCTGCCCGAGGCGGATCGCACCTGCATGGAGACGGACTGCCGAACCGTGTTCGACCGCCTGGCCGGCTGCTGGACCTACTGGGGATGGAAACACGCGTACTTCGACTCCGAGAATGACGCGCGCGCGTTTTACGACGAGCTCGTCCACATGCTGGCGTCCCAGATGGCAGCGCCAAACTCCCCGCAGTGGTTCAACACGGGGCTGAACTGGGCCTACGGCATCTCGGGCCCCGCCCAGGGGCACTGGCGCGTCTCACCCGAAGACGAGATCGCACGACCGAGCGAAGACGCCTACACGTACCCGCAACCTCACGCCTGCTTCATCCAGAGCATCGGTGACGACCTCGTCAACGAGGGCGGCATCATGGACCTCTGGACCCGCGAGGCCCGGCTGTTCAAGTACGGCAGCGGCACCGGCACGAACTTCTCCGCACTCCGCGCCGAGAACGAGCCCCTCTCAGGCGGTGGAAAGTCGAGCGGCCTGATGAGCTTTCTTGCCATCGGCGACCGCGCGGCCGGCGCGATCAAATCCGGGGGCACGACACGCCGGGCTGCGAAGATGGTCTGCCTCGACCTCGACCATCCGGACATCGAGAGCTTCATCAGTTGGAAGACGGTCGAAGAGGAGAAGGTGGCCTCCCTCGTCGCCGGCTCCAAGGCGATCGAACGGTCGTTGCAGGTGATCTTCGAAGCCTACTGGCAGCACGGCGACGCCGAGACCCGCGCCGATGCCAAGAAGAACGCCGCGCTCGCCGAGGCGATCCGGGGCGCCGTCAGCGGCGGAACGCCGACGTCTTACGTCGCGCGCGTGCTGCAGCTCGCCGGCCAGGGCTACACCGGCATCGACTTCGAGACCTATGACACGTCGTGGACGTCGGAGGCGTACCGCACGGTCGGCGGCCAGAACTCGAACAACAGCGTGCGCGTTCCGAACCGCTTCTTCACCGCGCTCGACGACGACAGCGAGTGGCAGCTGATCCGTCGAACCGACGGCGCCGTGGCCCGAACGCTTCCGGCGACGGAGCTCTGGGACGCCATCGCGTTCAACGCGTGGGCGTGCGCCGATCCCGGCGTCCAGTACGACAGCACGATCAACGAGTGGCACACCTGCCCCGCCGACGGCCCGATCCGCGCGTCGAACCCGTGCTCGGAGTACATGTTCCTCGACGACACCGCGTGCAATCTCGCGAGCATGAACCTCGTGAAGTTCGCCACGGCGGCGGGCTTCGACGTCGAGTCGTTCCGCCACGCGACTCGGTTGTGGACCATGGTGCTGGAGATCAGCGTCTTGATGGCGCAGTTCCCCAGCCGCCGCATCGCCGAGCTGTCGTACGAGTTCCGCACGCTGGGTCTCGGCTTCGCGAATGTCGGCGCGCTCCTCATGCGCAACGGCATCCCGTATGACAGCCCGATGGCGATGGCCTCGACGGGCGCGATCTCGGCGATCATGGGCGGCGAGTCGTACGCTACCTCCGCCGAGATGTCCGGCGAGTTGGGGCCCTTCCCCGGCTACGAGCGAAACCGCGACAACATGTTGCGGGTCATCCGAAACCACCGCCGCGCGGCCTACAACGTCGACACCGCGGACTACGAAGGGCTGACGGTCCCGCCGGTCGCGATCGACGACCTGCTCTGCCCGGCCGACATGGCCGAAGCGGCCCGCGTCGCCTGGGATCGGGCGCTCGTGCTCGGCGAGGAGAACGGGTTCCGGAACGCGCAGGTCACCGTGATCGCCCCGACGGGGACGATCGGATTGGTGATGGACTGCGACACCACGGGAATCGAGCCCGACTTCGCGCTGGTGAAGTTCAAGAAGCTCGCCGGAGGCGGCTACCTCAAGATCATCAACCAGAGCGTCCCCGCCGCGCTCGGCGCGCTCGGCTACACCGAGAGCCAGGTCGAGGAGATCGTGCGCTACGCGTGCGGCACGTCGACGCTGAAGGCGGCGCCGCACATCCACCACGAGGCGCTGCGAACGAAGGGGTTCACCGAGGAGGCGCTCGAAAAGCTCGAGGACGCGCTCCCGGCGACCTTCGACATCTCCTTCGCCTTCAACCAATGGACGCTCGGCACCGAGTTCTGCCGCGACGAGCTCGGCTTCTCGGAGCGGGAGCTCGCCGATCCGGCGTTCAACATGCTCGAGGCCCTCGGTTTCTCGAAGGAGCAGATCCGAACGGCCAACGCCTTCTGCTGCGGAACGATGACCCTCGAGGGTGCCCCGCACCTCAAGGAGACCGACCTGCCCATCTTCGATTGCGCGAACCGGTGCGGCGCCATCGGTCGCCGCTACATCGACGCGCTGGCACACGTCCGGATCATGGCGGCCGCGCAGCCGTTCATCAGCGGCGCGATCTCGAAGACCATCAACATGCCGAACCACGCCACCGTGGCGGACGTACAACGAATCTACAGAACTTCCTGGGAACTCATGGTCAAAGCAATGGCGATCTATCGTGACGGCTCGAAACTCTCTCAGCCGCTGAACGCCGTCGCCGACGCCGACGATGCGATCGCCACCGCGCTCATGCTGGAGGCCGAGGCCGAGGCGCCGGCGCCGACCGACAACGAGTCCCCGGTCGCTCCCCAGATCCAGGTCGCCGAGAAGATCGTCCATCGGTACATCAGCCAGCGCCGCCGACTGCCGAACCGGCGCGGTGGCTACACGCAGAAGGCCGAGGTCGGGAACCACAAGGTCTACCTCCGCACCGGTGAGTACGAGGACGGCAGCCTCGGCGAGATCTTCATCGACATGCACCGGGAAGGCGCCGCGATGCGCAGTCTCCTCAACTGCTTCGCGATCGCGACCTCGATCGGACTGCAGTACGGCGTGCCGCTGGAGGAATACGTCGACGCGTTCACGTTCACGCGCTTCGAACCGAGCGGCATGGTGACCGGCCACGACCACATCAAGATGTCGACCTCGGTCATCGACTACATCTTCCGCGAGATCGGCCTCTCGTACCTCGGTCGTACCGACCTGGTGCACGTGAAGCCGGAGGAGATCTACACCGCACCGATCTCGCGCGGGGAGATCGAGGAGACCGACGACGACGACGACGACTACGGGATCGCCTACGAGACCGGCTCCAACGGTCGCCGCCCCTCCACCTTCTCCGGTCGAGGGTTCCAGGTCTCGAGCACCGGCACGTTCGAACAGGTCGACGAGCCGTTGTACAAGGACGTTCCAGTCGCGCTGCTCAAGGAGGGCGGCTCGGCTCCCGCGAAGGCCACGGAGCTGCCCCTGTACACCGCCGCGACCGCAGCCCGTCGCAAGGGCTACGAGGGCGACCCATGCGGCGAGTGTGGCAATTTCACGCTCGTCCGCAACGGCGCCTGCATGAAGTGCGACACGTGCGGCTCGACGAGCGGCTGCTCCTGAGTCCGGACGCGCGCCGGCAGGGCAGCTGAGTCACGCCGGTGGGCCTCTTGCGGGCCTCGCCCGCTAGGAGCCGGAGAGCAGCATGTAGGCGATGTACGCGACGACGATCGCGGCGACCCCACCGAGCCCGTAGAGGATCCGCTTGCCACGCAGCTCGGCGAGCGCACGCTGCGCCGCCGACTCCCCCGACTTGCGGGGGACGTATTCGGTGGGCGGCGGGCGCGCTGGGATCCTGCTCCCGTTCGGTGACCCCGGCGGCTCACTCGGCGTCGGTGTGTCCGCGGCCGCAACGCCCGGCGCTGCGCCGTGCGTCTGCGGGTTGTAGTAGGGCGTGAGCACGCGAATGCGACCGGGGCGCCCGTCGGCCGAGTCGGCTCCGCGCGCAGCGTAGAACGTTCCACTCGTCGAGGTCGGCGGCAGCTCGTCGAAGGCGAAATCGCCCCAGGTCCGCGGGTCCTCGAGCGGACCGCTGTCGACCGTCGCAACGGGCTGCGTCGGGTTCTTGGCCTCGATGCGGATCAGCTTGTTGATCTCGTCCTGGATCACCGTCGACATGATCCGTCGCTGGTCCGAGTCCTCGGTGGGCTCGTGACCTTCGACCGCCTTGGTGACGTAGCTGGCCAGATCGTACGAGGTGACCGACATTCCCCTGGAGAACAGGAACTTGGACAGATTCGTGCCCAGCTCCCTGGCTGTCTGGGTCCGGCGGGCGGGGTCGCGCGCGAGCGAGTCCCGCGCGATCTGCTCCAGTTCCGGATCGACGTCCGGGTTGTACGTGCGCAGCGGCGGGATATCCGCCGCGCGGACGAGCTGGAGCGTGTCGACATCGGTCTTTCCCTGAAAGAGTCGCCGTCCGGCGAGCATCTCCCAGAGCACGATTCCGACGGCGAAGACGTCGGTTCGTTGGTCGATCGCCTCGCCGATCGCTGCCTCCGGCGAGAGATAGCCGAACTTGCCCTTCACCACGCCGGGGTCGGTGACCTCGATCTGGCTCTGCGCTTTGGCGAGCCCGAAGTCCGTCAGCTTGATCTCGCCCTGCTTGGAGACGAGGACGTTGGGTGGGCTGACATCGCGGTGGACGATGTTGAGCGCATTGCCCGACGGGTCCTGCTTCTGGTGCGCGTAATCCAGCCCGCGGCACATCTCCATCGTGATGTAGACCGCAATGGCGATCGGTATCCGATCATGTCGGTTGTGGAACCACTCGATGATCCGCTTGAGATTCGCCCCGTCGATGAACTCCATGACGATGAAGTACGTGTCGCCGGCGCGGCCCAGGTCGAAGACGGAGACCACGTTCGCGTGGTCGAGGAAGAGGCTGAGCTTCGCCTCGTCCAGGAACATGTTCACGAACTTCTGATTCTGGGCGAGGTGCGGCAGGACCCGCTTGATCGCGACCTGTTTCTCGAACCCCTCGATGCTCACCGCGCGGCCGCGAAACACCTCGGCCATTCCCCCGGCGTCGAGGCGTTCGATCACCTCGTACCGCTGGGTCGGGGTAGTGGTCATGGAGAAGTAGGGCCTGGATGGTTGCCGCTGTCGAGAAGCGTGCGGGTGCACGTTTCCGGTGGCGGATTATACGGACGCAGCCCCCGGCTGGCCAGCACTTCGGCGGGGCTCAGCGAATCCCTCGCACCCGGTAGAGCGGCACGGGCTCGGACTTTCCTTTGAGCCGACGCGCCTCCAGCGTGTCGACGACCGCCCGTTCGCCGAGCACGTCCCGAACCCCATCTCCGACGATGATATCGCCCGGAGCCGCGCACGAACAGAAACGCGACGCGGTGTTCACCACATCACCGATCACGGTGTAGTCGAGGGCTTTCGAACTTCCCATGAAGCCGGAGACGACCTCGCCGGTGTTGATGCCGATGCCCGTGTGGATCGGCTCGAGCCCCTCACCGATGCGGGTCTGGTTGTATTCGACCATCGCCCGCTGCATGTCCAACCCCGCGCTGACCGCCCGTTCGCAGTGGCCGTCGACCGCGATCGGAGCGCCCCACACGGCCATGATCTCGTCGCCGACGAACTTGTCGAGCGTTCCGCCGTGGCGGAAGATGATCTCGACCATGATCTCGAAGTACTCGTTCAGCATCTGAACGATGTCTTGGGCGTCGTGCCGCTCCGCCATCGACGTGAAATCGCGGATGTCGGCGAAGAGGACCGACGCATCTCGAGCGGTGCCGCCGCGGCGGATCTCGAGCTTGCCGCTCATCACGTCGTCGACGACGTCCTGCGAGAGCAGTCGGCCCAGCTGTTCCCGAGCGAGGGCGTCGTTCTTGACCTGCTCGACCAGACGCGAGTGCTCGATCGCGTTCCCCGCCTGATTGGCGAAGCCCGTCAGCAGGCTCAGGTCCTTCTCGGTGAAGGCCCCCGTGGTCAGCTGCGAGTCGAGGTGGATGATACCGAGCAGCTTCTCGCGATAGAGCAACGGCACGGACATCGTCGCCTTGATGCCCGCCAGAATGATCGAATGCGCTCCCCCGAACCGCTCGTCGAGCTGTGCGTTCGACGACAATACCGCCGCCTTCTCGTCGATCACCTCGCGAACGATGGTCCGCGAGATTCGGATGGGAGCTCCGGAGCCGACGTTCTCATCGCGCGTCAGCATCGCGGCGGGGACGAGCTCCCTCGTCTCTGTGTCGAGCAGCATGATGACGCCGCGGTCGGCGCCGAACATCTCGAAGGCCTTCTCCAGGATCCGGTTCAGGAGCTGCTCGAGGTCCAGCTCGGACGAGACCGCCTGGTTGAGTTCGTTGGCGATCCGGAGCTTCTCGTAGTCGGTCCGCAGCTGTTCGGAGTCCTCGATCATGTCGGCGCTGAGGAAGTGCCGGTTGCCGGTCTCCTTCAGCCGCTTGCGGATCGACGACTCGAACCCCTCTTCGAGGATCGTCACCTTGCTTCGGAGGGCGTCGGAGGCCCCCTCCTCTTCCCGGTAGGTCACGACGGTCCCGCCGACGGTGACCTCGTCGCCGTCGTTGAGGTCGCACTCCCCTTCGATCAACTCGCCGTTGACGATGGTGCCGTTCCGGCTGCCCGCGTCGTAAACGACGAACCGGTCGTCCCGCTCGTCGATGACCGCGTGGGCCTTCGACACCACGCGGTCGAGGATCTGGAGATCCTGGTTCGGGTGTCGACCGATCCGCAAACGGACCTTGAACGTCACCTCGCGGCGGACTCCCGATGGGTCCGTGTATTCGACGCGTGGCATTGGTTCGCAGGCGGGCGCTTCGGGAATCGGCCGGAAGACGGTGACGGCCGATGATATCTGCGCGCGGTTGCGGCTGCAAGCTACGGACCATATGCTCCAGGCCGATGAGCGTTCCGGAGCCACCAAACTCGCCGAGCATCCTCGTCGTCGACGACGATGAGGCCCACGCACACACGCTCGTTCGGCTCTTGCGACGAGAGTCTCTTGCCGCCGACGAGGTGTCCGGGGTCTCCGAGGCACTCGTCGCCCTCCGCAGCAAGGAGTACGACCTCGTCCTCACCGACCTGGTGATGCCCGGAAAGAGCGGGCTGGACCTGCTCAAGGCGCTCCAGCACCTCGGGCTCGAGGTCGAACAGGAAGCGTCGCGCCTGCTCGGAGCGCGTC
>CAZFPM010000132.1:9911-16459 GCA_964520965.1 uncultured Myxococcales bacterium
CACCGATTTCATCGTCAAGCCGATAAAGCGCGCCGCGCTGATGAAATCCGTAGGACGCGTGCTCGAGACCTCGCGACTTCGCCGTGAGAACGCCGGGCTGCGAGCCGAGCTGGACGCCTTGCGGGGCGGCTCGCGATTGATCGGCAACGCACCCGTCTTCCGCGAGGCGCTCGCCACCGCCCGTCAGGCAGCCGCCAGCGAGGCGACGCTACTGCTGCTCGGTGAGTCGGGGACCGGAAAGGAGCTGTTCGCCCGCGAGATCCATCGACACTCCCGCCGCGCCGACGGCCCGTTCCTCGCCCTGCACTGCGCCGCGTTGCCGGAGTCGATCATCGAGTCCGAGCTCTTCGGCCACGAGGCCGGGGCCTTCACCGGGGCGGTCGGGCTGAAGAAGGGACGCTTCGAGGTCGCCGACGGCGGGACGCTATTCCTCGATGAGATCGGTGAGCTGCCGGCCAGTGTCCAGGTGAAGCTCCTCCGGGTCCTGCAAGAAGGCGAGGTCCAACGGGTCGGCGGGACGGATCCGGTCCAGGTCGACGTCCGCATCGTCGCGGCCACGCACCGTGACCTGGAGGCGATGGTCAGCGCCCGGACGTTTCGGGAAGACCTGTTCTACCGGCTCAACGTGATCCCGATCCGGGTGCCGCCGCTCCGCGAGCGCGGTGACGACGTCGAGCTGCTCGCCGCGCACTTCCTGCAGATGCACGCGGCGGCGAATACACGAGAGACGCGTGGTTTCACGCACGAGGCTCGGAGGGCGCTGACCGCGCATGACTGGCCGGGCAACGTGCGCGAGCTCGAGAACGCCCTCGAGCGGGCCGTCGTACTCGACGAAGACGGTTGGATCGGTCTCGACGACCTGCCGACGACCCTGCGCCCCGACGCCGAGTCACCACCGGCGGTCGTGATCCCGATCGGCACCCCGCTCGCCGAGGCGGAGCGACGATTGCTCCTCGCGACGTTGGCCCATGCCGACGGCGACAAGAACCTCGCTGCGTCGTTGCTGGGGCTCGGCCGCCGGACCATCTACCGCAAGCTCGAGGAATACGAGAGCTGACACGCCCCGCCTCGGGGCACCGGTCAACGATTGGTTGACCTATTGCGTATGGGTGGCGGAACATCTAGGACCCGTCGTCGGTTGTCGGATCGACCGCCCGCTCAGCGCCATCGGAGTTCGCGCGTTGTTGGAGCTCGTCTTCAAGAAGTACTTCTGGACCGCCCAGGTCGGCTTCGCAGTCGTCGCTGCGCTCCTGTTGGCCGGTGCGGTCAACGGGTTCTTTGCGCGCACGTACGCCGAGTACTCCGTGGCGGTGCCAGAGACGGCGATGGAGGCGCTGCCCGCGGGTGCCGACTCGCCGACGATTCCGATCGAGATCAATCCCGACGGGATGCCGCGCGCGGCGGCCGACGAGGAGCCAGACCGGTGCGCCGAGGTCGAGTGCGAAGAAGACGAGGAGTGCAACCCGGAGACCGGCGAGTGTGAGCCGGTCGAGGAGGCGGAGGTCGAGACGGGGCCCGACGGACGCTGCATTGAGAGCGACATCGCGATCAACCTCGTGGGAACGATGGTCGCCGACGACCCGGAGTGGTCGGTCGCCATCCTGCGCAACCCGAGCCTGAACCAGACGCAGTTCGCGACGCTCGGCACGAACCTGTTGGCCGAAGCGGACGTGACCCGCATCGAACGAAACCGCATCTTCATCGTCCGCAACGGCCGCGAGGAGTGCCTGCGGCCGGGCACGGCGACGGATCGCCAACGGCGGGCGGGCTCCTCATCGGGGCGCTCGGCCACACCGGAGTCCCCGCGTTCGGGGTCCCGACCTGTCCGCCGGGATACCCGGTCGACCGCGAGCGCGGCGCCGGCCGCCGCGAGCGGGAGCCAGACGATCGAGCAACGGATCCGCTCCGGGGTGACCCGGAGCGACGACGGCTCGTACGAGATCGAGCGGTCGCTGATCGAAGAGGTCGCCAATAATCAGTCCTTGATGGAGCAGCAAGCGCCCCGGGTGGTGCCGAACTACGTCAACGGCCAGCCGCGCGGCTTCCGGCTGCAGGGGATCCGGTCGGGTTCGATGTTCAGCGCGATCGGGATCCGCAACGGCGACGTGATCACCTCGGTGAACGGAACCGAGATCGACTCGCCGCAGCGGGCGCTCGAGCTGTACCAGGCGATGATGCAGCAGAGCGATGTCCGCATGAGCATCTTGCGGCGCGGTCGCGAGCAGACGCTGGTCTACACCATCAAGTAGCGGCGACCGGCGCCGAGGGCGGGCGTTTCGAGTGCCAAATCGGCACACGGCCGCGGCTCATGTTACGACGCGGGTGCCAATGTGACACCGAGGGGGAATCCGGCGGACCCGTCCCCATGTTTGTCGTTTGATGACAGGCAGATACAGAACGGCAATTGTCGGCCCGATTCTTGCTGTGATCGGAAATGAATACCGCTCTTCGCGGTGTTCGGCGTGCTTGAGGAATCCGATCCCGCGGCCTATAGGCCCGGGCACCCGTCCACGCCCTCGCAATCGAAAGGAACGCACGTGGCAGCGAGTCTCTGTCGAATCCCCGCCCTGACCCTCTGCATCCTGCTGGCCGCCCCCGCGCTGGCGCAGCAACCGGACCCGAACGATCCGACGGTGCAGGCCCCGAGTACCGGGACGGTCCCAGGCCGCCTGTCGCGGCCGACCAATCGCCCCGACACGGCCGATCCAGAAGGCGAGAACGAAGAAACGGATGGCGAGGAGGCGGGCCAGGAGCCCGCGGCTCAGCAGCCCGGGACGCCGGCCCCGGACGGGGAGCGCCCGGCGTCGACCGGCCCGCCGCCAGCTACGCGGATCGACCCGGGATCGGTGCCGCGCGGCCCGCGCGTACTGAACGTGGACGAGATCGAGCCCGACGTCGGCGAGATCGATGGGAACTTCGAGGACGAGTTCGATCCCCTCGACCCGCCCTCGAACGTGCGCGTCAACATCGACTTCCGAGAGGCCGAACTCAACGACGTCGTGATGTGGATCTCAGCGCTGACCGGGCGGAATTTCATCATCGCGGACACGATCAACGCCAGTAAGAAGATCACGATCATCTCGCCCCAGCCGGTCTCGATCGGCGAAGCGTACCGCGCGTTCATCGCCGCCCTGAACATGAACGGGCTGACGATCGTGCCCTTCGGGCGCTTCTTGAAGATCGTCGAGGCGGGGGGCGCGGAGCGCCAGACGCTGGAGCCGTCGGACTCGATGTCGTCGATCCCCGCGGACGACCGGATGGTGACCCATATCCACCAGCTCCAGCACGTGAGCATCTCGACCGTCCAGTCGGTGCTCGACGCGTTGAAGACCGACTCGGCGTCGCTGATTCCCTACGAACCGACGAACACGCTGATCATCACCGAGACCGGGTCCAACCTGCGGCGCTTGCTCAGCGTGCTGGAGCGGCTCGACGTCCCGAGCGGTCAGGAGCAGATCAACATCTATCAGGTCCAATACGCCGCTGCCGAGGACCTGAAGACCGTCTTGCTCGAGATCTTCGAACAGGACGAGAACGCGCCTCAGCCACAGGCCGAACGCCCGCGGCGCCGGTCCCGTCGGCGCAGCGACGAGGCCGAGGCGGATGCGGTGGCCGAGGACGGCGGAGTGACCGCGGTGGCGGTGTCCGAGATCATCGCCGACGACCGGACCAATCAGCTGATCATCATCGCCAACGAGCGGTCCTACGAGCAGATCCTGGAGATCATCGGTCACCTCGACGTTCCGATCCCGGGCGAGGGTCAGATCCACGTGCTCTTCCTCGAAAATGCCGACGCCACCGAGCTCGCGTCGACCCTCCAGTCGCTGACGCAGAGCGTGGAGGAGCAGCGCGAGGAGACGAACGTGTCGCTCGCGCGAGGGGACAGCGACGACAGCGGCGCCCCGCAAGCGGCCATCACGGCGACCTTCTCCGGCGACATCTCGATCACGGCCGACGAGGCGACCAACTCGCTCGTCGTCGTGGCATCGCTGCGAGACTTCCTGGCGCTGCGAAACGTGGTGGGCCAGCTCGACCGACGTCGCCAACAGGTCTACGTCGAAGCGGTGATCATGGAGGTGTCGTTGAACCGGCAGAACCAGTTCGGCATCGCACTCAACGGCGGCTACCTGCCGAGCATCGGTGGGGAGGAGGTCCCGATTTTCGGCGCGACCACGGTCGGGTCGCTGTCGAGCGTCATCCTCGACCCGTCGTCGCTGATGGGGCTCGGGGTCGGCCTGCGTGGTCCGGCCATCGAAGGGACCGCCGAGGCCCTGGGGCTCCCGGTCGATCTTCCGTCGTTCGGTGCCGTGCTCCAGGCCCTGCAGACCGACAACGACGTCAACGTGTTGTCCACGCCGCACATCCTCACGATGGACAACGAGGAAGCGGAGATCGTGGTCGGCGAGAACATCCCCTTCATCAGCGGGATCTCGGGCGGACTTGGGGGCCTGGGCTCCCTCGGCGGGCTCGACATCGAGGGGTTGGCAGGCGGACTCGGCGGGTTCGGCGGCGGGTTCGGCGGCGGGTTCCCGTCGGTCGCGGTCCAACGCCAGGACGTCGCGCTCACCCTCCGCATTACGCCCCAGATCAACGAGAGCAACTTCGTGCGTCTGGAGATCGAGGAGCAGGTCGAGGACGTCCAGTCGATCGACCCGGTCCTCGGCCCGCGGACGACCACGCGCCAGGCCCGCACCACCGTGGTCGTGCAGGACCAACAGACGATCGTCATCGGCGGCCTGATGCGCGACTCGGTCGTCCGCGACGAGAACAAGATCCCGGTGCTCGGCGACATCCCGATCATCGGCCGCCTGTTCCGGAACACGCAGACGCGCAACACGAAGACCAACCTGCTTCTGCTGCTGACGCCGTACATCATCCGAGACACGGTCGACTTCCAGGCGATCTTCCGCCGGAAGATGGAGGAGCGCGAGGAGTTCATCGAGTACTTCGGCCGCCGGGACACGGAGTTCGTCCGCGCGGTGGATTACGCGCGCAAGGACGGGCCGCTGCAGAGCATGTACGAGCTGATCTCGACCGAGATCGAGTTGGAGGAGGCCCGACGCCAGGCGTTCACGCGCCCGACGGTCGAGTACCAGGTAGACGGCCCCCGCGGCACCGCACCGCTCCGGCCGGCCTTCGACCAGGGACCGTCGGACCCGAGCGATGGCGAGGCACCGAGCTCCGAGCCGGCCGGCCTGCTGCCCGAGGAGGAGTAGTCGCGCGATGTTCAACCGTCCGCTCATCGGGGAGATTCTGATCGAGCTGGGGCACGTCGCCCCGGCCGCGGTCGAGGATGCCCTCTCGCAGCAGCAGGTCAGACCGGGCCGCATCGGGGAGATCCTGATCGAGGCGAACGCGACGTCGCCGACGGCGGTCGCCAGGGCGCTCGCCCGGCAGCTCGACCTGGAGTTCGCCGACTCGCTCGACCTCGACGCGATGGATCTCGACCTGCTGGACGAGGTCCCGATTGCCTATGCGCGAAGCCGCCGCATGTTCCCGGTTTCCCGCAATGGCGAGGTGGTGCGCCTGGCGGTCGTCGACCCGTTGGACACCGTCGGTCTCGATCAGCTGGCCCGCGTGCTCGACGCCGAGGTCGAGCCGGTAGTGCTGGCGCCGCAGGTGCTCTTCGACGCGCTGAACATGGCCTACGATCGCCACGACCGCCTGAAGGGGTCGTACGGCGGGATGTTGGACGACGGACAGGACGAGCAGGTCTCCGACCCCGGCTTCGAAGACGTCGTCGACCTGCTCGGCGCCGGCGGAGACGACGAAGCGCCGGTCATCCAATTCGTGAACACGACGTTCGTCCGCGCGGCGCGCGACCGGGCGTCGGACATCCACATCGAGCCTTTCGAGACCGGGGTCCACGTGCGTTTCCGCGTGGACGGCGTGTTGCAGCAGGTCACGGAGGTCCCGACGCGGTTTCATTCGTCGATCGTGGCCCGCATCAAGATCATGGCGGGCCTCAACATCGCCGAGAAACGCCTGCCGCAGGACGGCCGTATCCGCATCAAGTTGGCGGGCAAGGACATCGACATCCGCGTCGCGACCGCGCCGACAGTGCACGGCGAGCGGGTGACCATGCGTCTGCTCGACAAGTCGGCGGTGGCGTTGGACCTCAAAGCGATCGGCATGGACCAGGACACGCTCGTCCAGGTCGAGGACCTGATCGTGAAGCCCTACGGCATCGTCCTGGTCACCGGCCCGACGGGTTCCGGAAAGACGACGACGCTTTACAGCTGCCTGAGCCGCATCAACAAGCCGGATCTGAACATCCTGACGGTCGAGGATCCGATCGAGTACCAGCTCAAGGGCATCAGCCAGGTCGCGGTGAACCCGAAGATCCAGCTGACGTTCGCGAGCGGCCTGCGCTCGTTCCTCCGGCACGACCCCGACGTGATCATGGTCGGCGAGATCCGCGACGCCGAGACGGCGGAGATCGCGATCCAGGCGTCGCTGACCGGTCACCTCGTCTTCTCGACGATTCACACCAACGACGCGGCCGGCGCGTTCACGCGTCTGATCGACATGGGCGTCGAACCCTTCTT
>CAZFPM010000133.1:0-1734 GCA_964520965.1 uncultured Myxococcales bacterium
AGTCGCGGCAAACGCCGATGCCCAGGGTCGCCGGTGGGCCCGTATAGCACGGCTGGTTCGTCCTCCCGTCACAGAAGCAACCGTCGGCAGACTCGTCGATGGCCCCATCACAGTCGTCGTCCACGAAGTTCCCGCAGACCTCCGCAGGCTCCGGTCCGCACCCGCCGCAGCGATTCGTCACCCCGTCGTCGACCGTCGTGTCGCAATCGTCGTCGACGTCGTTGCAGACCTCGTCGGCGCCGGGATTCACCGTGTCGAACCGGTCATCGCAGTCCCCGCCGACCGGCGCGTGGTGCGGGGGGGCGAAGCAGGCCCAGACCGCGTCGGCGGAGACTCCGAACCCGTCGCCGTCGGCGTCGGCGTAGAACCGCGACGGGTCGGCCGGATCGTCGTCGATCACGTCGTCGCAGTCCTGGTCGACGCCGTCGCACGTCTCGGTCATCCCGGGGTTCACGTCCGTCGCCTCGTCGTCGCAGTCCCCGTCGTCGACCACGTAACCGGCCATGAGTGCACAGGCGTAGGTCGGTCGCGCGTCGCGGTCGCCGTATCCGTCGTCGTCGCGGTCGGGCCACAGCGTGAGCAACCCGACGTCCTCGTCGAACAGTCCGTCGCAGTCGTCATCGACGAAGTTGCACACCTCGTCGCGATCCGGATTGATCAGGTCGGTGGAGTCGTCGCAATCGTCCGCGTTGTCCACGAACCCGTCGGGCAGCGTGCAGAATCGCGAGGGGTCGGCGCTGGCGTCCCCGTAGCCGTCGCCGTCGCCGTCGGGGAAACCGTCGATCGTGGCCATGCCCTCGTCGATCGCGCCGTCACAGTCGTTGTCCACGCCGTCGCAGGTCTCGGCGCCCGGCACGACGTCGCCGACGCACGCTCCCCACACGCCGTCGTCACAGGTCTCGGCGCCGCCGGGGCAGTCGCAGGCGAGGGTCCCGCCGCGACACGGACCGACGTCTGCCGTACCCGGCCGCCCCGTGTAGCACGCCGGCGTCGTGCGCCCGTCGCAGAAACATCCGACCACCTCGTCGATCCGGCCGTCGCAGTCGTCGTCGACGAGGTTGCCACAGACCTCCGCGGGCACTTCGCCACACCCGCCGCACCGGTTGCTCACACCGTCGTCGACCTCGAAGTCGCAGTCGTCGTCCGCGCCATTACAGACCTCCGTCGCACCCGGATGCACTGCGACCGCGCCGTCATCGCAGTCTCCGCTCGTGTCGCTGTACCCCTCGGGCACATCGCACGCCGTCACGACGCTCGACACCACGCCGTATCGGTCTCCATCGTCGTCGCGGTAGAACGGTCGCGCGTCGGTCGCGTCGTCATCGACGTGCCCGTTGCAGTCGTCGTCCAGCCCGTTGCAGACCTCGGACCCGAGCGGATTCGTGGCCGGCCGTTCGTCGTCGCAATCGCCGGGCACCGCCGAATGGCCGGGCGGGACCGAGCAGGCGCGGCGACCCGGCACGGAGTCGTCCCCGTAGCCGTCGCGGTCGCTGTCCGGCCGGATCACGAAGTCGCCGATATCGTCGTCCACCTCGCCGTCGCAGTCGTCGTCTCGATCGTTGCACACCTCGGTCGATTCGGGGTGAACCGCGGCGTCAGTGTCATCGCAGTCATCGGCGTTGTCGACGAGCACTGCGGTGAGCCGGCACACTTCGACGGACGGGATCCCCGGATCGCCGTAGCCGTCTCCGTCGTCGTCGGCGAATCCCTCGACGACTGGAAGGCCCTCGTCGA
>CAZFPM010000133.1:1744-13520 GCA_964520965.1 uncultured Myxococcales bacterium
GCCGTCGCAGTCCTCGTCCACGTCGTCGCACGTCTCTTCGGTCGGCACGATCTGGCCGACGCAGTCGCCCCAGATCCCGTCACATGGGGGCTCGCCGCCGCCACAATCGCACGCAGACTCGCCCGCTCGGCACGCGCCGACATCGAGGGTCCCTGGCGTACCGGTGTAGCAGGCGAGGCGTGACGTGCCATCGCACGCACACGCGACGTCCTCGTCGGCCTCGCCATCGCAATCGTCGTCGATCAGGTTGCCACAGACCTCGATCGGCTCGGGCCCGCAACCCCCGCAGCGGTTGAGCACGCCCTCGTCGATCTCCTCGTCGCAGTCGTCGTCGCGCGCGTTGCACGTCTCCGTCGAACCGGGCGACACCGCACCTTCGTCGTCGTCGCAGTCCCCGCCGCGCGTGACGTAGCCGAGCGGCGCCACACACCCGCGCACCGTATCCGCGGAGTCGCCGTAGCCGTCGCCGTCCCGGTCGCGGAAGAACACGCCGCGGTCAAACGCGCCGACGTCGACCGTCCCGTCGCAGTCGTCGTCGAGTCCGTTGCACCGTTCGACCGCGAGCGGGTTCACACCGGCGCGCGCGTCGTCGCAGTCGCGCCGGTTCTCCACGAACCCGTCCAGAAGGGCACACGCCCGGCTCGCCGCGGCCCCGGCGTCGCCGTACCCGTCGCCGTCCCGATCTCGCCACTGCGGCACGAACTCGACGCCTTCGTCGACCTCGCCGTCGCAGTCGTCATCCCGCGTGTTGCACCGCTCCTCGGCGTCGGGGTTCACGTCGCCGTCGCCGTCGTCGCAGTCCCTATCGTCTTCGACGAACCCCGGCGCGACGTCGATGCACTCGAGGACCGACGGCGCGTCGCGGTCTCCGTAGCCGTCGTCGTCGACGTCCGGCCAGCGGCGGGTGAAGCTGGCGTCTTCGTCGATGCGGCCGTCGCAGTCCGTGTCGACCCCGTCGCAGAGGTCGGTCGCCCGCGGGTGGACGGCGGGATCGGCGTCGTCACAATCTCCGCCGACCGCGGCATAGCCGTCGAGTGGACGGCAATCCGACACCCACGCGCCCTCGGCATCTCCGTAGCCGTCGTCGTCGAGGTCCGGCCACTGTGTGATCGCCGCGACGTCCTCGTCGACAGCCCCGTCGCAGTCGTTGTCCTTGTCGTCGCACAGCTCCGGCGCGCCCGGGTGGACCTGCCGATCGCCGTCGTCGCAATCCGTCGCGGTCCCGGCGTGACCGGCGAGGAGCTCGCAGCTCGAGACGGGCTCGCTTCCCGCGGCACCGTCGCCGTCCCCATCGTCGTCCACAAAGAGCAGAAACGGCGAACAATCGGGCGCTCCGTCTTCGCTGTCCCTCGGCGCGACGTCCAGCGGCGCCGGGTCGGTGGCCAGATCGTCGTCCCGCCCGCCGTCGGTCGCGGTCGGGGTGTCCGAGGCGTCGGTCAGGTTCCCGTCGCAGACGCACGTCGCCCAACGGCCGTCGTCGTCGCACCAGGCGAGACCCAGCGACGATTGCGAACACGCGCACTCCGACGACGCCCCGGGCTCACATCGATCGCCGCCAGCCGAGGGCAGCGGGCCGGAGCACGCGAACGACACGAGCAGTAGCAGTGCGGGCCGGGCCACGGCCCCCAGTGGGCGGGTGCGCGTCAGGGTCGCTGCCATGCTACCTCCAGCGACGTCACGACGGGGGTGACCTCGTCAGCGGTCGTCGTCATCACGACCGCGATCTCGATCTCCCGCCCGACGGGAAGCGATGACGTGTCTGCGGGCGAGGTGGTGTGGGCCGGCGTCCAATCCGACCACGCCCCGCCGGCGGTCCGGGACCTGGCACGGACGGTCAGGGTCGTGTCCACCGGGACGATCGCAGTCCAGGAGACCGACTCGAATCCGCAGCCGTCGAAGCCACAGTCCATTGCCTGCGTCCACGTGCCGCTCGGCGCTGTGAACGCGCGGAGCTGGAATCCGGTCATGTCCGAATAGCTATACGGCGCGTCGCCCACACCGACCTCAGCGCGCAGGGCGCCGCCGGACGTCCACCGCTGCGCGAGGTCGTCGCCGTTGCACATCGACCACACATCTCCGTCGGTGGCGACGCCCACGCCGATCGGGTCCCGACAGGTCAGCGACGTGCCGAGCAGCGTGCCGGTCGCGTCGAAGCGGGCGAGCCGGTCGTTGCCGGACGACGCCAACCACACCGTTCCCGTCGCGTCGACCGCTACGCCCCGGGTGTACGACAGCCCGGCGTCGAAGACGTCGAACCGCACGGCGCCTGCGTCGAACGCGGCACGGTCGAGGCGGCCCAGCGTGCCGCAGCTCCACGTCCCGAACCACACGTTTCCGGCGCCGTCGACCCCGATGCCGTACGGCACACCACAACCGGGCACCGGCCAGTTGCCGAGCAGGGTGAGCGTATGGGTGTCGAAAGCGCCGAGTCCGTGGGCCTGACTGACCGTCGCGATCCACAGGACCCCCTCGCCGTCGATCGCGAACCCGTAAAGCGGCATGCCGACATCAAAGGAGCGCAGGACCGCGCCGGTCTCTCCGTCGAGGTGGTAGATCCGGTGCTCGGCGTAGTTGCCCACCCAGGCGTCGTTGTTCGCATCGATCGCCAACGCCCGGGGGACCCCGCCGACCCCACCGACCGCGACGGTGAACAGCGCGCAGTCCGTCCGGCAGTCTCCGCCCCGAATCTTCGTCACCGAGCCTTGCAGCCCGAAGGCTCGGCTGGCGATCCAGGCGTCGCCGTTCAGATCGACGGCGGTGCGGCTCGGCGCGTCGTCGCCGAGCCCTGGGTTCAGGCCCACCGCGTAGGTGCCGAGAACGGTGCCGTCGTCGGTGTCGATCCGCGTCACCGTGTCGTCCGCCGCGTTGGCCACCCACAGATCGGAGAACCGGATCGCCGAGGTGTCCAGTCGGAGTCCGCCCGACGGCGAGATCCCATCGCCCGTTCCAGACGCTACGAAGGCGTCGTCCGTGGTCCAGGCGTCGGTGTAACAGGCGGCGTCGCAGAGCCCGCACGCATTGACGAGGCCCTCGTCGACGAACCCGTCGCAGTCGTCGTCGACCCCGTTGCACGCCGCGGGCCCGGCCGTCTCCTCCTGAGTCACCTCCGACAAGCAATCGCCGCAGCCGTTGCGCAGGCCCTCGTCGACGAATCCGTCACAGTCGTTGTCCACGTCGTCGCACAGCTCCTCGTCGGAGGCGCACACCGAACAACCGTCGCCCCACTCGTCGACCTCGCCGTCGCAGTCGTTGTCCACGCCGTCGCACGTCTCGAACGACGGCAACACCGCCCCGACACACGGCCCCACGTCGCCGGAGGAGGCGTAGCAGTCGATCGCACCGGCGCGGCACGGACCGACCCCGAGCGTCTCCGGCGGGCCCGGGTAGCAAGAAGCCGTGGCGCCCTCGCAACGGCAGTCTTCGTCGACGACGCCGTCGCAGTCGTTGTCGAACCCGTCGTCGCACGTCTCCTCGTCGGGCACGGCGTCCGCGCACGCGCCGCAAGGCAGCCGGGCGAACTCGTCGATCTCCCCGTCGCAGTCGTTGTCGAGGCCGTCACAGAGCTCCGCGGCGTCGGGTCCGCACACGCCGCACGCGTTGCGCACCCCCTCGTCGACGCGCCCGTCGCAGTCGTTGTCGAGGCCGTCGCAGATCTCTGCCGAGGGCAAGGTCTCCCCGGTGCAGCGACCCCACGCACCGTCGCCGCAGATGCGTGCGCCGCCCGGGCAGGCGCAGTCCATGGCGCCGCCACGACACACCCCGATTCCGAGGGTCGCCGGGGACCCCGTGTAGCAGGGCTGCCCGGTTCGGCCGTCGCAGAAGCATCCGGCGTCCGGCTCGTCGATCGCGCCATCGCAGTCGTCATCTACGAGGTTGTCGCAGACTTCGTCGGGCTCCGGGCCGCAGGTTCCGCATCGGTTGCTCACACCCTCGTCGACCCGGAAATCGCAGGTATCGTCCCGGCCGTTGCAGACCTCGACTGCCGCCGGGTTGACCTCAGCGAGCCGATCGTCGCAGTCGCCCGGCAGGTGGGTGTAGTGTGCCGGCGCCGTACACGCGGTGATCGGGCCGGTCGTCACGCCGTACCCGTCGCCGTCGGCGTCTGGGAAGAAACGGATCGGGTCGATCGGATCATCGTCGATCAGTTCGTCACAGTCGTCGTCGCGCCCGTTACAGCGCTCGTCGGCGCCTGGGTGCACGTCGGCGCGCGTGTCGTCGCAGTCCACCGGATCGGGCGACGTCGCCGCGGGCCGCTCGCAGGCTTCGATCGATCCGGCGAACCGATCGCCGAATCCGTCGCCGTCGGCATCGGGCCAATAGGACCGAAGGCTCGTGGCCTCGTCGATGCGCCCGTCGCAGTCGTCGTCGCGGCGGTTGCACACCTCGAGGCCGTCGGGGCTGACCGCCTCGCGCGTGTCGTCGCAGTCGAGGTCGTTATCGGCGAACCCATCGGGGACGGCGCAGACGGACGACGGGTCGGCGTCGCGATCGCCGAATCCATCGCCGTCGCCATCCTCGAACACGTCGAAGAACGTCGACGCTTCGTCCACTCGACCGTCGCAGTCATTGTCGAGGCCGTCGCACACATCCTCGGTCGGAAGCACGACGTCGAGGCAGTCCCCCCAGCTCCCGTCGTCGCAGGTCGGCGCACCGCCCGGGCACACGCAGGCGAGGGTGCCAGCCCGGCAGACTCCGACCCCGACGGTCGCCGGCGGACCGGGATAGCACACCGGGGTCGTCCGCCCGTCGCAGAAGCACCCGGCTGCCTCGTCGATCGCGCCGTCGCAATCGTCGTCGACCAGGTTGCCGCAGACCTCGTCCGGCTCCGGTCCGCAGCCACCGCACCGGTTGCTCACGCCGTTGTCGATCACGCCGTCACAGTCCTCGTCGACGCCGTCGCACACCTCGGTGGCGAGCGGCGAGATGTCCGGGTCCGTGTCGTCGCAGTCGGTCGCCGCCGCGCTGAAGCCGGGCGGAGCGGTGCAGCCGTGAACGGTCGAACCCGCCCCGTCGCCAAACCCGTCGCCGTCGCCGTCGCCGTAGAAGGTGCGCGGGTCCACCGGCGACTCGTCGACGACGCCGTCGCAGTCGTCGTCGCGGGCGTTGCACCGCTCCGAACCGTCCGGGTTCACCCACGGGGCCCCGTCGTCGCAGTCCAGGTCGTTCGCCGCGTAGCCGTCGCGCAGCATGCACGAATCGACCTCGAGCGCAGACCGATCGCCGTATCCGTCGCCATCGCGGTCGGGCCACGTGCCGAACCGCTCGGTCTCTTCGTCGATGTCCCCGTCGCAATCGTCGTCGATCAGGTTGCACAGCTCGGCCGCTCCCGGGTGAACCTCTCTCGACGTGTCGTCGCAGTCGCGATCGTCGGCGACGAGCCCCGGCGACGCGGCGCAGGCGGCCACGGGAACGCCGTCGTCGTCGCCGTAACCGTCGTCGTCGCCGTCCGGATAGAGATCTTCGAATGGCGCGTCTTCGTCCACTGCGCCATCGCAGTCGTCATCGACGCCGTCGCAGTCGTCGACCGCGCCGGGGTGCACGTCCCGATCGTCGTCGTCGCAGTCGCCCCCGTCGGCTGAGCGTCCGTCGATGGGCGCGCAGTCGGAGATCGGGGGCAGGGTGTCGTCGCCGTAGCCATCCCCGTCTCGATCCGGCCACTGGGCGATGTCTCGCACGTCTTCGTCGACCACGCCGTCGCAGTCGTTGTCCCGGCCGTCGCAGAACTCCGGCGCGCCTGGGTGGACGGCACGGTCGTCGTCGTCGCAGTCGTTCGTCGCCGTGGCCATCCCAGCGACCCGTTCGCAGGCGAGAACCCCTTCGATGTTCTCGTCTCCGTAGCCGTCGCCGTCGCCGTCGACGAACACGAGGAAGGGCGTGCACGCGGCATCGCCATCGCGACCACCGTCGGGAGCGTCGCCGTCGCCGGAACCGGCCGCCGGCCGCGCGTCGGTGTCCCGGCCGACGTCACGTGGGTCGTTCCCCACGTCGAGGCCGGTGTCGGGCACGGCGGCACCACAGAAACACGGCCCCCACCGCGCGTCGTCGTCGCAAAGCGCGAGGCCTTCGCGCTCGTCTGCGCAGCGACACGACATCGACGCGCCAGCATCGCACTCGGAGGCGAGGTGGGTCTGCACCACGCAGCCCGTGAGCAAGAGCGCCGCAAACGCGGAACCTGCAAGGCGGCGGCGGAGCGGTGACGACATAGCGGCGTGTCGGGGAGAGAGGTCCAGAGACTACACCACGAAGCGCGATTGATCAGGGGGAATCCGTCGCGTGACCGCGACTTTCGAGTCCCCCGCCGCGCTGCTGCCGTTCTCGCCCATGCCCTCGATCTTCCCAACCACGGGTGCACAACTCGATGACCGTCACCTCATCGGCCTTGGAGGGCGCGCGCGCGAACGCCGACTCGCAGAAGACTGGTTCCGCGCCGAGTTGGGGCTCGGCGGTGCTTCGTCGGCGTCCCCGACTCCGCCGTCGTCGGTACCGCAGTCCGCGCCACAACCGGCGTCGCCTCCGGTCGGACGCCCGTGGTCACCACCGTCTCCATCGCCGGCGCCGGCCCCCGCACCGGATATCGCCAAGCACGCGGCCGCGGTCACGAGAGCGAGGGCAAGTGCGACCCGGACGAGAGGGGTGCTCGACCGACGCACGGTTCGATGGGGACGTGCGCAGTTCTCAAGGGAGATCGCAGGGATGGCGGTGGCGTGTCAAGCCGAAGACCCGCGTGCTCTTCGGTGCGCGCCGCGCTCCACTTCGTTCGAGCCGGACCCAGCTGGTCGTCTCGGAAGCGCCCCGGGCGACGTTGTCACCCGCTCGGCCTCGCGATAGGGTCAGGCCTCCGCCGGGCCGCGTATTCGCCCTGGCAACGAGTCACGGAGTCGATGTCACTCTCCCGCCTGGTCGTCTCATTGACCGCGTTGGTCCTCCTCGGCGCGTGTGCTCCCGGCGAAGATTCCGGCGACGCATCGAGGGACTCGGACTCCGGAGGCGGCGCGGGCGCGGACAGCTCCGGCCCCGTGGTTCCTCTCCCCGATGTGGCCGAGGGCACCCGCGACGTGGGCGTGGACACCCCCGCCGACGGTTCGACGCCGGGCGACGCAGCGCTGGCGACCGACTCGGACGCGCCCGTCGATCGCGACGCCGGCCCCAGCGACGCGACGTCGGATGGGACGCCGGACGATGCCGCGTCGCCGACCGACACTACGACCGACGATGCCGCGTCGCCGACCGACACGGCGACCGACGATGGCCCACCGGGAGATGTCCCGCCCCGCGACGACGCGGCGCCGCGGGACGACCCGCCGCCCGGGCCGGGATGCGACCCTCCGCGCACGATCGAGATCGATGGACGCTGCATCCCGACTTGCGGCGCCGCTGGCGGCAACGCGTGCGTGGCGGCCGGCTCGACCCGCTGCGACTTCCTGCCCCATCTCGAGTCGTACGACTGCGAGATCTGTTGCGCTTTCCCGCCGTCGCCGCCGCTGCGCGCCAACAGCCACAACACGGTCGTGATCGCGGACATCTGGCATTGGGACGCGATCCGCACGCTGGCGGATCGGGGCCTCGGACCCATGATCACGTCGCAGAACCGCCCCGACGACCTGCCCTGGGAGCGGTGGACCCGGAACGTCCATTGGGAATCCACCGGGGGCGACGGTGTCGCCCTCGCCGATGCCGTTCACGCGGTCTTTGCCAACCCGGACGGCGCTCCGAACAAAGTCTTGATCGACGAGCTGAAGACCGCGTCCCAGGACACGATCGTCGCGTTCGCCGAGCGGATGGCCGAGCGCTATCCCCAGTGGCGAGGCCGGTGGGGTGCGTACATCGTCGCTGGCGAGGCGGTGCATTATGCGAACCTGACGCGGGGGATCGACGCGCTCTTGCTCGCGGGGGCCATCCTCGTGCCCGAGCTCTACTTCCACCAGTCGCGTTATTGCGCCTCGGGCAGCAGCGCCGATGAGCGTGACGTATGGCTCGGCCACATGTTCCGGGGCGACGCGCACCTCGCCAGGGTGCATTGGCTCGTGCAGCGCGGCGTCCATTACGGCTCCGACAGTCAGATCTCGCCGATGTTCGGGGTTACCGATCACTACCTGGACGGGCGCTCCCCCGCGGTCTACCTCGACCGCATGTTCTACGTCTTCGTCACGCGCTCGGATTACCGCGGGCTGGCGTTGGAACCGAACGGCGGCATCGGGGCGTGGAAGTGGGACGGCGACGCGATGGCGAATACGAGCCGCGACCTCGCGTTCGCGGAGTCGTTCGAGCACTACTCGGTCCTCGGCCGAACCGACTCGCGACTCGGCCAGGTACCCTGCGACTGACGAGACCCTACGGGGGGTCCACGATGTGGTTGCGCACGCCGCAGACGTACTGCCACGGGCCTGTCGGGTTGTTGGCGGGCGCGCCGATCCCGACCGCCTCGACGTTCCGGTTCCCGATGCGGAAGACGATGAACCGGATCTGGGCGGCGTTGTTCGCCGATGGGTAGTGTTGTACCACGGGGTCTCGGGCCCGGTTTGTGTGTCGGATGCGATCGGCGGCGCACACACGTGCGGCGCGTTGATGCCGGGTTTGGCCGCGATCGGAAGGCCCTGTGTCGTTGTCGACGATCCTGCGGACCCGGCGCTCTGTGCGATGCCGCCGACGAACTTCTGCCTCGAGGGCGTCGATGACGCCCTCGGCGGATTCTGCACCGTGGAGTGCGAGACCGACGACGACTGTGCGGGCGGCACGTGTGCCGACATCGCCGACGGACGCTGGTGCGTGCCGCCGACGTGCGAGTGTCTGCTGCCAGCGGCGCTGGATCCGGGCGAGGCCGCCGTGTTCGCCGACCTGCTCCACCTCGCGGAGACGACCCGTTGCGCGATCGCGTGGTCGCTGATCGACCGGCGCGCGGCGTTCGACCTGGCCGAGGTAGACGACCCCTATCGGCTGCCCGGAGTCGGCGGCGACCAGGGCGAGACGTTGCATGCCGCCCTGTACGCCGGAGACGGCGATCTGGTCTTGTCCGACCCCGAGGTCCTCGACATCGTGGCGTCTCGCTCGCGCCAGATCAGGCTGTTGAGCAGCGCGGCGACGGTGGCGCTGGCGGCCGAGACCTTCCCGACCGACTTCGACGCCGATCTCGCGGAAGTGTCGTTCGCGTTCGACGGCAACTCGAGATCGAAGAGGCGGACCGCGCGCCGGTGCTCGACGCGTTGCGGTGGGCCGGCACGCGACTCGTCGACGCGCTCGACGCCGCGGAGGACGACGCGCGCGGGCTGTTCGACAAATACAGCGCCGAGGCGGACGTACGGGGACGTCGAGCGGAGCAGGCCTCGCGCGATCGACAGGATGCCGCCGCGCGGCGGGCGGCGGCCGAGACGGACGAGAGGCGGTTCGGCGAGCGCGTCGCCGAACGGAAGGCCGCGAGGGCGACGCTCACGGAGCGTGGGCTGCTCGAACCGCAAGAGAGCGCTTCGACCGCGAGGTCGCGATGGAGCGACGTGGCGAAGCGAGCGGCCGCACTGCGCATCGAGACCGAGGACCAGCGCCGTGAGGCTGAAGGACGCCGCAACGACACCCAGCGCGAGCGCGCGGATCTCGTGCGAGAGTTGGGCACGCGGGAGAGCGAGGCGCGTGCGGAGGCGGAGCGGCTGGCCGATGCCCAGAGGGAGCGCGAAGCGCTGGAGACCCACCCGACCGTCGCCGACCTCGAGGAGAACGAACGGGCGGACGTCTTCGCCCACGGTCTGGAGGACCGCCTCCGCTCGTCCGCTGCCACTCTCGACGCCGCACGCCTGCACTCGGCGGTGGAGGGAGCCGAGGACGAGCGGGCGCGGCGTTCGGTTCGCGTGCAGGGGCTCTTGCCATCACCGATTGATGTGGACCGCGTCGCCCGCGCGCTGCGCGCGGAGGGGTTCGACGCCTATGCTGCTCCCGCGTACCTGGCCGAGAACCTGGGGAGCGACGTCGAGCGCAAACGCGGCCTCGTAGCGGCTGACCCGAGCCGCTTCTTCGGCGTGATGGTTCCCGAGGCGCAGCGAGCCACCGCGCAGCGAGCCGCGTCTGCCCTGACCGCTGAGCTTCGCGCGCCGGTCGTGCTCTCCGCGTGCGCGCTCGACGCCCCGGGCGCGGCCGCCGACGCGTACACTCTCGTCCCTTCGGAGGCCGGCGCGTTCGATCACCAGGCCGCGGCCGTCGCCGCCGGCAAGATCGACCGCCGCACACAGGAGCGGGCGACACGCGACGACGACCGCGCTCGCAAGGCCACCGAACTCCGGCGACTCGCCGACTCGGTCGCGCGCTTCGTCGCCGCCTGGAGGAACGGCGAGCTCGACCGGCTCGCCGAACGAGTCGATGGGCTCTTGGCCGAGGTCGAGCGTCTGCAACGCCGCCACGAACAGATCGACCGCGCACTCGCCGATCTCCACACGGCCATCGAGCGTCTGGAGGCAAAGAAGGAACGCGCGGGAACAGAGGCCGTGCAGGCGGAACGGGCGCGCGAACGCATCGACGACTTCGTCGAACACATGGACCGGCACGTCGAGGGCTGGAATCGCGCGCTACGCGAAGCGCGTGCGACCATCTCTGCCGCTGACGAGGCGATCCGAGCGGCCGACGACGAACGCGAGCACGCCAACGCCCGGCGCGACGAGGCGGTCGAGCGGCGCTCGCAGTCGAAGGCGCGCGCCGACGCGCTCTCCGACGAGAGGGCGCGCGTACAGCACGTCACTGACGACGAGGTTCCGAGCGGTCCGCTCGGCGCCGCCCGCCGAGCGTACGCCGAACAACTCGCGGCGTACGAGCGGGCGATCGGCGACAGCGAGATTCGGGGCCACCTCGCGGCGAGCGAAGACGAGCTGAACCGGGAAACGACGAAGCTGACCAGGCTGCTCGACGGTTTCGAACGCGAAGCAGTGGCGGCCATGAGCGCTCGAGTCGGGGAACGACTGGACGCGCTGACGAAGGAAGCCCGAGAGGTCCGCATCGAAGCGGAGGCAACGGTGCGAAACACCGAGCGAGCGCTGGACGACGCGCGCCGCGAGCTGCGCGGCGTTCCGGACCGAGTACGGCAGTCGGATGATCTGCCGAGCGGAGAGCTCCCGCCGACGACCGCTTCGGAGTGCCGCCGGGTCGCGGAGGAGAGGTCTGCGGAGGCGAGAGTTGCTCGGGAGGCCCTCGCCACGACGAACGCCGAGCTCGAAGCCAACAAAGGGCTTCTGGTCGAGCTGCGAGCCACCGTCACGGGACACGGCCACGACCTGAAGCGACTCGAAGACGCGGAGATCGTCCCACGCGGCACCTCTCCGCTTCCGGAGGCGACCGAGGACGTCACCGGGCTCGTGGACCGCGCAGTCGAGAGACTCCGGCGCGGCCGCCTCGCGGCACGAGAGGCCGAGGCCACGGCCGGAGAACGCGCGGAAGCCGTACGGCAGGTCGCCCTCGACTCTCGATTTGCGGATCACGAATCGGCGTGGAAGCAGCGACTGCTGGAACCGCCAGCGGCATTGGCGGCCGATGCACGACGCTGGGCAGAGGGGCTCGGCGAAAGGGTCGCCGCCTTGGACGACGAGATCGCGAGCGTGGAGCAGGACCGCGAGTATGTGGTCAACCAACTGCTCGGCGTCGCAGAGGAGGGGCTTCGGTTGCTCAACCGGGCGGAGCGCTCGAGCAGACTGCCGGAGTCGCTCGGCCGGTGGGCCGGACAACCGTTCTTGAAGATCGCGTTGGAGGTGCCCGCGGCGCCCGACGAACGGCGCGCCCGCCTGGCGCCGCTGGTCGACGAGCTGGT
>CAZFPM010000133.1:13530-16423 GCA_964520965.1 uncultured Myxococcales bacterium
GGCAGGCTTGGAGCTCGTTCAGCGCTCGATCGACCGACTGCACGGAAGCCGGCCGATGCGCGTGACGATCCTCAAGCCCGAGACTTCGCGCCGGTTGGATCGCGTGGACGTCGCCTCGATGGCCAACTTCAGCGGCGGCGAGCGGCTCACCGCAGCCGTTTTGCTCTACTGCACGCTCGTACGGCTTCGAGCGAACGCGCGGGGCCGTCGGGGCGAGGCGACCGGGAACGTGCTGGTCCTCGACAACCCGATCGGTACCTGTTCGAGCGTTCCGCTCATCGAGCTGCAGAGGGAAGTCGCTGCTGCGATGGGGACGCAGCTGATCTATACGACCGGTGTCGAGGATCTGGCCGCCCTCGCCCAACTTCCCAACGTAGTCCGGCTCCGCAACGTGCATCGGGACCGCGCGACCGGCGACTTGCACGTCACGCTCGAGGAGGAAGGTATCGTCGAAGGCGTGCGAGTCGGGCGGCGCGCAAGCGCGGACGGAGCGCGATGACCGCCCTGCTCCAACGACTCCGCGAGGTCGCGGGTCGACGGCGCCGTGTTCGCCTGGACCAGGTGTGGGCAGCATTCCGCGACGTGGAACCGGTCCTGGCCGCGAGCACACGTCAACGCGAGCACCTACGCGTGGCGCTCGGTCGGCTCGCGGAGGGGGACGAGATCCAGCTCCCGAAGTCGCGGGGTCTGTGGGAGCGGTCCGCGACCCCGGAGTTGCCCGCGTGGATCCAGCTTCCGAGAAGCCCTGAGGCCGAACGGCCCGACATCGATGGCGTGGCGTGGGCTCCTGAGCTCGAGTTCGCGCGCGACGTTCGGCGCGGGGACCAGCTCGAGGCGCTTCTGGCGGTGCAGCGTTTCCTGGCCACTGGCGGTCGTGAACGGCCTTTGGTGCCAGCCCGGGAGCGTTCCGTCGCCGTCTTCGGGGACGAGAAGGCGATCGACCGGTTCGCCAAGACGTCGCTTTTCGCACCAGATCGGCTCACCTTCGAGCTGCTGCGGGCGTTCCCGGTGTCGCCACCGATGGTGATCGAGACGTTTCGGGGCGCCGCGAGCTCGATGGCGTTGCTGGTGGAGAATCACCACACGTACCACTCTCTCGTGCGCTGGAACCGCGAAGAGCGCGAGTACCGCCTCGTCGGGTACGGAGCGGGAAAGGCGGCTTGGAGCTCGGTGACGAGCCTGCGGGAAATCGTCCACGAGCTGGAGGTCGAGCGTATCGAATACTTCGGCGACCTCGACCGCGAGGGCGTTCGAATCGCCGCGAAGCTCGCGTTGGCGGCGCGCCGGGCGACGCTGCCGCCGGTGGTCCCGGCCATACGATGGTACGAGCTGCTGCTCGATCGCGCCGACGCCGTGCCGGACCTGCGCGACGACGGTCGCTCCCTGGAAGCGCGCGACCTTGATTGGTTTCCAGAGCCAACGCGAGCGCAGGTTCAGGGGCTCCTCGACGACGGGTCGCGGCTGCCTCAGGAACTCGTGGGGTGGGACGTGCTTTCCAGCACCCGACGGTAGCGCGATTGAGTCGTGCCTGTCTGCCCCGCCGACAGGACGCGCCTGGACGTCCTCGGACCTGCCTGGACGAGTGGAGGTGGGGTCCACTTGGGCCAGCCAGTAAGTCGCTGTTTCTACACGGCTCTATCGGAGCGCATCCCGGCATCTACCCGTGTTTCTACCCGCGTCATGATCCGGCTCTGCTCGGACCACTTCGGACGCCCTCGGACTCGACAGGACCGCCCCGCATCGCCGCCCATGTGGTCGCTCGCGTAACACCAGCGCGCGTCTGCAGGAGCTTGACCATTCGGAGCTGGAGCGTCGTCCCGTTCGAGCAGGGAGTCCCCCCACCGCTAGATACAACTTGCTGTATTACGGCTTTGCCATATAACGTTTCGTATCATGCCCTCACCCACTCAATCCAAGATCGACCAGCTGATCGAACTCGCGGCCGCGGGGCCGATCCGAGCGCGCGAAGTGACGGCAGCCGGGATCCCGCGCGCGTACCTCGGTCGGCTCTGTGAACGCGGCGTCCTCGAGCGCGTCGGACGCGGACTCTACCGACGTGCGGATGCGGCCACGTCGGAGTTCGGCACGCTCGCGGAAGTCACCAAGCGGGTCCCTCGCGCGGTGATCGGCCTGCTGAGCGCGTTGCAGTTCCATGGACTCACCTCCGAGGTGCCTGGACCGGTCTGGATTCTGCTCGACGCTCGCGCGCGGACCCCCGAGGTACGGACGCCTCGACTCGAGGTCGTTCGCGCGAGCGGGGCGGCCCTGGACCACGGCGTGGAGACCCACCGACTCGACGGCGTCGATGTTCGCCTGACGACGCCGGCCAAGACCGTCGCCGACTGCTTCCGGTTCCGGCGCCACATCGGCCTCGATGTCGCTCTGGACGCGCTACGAGACTACCTCGCCAGACGTGCCGGCGGCATCGACGAGCTGATCACTGCGGCCCGGGCGGACCGCGTGTGGACCGTCGTGCGCCCGTATCTGGAAGCGCTGACATGACGGGACCCGACCCCACACCGGTCGGAAGATCGGTTCGTGCCCGGCTGAAGCGGATCGCAGTCGCCGAGGCCCGAGACGTCCAGTCTGTCCTCGTTCGATATGCAAACGAGCGGTTCCTCTATCGGCTCTCGGTATCTCCGCACCGGGACCAATTCGTATTGAAGGGCGCTTCCCTCTTCATCCTATGGACCGGCAGCCCCCACCGAGCGACCCGCGACATCGACCTTCTCGGGTTTGGGGATTCCACTGACGAGCGGCTGCTCTCGGTCTTCGGCGACGTGCTTCGCGCCGACGTTGCCGACGACGGAGTGGAGTTCGACACCGAGTCGCTGGCAATTGCTCCGATCCGCGACACCCAACGGTATGGAGGTACCCACGTCGAGCTGGCCGC
>CAZFPM010000134.1:0-16396 GCA_964520965.1 uncultured Myxococcales bacterium
GCTGCCTCCACGGCCGTGGGCTGAAGCCGAACGGCCCGCGCAGACGCCGACCTGCAATGGGCAGGCGACCGCGACGAAGTCCGGATCCTCGGCCACGGCGAAGCCATCGCAGTCGTTTTCCTCGCCGTCGCAGGGATCATCGTCACGCGGATCGTCCGGCGCGCACGGATACTCGCAGCCGCCACCGCCATCGAGGTCATGGAACCCGGTCGCGCAAGTGACCACGCAAGTGCCGTCGTCGCAGACCGCGTCTTCGTTGTCGTCGCCCGCGCACGGTCGCTCACAGCCGCCGCAGTGCAGGAGATCGGTCGCCGGGTCGACGCAGCCGCCCGCACACTCGATCAGGTCGTCGGCGCACTCGAGTGCGCACTCGCCGGCGTTGCACACCTCCTCGGCGCCACAGGCGACTCCGCAGGTACCGCAGTTCGCAGGATCCGATCCGAGATCCGCGCAGTCCGGTCCGCACCGCTCGAGACCGTCGGCGCAACCACATTCGCCGTCGCTGCACACGCCGCCGACGCCACACGCGCTGCCGCAAGCGCCGCAATGCTCGTCGCTCGTCGCGAGATCCACACAAGAATCGTCGCACGATGTCAGCCCGTCGTCGCAACCCGCTCCCGCGTCGGCGTCGGCGTCGACGTCGACCACATCGGCGCCGGCATCCGCGGCCGGTTCCGGCGGCTCGGTTCCGGTGCACGCCAGCGCGAACGCAGCGGCCGCCGCGAACAGCGGCAGGAGGTCCGAGGTCCCGGGGTCGGTGAGCCGCGTGCGTGTGTTGCGTCGGGTTCGTCGATCGCGAGTCGAGCCGGTCGCGGGTTCGGCGTTCGCGGAGGTCTGGTGGTCACGCTCGCATCGGAGGTGTCGCCGTCGGGTCATCATCATCGTGATCTCGAGTTCATCGACAGAGGGGGTGGGAGTCGGGGCCGAGCCGATAGACGGCCAGCCCCGGTTCCTCGCTTGCGACATCGCCCGGAACGGCTGCGGCGACCAGGAGGATCTCGGCGCTCGGCGCGGCGACCCAGCGGGCGGGCAGCCGGCCGTCGCCGAGCGTTCGGGTGGGGGCAAAGGGGTCGAGCACCCACGATCGTTCGATCTCGCCGGCCGACGAGAGGGCCCAGAAGCGCAGGTCTGCGTCACCGCCGGCCGAGACCAGCACACCCTCGCCGGCGAAGGTCTGCACGCGCAACGCACCGTCGCCGTCGCTCGACAGCTCGGTCGGCACAGGCTCCGGGTCGACGTCGGGACGCACGGCGGTGACCCCGATTCCCGAGTTCGTCTCGCCTGGGTGGACGAACCAGGTCGCGTCGCCGACCCGCGTGGCGGCGATTCGATGTCCGGCCGAGATCGCTGCCGATTCGACCAATGCCGACGGATCTCCAACCGGCTGTAGATCGGCATCGAACGCCTGAAGCCAGACGGCCGCGGGGTCTGCGGTTGTGTAAGCGACGTAGAGCGCGCCCCCCGCGTCGGCCGCTACGGCGGCGTCGATGGCGGGGTGCTCCGGCGAACCGAGCGGCATCGGGATGGCCATCTCGCCGCTCTCCAGGTCGAGCCGGCTCAGCTCGGCCCTGATCGGTCGGAGGTCGTCGTCGTCGTGACGGTGGATCACCACGGCGGCCGACGTGTCGTCGATGCGGGCAACACCGATGCGGCCGGGAATGCCGACCTCCTGGTCGGACCAGGCTTCGGAGACGGCGCCCGTCTCCGGGTCGACCAGCTGGAAGATCGCCGCGGTCTCCCCCAGTCGGCATGCGACCAGCCACTCGGCTGCGCCCGGCAGCCGGACGATGTCGACCACGTCCACGTCTTCGCAGAGGTTCGCGTCGGTCTCGGAGACCAGGAAGGCGTTTTCGAAGCGCCCGAGCCGCCAGGTCGCGATCCGCCCAGCCTGGTTGTCGTAGGCCGTGAGCAGCGGTCCCTCGACAGAAGGTCGAAGGTCGACGACCGTCCAGCCGCCGCCGTCGCCGACGATGACGTAGGGGCGCTCCGCGCCGCAGCAATGCTCGTCGACGGCGCCGTCGCAGTCGTTGTCGACCCCGTCACAGGCGAGCTCGTCGTCGGGCGCATAGGCATCGCCGGCCACCAATGCGTAGTCCTCGTCGGCGCACGCCCGAAGCTGACCGTCGACGCAGGGTCGAACCGCACCCCGACACACGCCGTCTTGATCAGCGCAGACACTCGTCTGCAGACCGGAGTCGTCGTTGTCGTCGTCGCCGTCGCAGTCGTTGTCCACGCCGTCGCAGATCTCGGTGCTCGGAGACGTCGGCCGGCACGCGTATTCGCAGCCCGCGACGGCCGCCTCGAGGTCGTGGTGGCCAGGGTCGCAGGCGCGATTGCAGGTTCCGGAGATGCAGGTGGCGCGCTCGTATTCGCCCGGCTCGCACGGGGCATCGCAGGCGCCGCAGTGCGCCGCGTCTCGGCTTCGATCGACGCACGTGTCCCCGCAACGGAACAAGGGTGCTTCGCAGACCACGGAGGTGTCGGTCGAGCCCGCGTCGTCGCCCTCGCCAGACGGCCGCGGGACGCACAGGCGTCGGCGACACATCTCGCTCTCCGCGCATCCCTCGTCGCCCGCGCACTCGATGTGGAGCGTGTCGTTGGAGAGACACGCGGCGGAGAGCGCGACGGCGACGACGGCCGCAAGAAGCGGCGATCGTCGGATGGGAGGGGGATCTATGAGGTGGAACACGGCCTGACGACCACGAGTCGCGGTGTCCGAGGGGAGCGCAATGCGGCTTCCGCGCGGGCGGGTGGCCCCCTGGCTCGTGACACGCCCCGACCCTATCGACGGCCCAGCCACGGTGCAAGCAATCGGCTCGGGCTCGGCCGCCGTCGGCGCTCGGTCGCGTCCGCGCCTCAGGGAACGAAGGTGGCGAGCTGACGCGCGAGCTCCACGCTCGACGCGCCGACGTCCCGAAGGGTTTGCACCGACGCGGCCAGCTCGCGGGAGATCTGTGGGATCAACACCGCGTTGGTACCCGCGAAGTCCGAGGTCGCCGAGTTCACGAACTCCTGCCCGGAGTCGACGAACTCCATTGCTCTCTCGGGCAGGTCGGTGAGGGCGTCGACGATGGGGTCGTAGGTGTCCTCCAAAGCCTCGAGGCTGGGCAACTCCCCCCAGAGGGCATCCTGGGCAGCACGCATGTTCGACTGGCGGATGCTCGGGAATTGACGCCGCGCACTGCGCGCGTCGCCGGTCAACAGAGCGACGGCGAGGGCATTGCGCTGGGCTTCGGTGAGGTTCGCGGCGCCGCCCATGTCTCCGAGCAGCTCGGGTCCGATCCGGTCGATGATGTCGCCCTGGACCAGTTGCTGAACCGCGGAGAGTGCGTTCTGTGCGAGCACCATCGTGCCCTCGATCTTGGCGACCTCCTCGAAGAAGTTGTCGTAGCTGCGCATTCCGGTGACGAGGTAGTCGACCGGCTCGGCGCCAGCGAACGGGTTCGGGTCGTCGAGATCACGGAGGCGGAAGCTGATGTCCGAGGGCTCCAGCTGCTGTCGCTCGGCCACCGGCACGTTGCCGACGGCCCCGGCGACCTCGCGCAGTCGTCCACCCCGCTGGGCGAAGGCGGCGTCGGGAAGCATGACGACGAGCACACAGAGCGCGCCGAAAGCGGCGATTCGTGAGGACATGGAACCACGGTGGGTAGGGACGGGTGGCAGAACGATCCCATGTCCGCCTGTCCGCCGCAACCGTGGTTCGCGTCGACGGTCGCTCCGCAATGGGCGGACCGCCGGACCTCGGACGGTCGGCATCGCCGTGCCGCGGATGCGCCGACACCCGGGCCGCGGCGTTGGAACAGACCGGAACGCCGGCTCGCTCGTTCATCTCCTGCATCGACCGTCCGCTTCGCCCCTGAGGAGGCTCCGATGTCCGCTCGCTGCACGATCCCCATCGCTCTCGCGTTTCTTGTCGTTGCCTGCACTTCGAGCAACCGCCCGGAGCCGGACCCCCTCGACGGATCCGGCATCCTCGACGTTCGTCTGCTGCTCGACCAGACCGTGATCTCCGACGCCGATGGCGAGTCGCTCGTGCTCGTCGAGATCGCCGCGACGGACACACCGCCGGACGCGCTCGCCCCGGTCCGACTCGCGATCGTCATGGACACGAGCGGCAGCATGGAGGGCGCGAAGATGGACAATGCGCGGGCGGCCGCGCACGACCTGATCGACCGCCTGTCCGACCATGACGAGCTCACGTTGATCGGCTACGCCGACACCGCCGAGGTGCATGTCGACACGTTGCAGATGCGTCGGGGGCGGCCAGACGCGCACGACGCCGTCGATGAAATGGAGGCGCGCGGCAACACCTGCACCAGCTGCGGGCTCGAAGCGGCCTACACCACACTGGCCGGCGGCTCGACCGACGGTGTGCGGCGGGTCGTGCTGATGAGCGATGGTCATGCGAATCGCGGCACCGTCGACGAGGAGAGCCTGAGGGCGCTGGCCGAGTGGGCACACGAGGCGACCGGGGTCGACACGACGACGATCGGGCTCGGCCGCCTGCACAACGAGCTGCTGATGGCGGCGGTCGCCGAGAGCGGCGCGGCGCACTACTACTTTCTGCACAACTCGGAGTACCTGGCCGAGCTACTCGACCGGGAGCTGGCGAGCCTGCACAGCACGGCGGTCCGTGACCTGGTCGTGCGGCTGCGGCCTGGCGACGGGGTCACCTTCGGGCAGTCGTTCAACCTCGGGGTTCGCTACGAGTCCGGGGACCTGGTGTTCGATGTCGGCCAGCTCGCCGTCGGCGACAAGCGGAAGTTCCTGATTCCGCTGGCCCTGCCGTCCGGCGACATGGGGCGGGCGGTGTTTGCCGAGGCGGTCTTCCGAGACGTCGACGGGCGTCCGTACCTGGTGGAGACCGACGCCCGGTTGGAGCGGAGCGACGATCCGGCGCGCATCGAGGAGTCGATCGAGGCCCGCGTGATCGAGGAGCATGCGATGTTGCTCTCGGCGTTGGAGATGGAGAACGCGATGCAGGCTGTCTCGGCCGGTCGGCGCCAGGAGGCGGTGCAGATCCTGACGGACAACCAGGTGCGTCTCGACGGTCTCGAGTCGGCGACCGCTTCGCCCGCGCTCCAGGCGGAGATCGACCAGATGGGCGCGATGATCACCCTCTTCGGAGACGACGAGCGACCCGTAGAGGAGAGCGAAGAGGAGCGAGGCAACGTGATCCTCTACCGCGCGCAGTCGAACGAGCGCCGCCGCGGCACGCCGCGCGATCAGGCGTACCATGCCCCCGAGGCGTTCGACATGGGCGAGCTCGAGTAGGGCCTCGCCCGTCTCAGGAGCTTCCCTACAAAATGCCCGCCGAGCCAGACTCCGCCAAGCACGCCATTTCGGCGCCGCAACATCTTGCGGAGTACACCCGGTACACCACAACGTGTTGTGGTGCCGATCTGTCACACCTGTCGAAGTCTGGCCTCGGCGTGAACTTGTGGGGAAGCTCCCAGGTGCATTGTGGGGGGGGCATCCCGTGTGGTAGTGGCGCGGTGTTCGTTTTTCCGCCCACCTGCTCCGGTCCCCGACGCGGGGTCCGCGAAGGAGAACAGCATGCGCAACTCGATGTTCGCCAGCCTCCTGGCGCTGGCGGTCCTCGCACTCGCGGCGGCGCCCGCGCTCGCCCAAGAAGTGGACGCCGCGGCCCCGACCGACGAACTGTCCGGTGCCGAAGACGTCGACGCGGAGACGGAGGGCGCCGACGCGCCGGCCCACACGGAGCGCACGTACCGCTACATCTCTTCGTCAGAATGGCGTCGACTCGACGCGATGATCGACTTCGACCAGGCGGTGATGAGCGGATGTACGGAGGCGGCCGAGTCCGGACCCCGAGAGCGTGCCGTAACCAACATCACGCGCTACCGTTTCTTCGTCTGGGAAGACGGCTACGAGATCCTCTACACCGGTGACGACGATCTCGATGGCGAGATCCAGACTTGCCTGGAAGAGGAGCTGGAGGAGCTGGAGCTCGACGATCCGCCGGCCGAATTCGCCGGCTCGGCGTTCAACTGGACGGTCTACGAGGACACCTACTACACGCAGCGGCGCAAGCGGCACGCCGAGATCATCGCGCTGTACACCCTCTCGGGCGTGAGCCTCGCGACCGGGGTCGGATCGCTCGTGGCCGCCAATCGCGAGGCGAATGACGCCGACGAGCAGCCCGGCAGCGCCATCGGAATGCAGAACCGCGAAGACCGTGAGGATCGCTTCCGTCGTGCTGGCTGGTCGTTGATCGGCATCTCGATCGCGTCGGCCATCGGCGGCGACATCCTCTTCTTCCGGAACCGCGCCATCGAGCGCGACGAGAACCCGATGCTCGGTGTCGCGCCCGTGTCGCCGACCGGCGGCCTCGGCCTGACGCTCTCCAGCCGTTTCTAGGAGGACGGGATCATGACGATGCGAAACACCGCACTCGGTCTGCTCGCCGCCGCCCTCCTGCTGGGCTGTGGCGCGGTTCCGATTCACGACGATGACGCACGCGACGAGCTGCGTTCCTGTCGCCAGGCCGCCGCCGCCGCCGCGTGCGTCGATCTCGGCGACCGCTACGTCGTCGGCGACGGAGTCTACCAGGACCTCGACCGAGCCAGGGAACTCTACACGCGGGCTTGCCGCAACGACCATCGAGACGGATGCGTCGCGCTGGGACTCCTCGGTCTCGACCACCCGGAGTCCGGTCTGGCGATCGACGAGATCGTTCACGAACTCGGCCGCTCGTGCCGTCGCTATCACATCTATGCCTGCGACGCGTTGATCGAGCTGCACGAAGACCCCGACGGGGGCGTCTACGACGTCGACCAGGCCGAGCTGATCCGCACCCGACTCTGCGCCGACGGGTTCGACCTCTTCTGCGATCGCGACACCGATCTCGACGGCTTGATGGACTCGGTCGACGAGTGCCCGCTCGAGCTCGAGGACATCGACGGCTTCGAAGATGTCGACGGCTGCCCTGACCCGGACAACGACGGCGACGGGATCCTCGACGACGACGATGGTTGCCCGGACGAGGCCGAGGACGCCGACGGCTTCGAGGACGACGACGGCTGCCCTGACCCGGACAACGACGGCGACGAGATCCTCGATTCCGACGACGCGTGCCCCGACGAGGCCGAAGACTTCGACGAGTTCTCCGACGACGACGGCTGCCCTGACCCGGACAACGATGGCGACGGGATCGTCGATGGCGATGACGTGTGCCCGCTCGACGCCGAGGACTTCGACGGCTTCGAAGACGACGACGGTTGCCCCGAGGAGGGCACCGGACTGATCCAGCTCACCTGCGAGGCCATCGTCATCAGCGACAAGGTCTACTTCGACAGCGCCTCCGACGTGATCCAGTCCCGGTCGTTCGAGCTGCTGAACCAGGTCGCGACCGTCGTCCGCAACGTCTCGTACATCCGCCTCGTCGAGGTGGCCGGTCACACCGACAATCGCGGTGGCGATGAGCTGAACCTCGACCTGTCGCAACGTCGGGCCGAGTCGGTCGTTCGCTTCCTCACCGAGTCCGGTGTGCCCGCCGACCGCCTCTCCGGTGTCGGCTACGGCGCGGCGTCGCCCCTGGTTCCGAACACGTCGACGGCGAACCGAGCCCAGAACCGCCGGGTCGAGTTCCGCATCGTCGAGCAGGACGCAGCCTGCGCCGACCCCGTCGAATCGCCGCCCGTCGAGTAGGTTCCCGGTCTTCGGGCTACCCCGGATCCGTCGGGCACGAACGCTCGAACTCGCGCCGCATGAAGAAGAGGTCGAGCGCCCCTTCGACGAAGGCCGACAGGGTCGCTGCGCCGAAGACCCACTTCGGCGACGCCCCGATCGGGCCGAGAAGCGCGAACACGAGGAGCGCCAGGACGCTCAGCCGGGTGATCGCCGCCATCATCGGCAGCACCGCGCGGCCGAGCGCTTGCATCACGTAGGTCGGCACGAAGGTCCACGCGAACGCGATCGTCAGCGGGGCCGACCAGTGGAAGTAGGTCGCAGCCAGGTCGAGGCTGTCGTCCTCGGCGAAGATGAGCCCGAACACCCGGGCACCGGCGAAGAGCATGGCGCAGACGACGATTGCGTAGGTGGTCGCCCAGCGCAACGCGGTCCACGTGCTCTCGCGGACGCGGTCGAAGCGCATCGCGCCGAAGTTCTGGCCCGCGACGGCCGATGCTGCCGAACCCAGCGCGACCATGGGCAGCAAGGTCTGCTGGACAACGCGAAATCCGCCCCCAGCCGAAGCGGTCCACATCGGCCCGTGCGAACGCATCGCGCCGAGGATGATCCCGAGCAATGCGGACAGCAGGAAAAACTGCACCCCGGCGGGCGCCCCACGTACCCACATCTGCACGAAGAGCGCGCGGGACCACGCCGGCTTCGTCAGCCGCATGTTCCGTTCGTCAGCGCCGCGGAAGAGGACGAAGACGTAGATCGTCAGCCCGACGAACTGGCTGATCACGGTCGCCACCGCCGCGCCGGCGAGCTCCATGCGCGGGAAGGGCCCGATGCCGAAGATGAGCAGGGGGTCCAACGCGAGATTCGTCAGCACCGAGACCGCCATGATCCGCATCGGAGTCACGAAGTCGCCGGACCCCCGGATCCCGTTCCCGATCACGATCAGCATCACCTGGCTGAAGAAGGTGATGCAGTTGATCCGGTAGTACGACAGCGCCGCCTCGGCGGTCGGTCCGTCGGCGGTGTAGGTCGCGACGTAGACATCCGCCGTCGCCAGAGCGCCGACGCCGGCGACGGCGCCGACAACCGTCGCCACGACGACGATGGCGGAGAACGCACCGCGAGCCTCGGCGAACCGGCCGGCACCGTACGCCTGGCTCACGTTGGCCAATGCCGTCGTCGCCATGATCTGGCTGATCGCCAGAATGATGAAGAAGACCTGGAACGAGATCGACAGGCCCGCCACCGCCGTTTCCCCGAGCCGACCGACGAACGCGAGGTCGATGATCGCGTAGACCGACTGCAGCAGCATCGCGCCGACGACCGGAAGTGCGAGCGCGAACAAGTGCGTCGGGATGTCGCCCTCGGTCAGGTTCCGCGCGCCGATGGTCACCTCGGGGATGCGGGCTGCGACAAGAAAGCCTGTTTCGCGAGCCAATGCAACGCGGGCGGAAGAGCCCGACCAGCGTCTCCACCTGCCCTCTCGGCGCGACCGGGCCGATCAGTTCTTCAAGAAGCGCAGAACCGACCACACGGCGACCACCGCGGGCAAGGTGACGGCCGCCAGCACCACGATCACCCCGAACAAGGTCACATGCCCCGAAGTCAGGCTACGCCCGAAGAGCTGCACTACCGCGGGCTCCGGGTCCGCGCTTCCCGGCAGCCTGACGCCGCTCGCACTGCCGGAGAGCGTCCGCATCGCCGAGCCCGCGGCCTCGACGGAGGGTACCGGCGGCGGGGTTCCTGCCCGGTTGCCGAGGCCGAAGCTGTCGATCACCTTCTCGACCGCCCGCGAAGTCTCGACGAACTTGGCGACCCGGGACGCGGACAACGGGTCGGTGGTCTGTTTCTCGATGCGGCTCTCCAGGTCGTTCAGACTCAGCGGAGGTGGCGACGGCGTCGAGTCCTTGCCGCCGCGGTAGACCCGCTCCAGATCCTGGAGCATTTCGCGGGCATCGGCGTAGCGATCGTCGAGCTCCTTGGCCACCGCGCGTTCGATGATCGGGCGCAGCGGAGACCGGGAGATCTTCTGACCGAGCGGCACCGGTTCCGGCCACAGGTGCGGCGAGTCGGCCATGTCATCGCCGTCCCAATCGTAGGGAAGCTCGCCCTCCATCATCTCGGTCAGCACGAGCCCGAGCGCATAGAGATCGGTGCGGTAGTCCGGTTTGCCGCGCAACAGCTCCGGGGCCGCGTAAGCCGGCGTGCAGTAGACGCGCCCCTCGAAGGTCCCGTCGGGCCGGATCAGACCGGAGAGATCGCGCGGATCACCGGTGCTCCCGAGCACCTTGGCGATGCCGAAGTCCAGCACGCGAGGCACTGGATGCCGTTCGCCTGGCTCGGCGACGAAGATGATGTTCCCGGGCTTCAGGTCCCGGTGCAGCACACCGACGTCGTGCGCCTCGACGAGCGCCTTGGCCACCCCGATGCCCACCCGCGTCACGTCGGCCGTATGCATCGGCCCGTGCGCGAGGATCACGCGATCGAGCGGCGTCCCGCGCACGTACTCCATCACCAGGTAGGCCGTGTCCGACTGGAAGCCGAAGTCCATCAGCCGGACGATGTGCCGGTTGCGGAGCATCGCCATCAGCTTCGCCTCGCGCCGGAAGCGCGCGATCGTATCCGGCGTCGCCCGGTGAGGGTGCAGGACCTTGACCGCGACCTGCAGCGACTCGACCTCGAGGTGGCTGGCCAGGTAGACCTGCGCGAAGCCGCCCGTCCCCAGGACGCTCTGCACCCGGTAGCGACCACCGACGACCGCGCCTTCCTCGAGGAAGGCGGAAGATATGGATTCGGACTTGGTTTCGACGCGGTCGGTCATGCTTCCGTGGCTGCGGCCGATCGGACGGCATCACGGTACCCCGATGGGAGCCGATCGCCAAACACGTAGCGAATCGGCGCGACCGGTCCGGGGCGTCGTACGCCGGCCCGGGCGGGCGGGCACTCCCCTGTCGTGGGCGCGGCGATGGTTGCGCAGGTGCAACCTGCCTGCGCGGGGGGTTGGCCCGTCGACGTTCGGAAGGGTCGCAGAGTACACCGCCGAAGGGGTAAGCTCTGCGATACACCGTGTTCGTTCCGCGCGTTCCATCGGCCTGAACGCTCCCCATGCCGACCATCGAACAGAGACTCGCCGCTGGCGCACGCGTTCTTTGGTGTTGTGCGCACCCCGACGACGAGTTCCTTACCGGCGCCCTGCTCGCGAGGGCCTCCGTGTACTACGGAAACCCGGTCCATCTCGTCATCATGACCCGCGGCGAGGGTGGGCGCAGCGGCGAGAGGGTGGGCGACCCCGACCTCGGGGACATCCGCGACGCCGAGATGCGAGCCGTGGCCGACAGGCTCGGCGCCACTGTGGAGATCGAGCGCTTCTTCAACGCCCCCCTTCCGGGCTCCAGCTTTTCGCCGCGCCACGAAATCGCTCGTCGGTGGCGGAACGAAGGGGACCCCGAGGGAGTCATCGCCGCGGCGATCCGGCGGTTTCGGCCCGATATCGTCTTGACCTTCGACCCGACCTTCGGGGCGACCGACCACCCGGAGCACCAGCTCGCCTCGCGGATGACTACCGAGGCGATCCGCATGGCGGCCGACCCGGAGCGGGAGATCGAAGACCTGCCCCCGCATGCTCCGGACGTCACGTACTACGCGCTGGCCCGCCACTGGTTCCTGCGCTTGTTGGGGAAGGCGGATCCCGGCCCCGTCGACGAGTGGTGGTCGGGGTCGCTGCCGTGTGGCGATGGGCGTTCCTGCCTCGAGTTCCTGGTCGAACTGACGTTGCTGCATCGCTCGCAGGAACGCGGTCTCGCCATGTTCCGACGTCTCAGCCGGGTGTTCGAGCGACTCGCGCTGCGGCGGGTCGATCCGTTGACCGAGCGCACCCCCTCGCCGGACGAGCCTGCATGAACGAGATCCGCGATCCCGCCGTCTTCTCGCTGCTCCTCGCGCACGGTCAGTTCGCGTGGCGCGCCATCGGCGACCGGAGGTTCGCGTGCCGGACCTGATCGTCACCTGGCTGTCGAGCTACCCCACGCTCTTCGTCGTGTGCGTGTTGTGCGGGCTGCTTGTCCCGTTTCCGGAAGACATCGTCGTCATGACCGTCGGGACATTGGTCGCCGACGACGTGCTGAAGTTCGGTCCCGCCGCGCTCATCACCGGCGCCGGGATGTTCCTGAGGGATCTGATCGCGTTCGTCGTCTGGCGAAAGTTCGGATTGTGGCTGCTCGGCCGACCGCGCGTGGTGCGCTTCTTCGGGGCGTCGAGCCTGTTGCGGTGGCGGCGGTGGTTCGCTCGTCGTGGCGCGTTCGGGATCTTCCTCGTTCGTTTCGCCGTCGGATTCCGGGTGAAGCTCTTCGCGATCGCCGCCACAATGGGTGTGCGGACCCGGACCTTCGTGATCATGGACCTGCTCGGGATGGTGATCGTAGCCCCGCTCCTGGTGTACCTGGGCTTCCGATTCGGCGACCCGGCGGTCGAGTCGTTCCGACGCATCATCAAGGTCTGCGGGCCGACCACCACGGCCCTGATCGCCGTCCTGATCGTCGCGCTGATCATCTGGCGACGCCGCGTGCTCCGGAGCCGCGGCGAGGACGACAGCGCCGCGCTCGAGGAGCTGCAGAAATCCCTGGCGAACAACGACGCGCCCCCCACGATCGCCAACGCCGACCCGGCGGCCGAGAACGCCGGCCCCGCCGACCTCTGATGGCGGCGGAGGGCCTGTCGCGAGTTGCTTCGGATCGTCGCGTCGAACTACTCTATGGGGCCGGACGGCCGTGCGGTTGCCAACTGCCCCGATCGATCAACGCCTCGCCTGAACCGGATGAGACACCTCGCTAGAGCCCTGGTCGTGGCCGCCGCCTTCGCTGCAATCGCTTCGTGCGTCTCGACGGAAGCGACCGGTGAACGTGACGCCGGCGACGAGTCGAGCTCCCGTGACGATCGTCCAGGCCAGTCGGGCGCGATGCCCGGCGGGGCGACCGACGCGGGCCCCGGCGGCGGGCTCGACGACGCGACCGACGCCGAGGCCTGTGACACCGCCTCCTGCATCTGTGCGCGCACGCCGGAGGTGTGCAACGGGGTCGACGACAACTGCAACGGCGTCGCGGACGAGGGGTTCAACCTGCAGACCGACCCCCACAACTGCGGGCGTTGCGGCGAAGCCTGTTCGGTGCTGCACGCCGAGCCGATCTGCGCGGCAGGCACGTGTGAGGTGGGGCCGTGCGATCCGGGCTTCGGCGACTGTGACGGCGTACAAGCCAACGGCTGCGAGACATCTCTGGCCGCGCCGAGTGGCTGCGGAGATTGCGCGCGGCTGGGCGGCTCCGACGGAACGCCGTGCGGCGTCTGCGACACGGGCGTCTGGCGTTGTAGCGGCGACGGTTCCGTCGCCTGCGACGGGGCGCCGAGCTCGGTGACGGTCAACGGATGCGGCGGCTGCGCCGAGCTCGATGGCCCGCCCGGCGACCGGTGCGGAGCCTGCGACACCGGTCTGTGGACCTGTGCCGGCAACGACCTCGCGGTATGCGCCGGCGACCTCGGCGCATCTGCGCTCGACGATTGCGGCGGCTGCGCCGGCCCGGACTCCTGCAGCCCCGGTAACCTCGAATTCGGCGCGGCCTGCGGATCGGCGGGCACCGAACAGCGCGTCTGCGACGACACGTGCGCCTGGGGCGAGTGGATCTGCGAGACAGCCCCCTGGTCTGCTCTCCGGGAGAGAGCCAGACCGAGGAGCGCGCCTGCGGCGACTGTGGCGAGGGGCGCCAGACGCGCGTTCGGAGCTGCTTTGCCGACGGGGCGGCATGGGAAGAGTGGCGACCCTGGGCGACATGTGAGACCGCCGCCAGCTGTCGGCCGGGCGAGACCGAGGGCGAGGAGCGGTCGTGCGGCGACTGCAGCGAGGGAGCGCAGTCTCGGTCGCGATCGTGTTCGGATTCGACGTGCCAGTGGGGCGACTGGGCCGCCTGGACCGCCTGCGCGACCAGCGCGGAGTGTACGCCGGGCGAGACGCAATCCGACGAGGATCTCTGTGGAAACTGCGACCGAGGCCGCCGCACGCGTTCGCGGGCGTGCGACGGCGGCTCGTGCCGCTGGGGGGCGTGGGGAGGCTGGTCCGGTTGCTCCGGGGGCGGCCCGTGCTCGCCCGGTGCCCGGCGTGACAGCGACGCGTGCGACCCCTGCTCCGAGCAGGTGTGCAACGGAGAGTGCAACTGGGGGGGCTGCCAACTCCGCTCCGGGGCGACCTGCGAGTGGGAGGCCGGTACAAACTGGCGCTGCTGCGGCTCCTCGCGATGGCAGTTTTGCCTCGGCCCCTCGTACGGCTGCGTCTGGAGCACCGACTGCGCCTCTTGTTCCGGTTGCGGTTGTTGAACGCCGCCTGATACACCCGACGTGCCGACGGACCCGGCGGCGCGCATCATTACGAGATCCGACCATGTCCAATCGCCGCTCCCGCGCTCGGGCTAGCAGCCGACCGAGAGGAACCCGCCCGATCGACCCGCCCGGGTCGTCCGGGACGCGGCCAGCGCCTCTTCGCGCGCTCGCCGGACGGCTCCTGACGGTCTTCTTCGGCTTGTCGCTGGTCCTCTACGGCGGCTGCTCGAACGGCCCTGAGAACCTCGGTTCGCCCGGAGCCGGGCCGTGTCGCGGAACGATGTGCCCGGATGCGGACAGCCAAGACGCCGGTCGAGGCAGCAGTCGAGACGCCATCGACGACCTCGGCGCGCAGGCCGATGGCGCCGACGGAGACGCCGATGGTGCGTTCGACGACGGGTCCGACGACTCCGATGGCGCGTCCGACTCCCTCACCCCGCCGACCGACACCGGGCCGCCGGCCGTAGACAGCGATCGCGACGGGATCACCGACCGGATCGAGGGTGAAGAGGACTTCGACGAAGACGGCATCCCGAACCATCTCGACCTGGACTCGGACGGCGACGGAATCCCCGACGAGACCGAGTACCGCCGGGCGGCCCGCTCCGATCTCCAGCCGTCCGACCTCGACGGCGACGGCGATCCGGACTTCCTCGACCTGGACTCGGACGGTGACGGCTTGCTCGATGAGAACGAAACCGGCTGCCCCGAGTCGACCTACGCGATCGACGACGACTCCGACGACGATGGGTTCATCGACATGCTCGAGGTCGCGTTCGGCTCCGACCCGTGCGATCCCGGCAGTGATATCGAGGAGTTCGTCGACTTCTTCTTCGAGCTTCCATACCTGGAACCGGAGCAGACCGCCGAGCTCGATATCAGCACGACGTTGGAGTCCGGGGACGTCGCGTTCGACATGGACGTCACCGGGTCGATGAGCGGGGCGATCGACAGCCTGAAGAACAGCCTGCGGACGACGATCATCCCGACGCTGGCCGAGCGGATCGCCGACATCGGCATCGGCGTCGCCCAGTTCGCCGACTTCCCGTGCGATGCCTTCGGGAGTGTCGGCGATCTGCCCTTTGCGCTCCGACAGCGGGTGACGACCGACCGCGCCGCGGCGCAGGCGGCGGTCGCGAGCCTGCACGCCGCCGGTGGCGGCGACGGACCGGAGTCCGGCATCGAGGCGCTCTACCAGATCGCCACCGGGGAAGGACGCACGTCGGAGTGCACCGCCGGCAACATCGACCCCTTCGATCCGACCGCAGACGAGGTCGTCGATATCGCGGACGGGACGATCGGCGGCGCAGGGTTCCGCGACTCCGAAGTTCGGATCGTCGTCCAGATCTCCGACGCATCGACCCATGCGAACGGCGAGTCCAGCTACCCTTTCGGTGCGACGCGCGACGAGGCCTACGACGCCCTCGCCGAGATCGATGCCCGGGTCATCGGGCTCGCGGTCGGCGTCAACATCCTCTTCGGATTCGAGAGCGCCGCGGAGGACGATCTGCGTGAGGCGGCCAATCGGACCGGCGCCGTCGTTCCGCCCTGCGCGTGGGGCGAGGCCGGCGACCGGCCGGCCGGGTGCAGCCGCACGCAATGCTGCACCGGTGTCGACGGCGCAGGCCTGGCGTCAGCCGCCGGTGGGCTCTGTCCGCTGGTCTTCCAGGTCGAGACCGGGTTCTTCGGCGGTGGCGGCGGCGTGGACACGTCGATCATCAGTGGCATTGCGGCCCTGCTCGGCGGCGAAGCGTTCGAGATCACGGCCGTGTTGCGGCGCGACGATGACGAATTCGCCGCCTCGGGCATCGACACGACGTGCTTCATCAACGGAGTCGTACCGGTCGCGGCGACGCCGGCCGGATGCGCCGAGGAGCCGCTGCCCGCCGACACCGACGGCGACGGCGAACTCGACGGGTTCACCGGCGTGGCTCCGGGGTCCAGCGTCACGTTCGAGATCCGCGCCGAGAACGACTGCGTCGAGGAGACGGTCGCGCCGCAGGTCTTCTTCGCCTTCATCGACCTGATCACCAGCGACGGCGCGAGCCTGGGCACGCGGGTGGTGACGATTCTCGTGCCGCCGGAAGACCCGAAGGGCTGAACCGGTCCTTCACCGAGTCAGCTCGCTTCTGGCTTCGTCGGACCCCGGGGATCAGCTGCGCGGTGCGAACGCGGCGGCCAGGCCTTCGACCGCGGCGGTCGCGACCTCGGGCGTGATGTCCACCGAGGTCAGAGCGACGGTCGCGGCGTCGGGCGTGCCGACGTCGATCAACATCGCCGCCTCGGTGAACGCAGCGGCCTGCTCGCCGTTGACCATCGACTCCGCCAGGGAGTACGCGGCGCGGAAGTCGAGGTGACCGATGATCACGAACGCGCGCGTCAA
>CAZFPM010000135.1:0-2677 GCA_964520965.1 uncultured Myxococcales bacterium
GCGCGGCGGCGGGCAGAGCCGCCATGGACAGGAGCCCGCCGACCAGTACGATCCGCTGCCATTGCTCGATGTTCATTCGACGCTCCACTCTCGGGTCGGCGGGAGTGTTCCACAAGCGGTCGAGAGCGTCAAATGCCGATGGCTCGGCCGCGGGCCGGAGGCCGCTCCGGCGCAGCCGATCGCCGAGACCCTCCGCGCGCTCAGGGCGGACGGACGACGACGGTCTGGTCTACCGCCACGTCGGTCAGCTCGGTCACCGCCCCGTCCGGCCACGTCACGCGCAGGGCGTCGACGGCGGCCGCATCTGGTCCGAGGCCATAGTGCGCCACGAAGGGGACGCTGCCGAGGAAGGTGCCGGAAGCCGAAATGTCCCGACGGATCCAGCGCGCTCCCGGCGAGCGGCGCATCTCCACCCGTGTGCCGACGCCGAACGACGCGGCGCCGACGCCTCGTGGGGCCACCCGAACGAAGTGGTGACCGTCGACCCCGGAGTTCTTCAACAGGAGCGGCTCGGACCCGTTGTTGGCCACGAAGACGTCGAGGTCGCCGTCTCCGTCGATGTCGAGCGGAAGCAGGGTGCGGCCGCGGCGCGTGTCGCCGAAGCCGACGACGGCGGCGATGTCGCGGAACCGTCTGCCGTCGGTCCGTTCCCACAGCCGCGCCGCGTCGTCGTGGTAGTGGACGAGTCCCGGACGGAATCGGTCGAAGCGGGGGCCGGTCCAGGGCAGGTCGTATCCGTTGGTCATCGCCAGATCGAGGTCGGCGTCGTTGTCCATGTCGAAGAACGCTGCGCCCCAACCCCAGCCGCCGTCGCGCACGCCCCAGGCGTCGGTGCGATCCTCGAAGAGTCCGTCGCCGCCGTTGAGGTAGAGCCGGTTGCCCGTGCACCCCCAGGTCATCCCGCACTCTGCGAGCTCCGCGCGACCGGAGATCGCGGTGACGAAGACATCGAGGTCGCCGTCGCCATCGACATCGGCGATCGCCGTTCCCATGCCGTTCTCGTCGGTGCCGAGCGCACTCTCCGCCGTCCGGTTGACGAAGGTTCCGTCGCCGCGGTTCGCGAAGTATTGGCTGGTCCCGAAGTCCGCGGTGACCAACAGGTCGACGTTGCTGTCGTCGTCGGCGTGGAAGAAGGTGCCCATGAACACCACGGATCGGGCCTCGCGGTGCAGCCCGGCCTCGACCGTTCGGTCGACGAAGCTGCCGTGCCCGGTGTTCTCGAAGAAGCGAGACCCCCAGACCCTGCCCGACGCGATCCAGGCAGCGACGAAGAGATCGAGGTCTCCATCCCCGTCGGGGTCGCCGAACGACGGCGTGAAGTAGTAGCCGCACCCTCTCGGTCGATCGTCCTCGTCGTCGAGGGCGATGCCGTGTGCTGCAGCCGCCTCGACGAAGGCTCCGTCGGGCCCTTGCACATAGAGGCGGTGCGGGTCATCGGCGATCGTCGTGACGTAGAGGTCGAGGTCGCCATCGCCGTCGAAGTCGACCCACGCGGCGCCGTTGCTGCTTCCCCGGTGATCGAGTCCGAAGGCCGGAGCGGCGTCGTCGAAGTGGCCGTCGCCGTCGTTCACATAGAGTCGATCGGGCAGGCCGAGGCGGGCCACGAAGATGTCGACATCGCCGTCGCCGTCGAAGTCCGACGCCGCGGCGCCTCCCGACAGGAGCGCTGCCTCGCCGCAAATGGCGCTGTCGAACGTCTCCGACACCTCCCAGTGCACGCCCTCGATGCCCGCCGCCGCGGTGACGTCTTCGAAACGGAACACAGGCTCTGGTGGGGGGTCGCCGTCCGGCTCGTCGATCTCCGAGTCCGCGGTGGTCGTGTCCACCACGATGTCGTCTCCGACGGTGTCATCCTCCCCGTCGCGCAGGTAGCCTCCGTCGGCGGGAACCGTGTCCGTGTCGCCCGGGTCTTGGGTGGCATCCGAGGTGGCCGTGTCTTCGTCGCCATCGCTCGCATCGCCGGTCGGATCGGTCTCGGGGGCGACGTCCACGGCGCCGGTGTCATCCTCGACGACATCGCTCACGTCGACGCATGCGTCCTGTTCCGCGCCATCGACCGTCTCGGCGGAAGCATCGTCGGAGCCGGTCGGTGCGTCGGGGCCCGGGTCGGCGCAGCGCAGCAGGGCGCTCGCCGCGAGGACTGCGGCCAGGATGGTTCGTCGCCAGTTCACCGGACCCTTGTAGCAGACCCCCGGCGCGGCGCCACACGTCAGCGCGGCGTGCGTGCGGTCGCCCCGCGCCAGTCGCCTGGAAGAGAACCCATCGAGCCGGGACGCCCGCTATCCGGCGTCTCGCGCCGCGTAATCCGGCAGGGTGAACCAGAACACCGATCCGCCCTCCGGGCTGGGCTCGACCCCGATCTCGCCGCCGTGCACCGCCACGATCCGCTGGCAGAGCGCCAGTCCGACTCCGACGCCTTCCCCATCGTCGCGGCCGCACCGCTCGAAGAGCTGAAACACGCGGTCGCGTGCTTCCTCCGGGATGCCCGGGCCGTTGTCGTGGACCTCGACCCGCCAGGCCTCCGCGGCGCGTGCCGAGGAGACGTGCACCGCGGGCGTGGCGCCGTTGCCGCTGTACTTGATCGCGTTCGACACCAGGTTCTCGATCAGCTGCCGCATCAGGGTGCGATCCGCACGCACGACCGGCAGCGCCGAGGCGGTGACTTCCGCGCTCGTGT
>CAZFPM010000135.1:2687-16333 GCA_964520965.1 uncultured Myxococcales bacterium
AGGTCGTCACGTACGTCGTGGATGATCGTGTCGAGGTGCACGACCGAGAACACCGCCCTGTTGGCGTCGGTCGTCGCGAATCGAAGCAGGGAGTTCAGCAGCTCGACGGTACGGGCGGTGGTCGCGTGAACGCGCTCGAACGAGTCCTCGAACTCGCCGCGGAGTTGCTCCGGCAGCTCGTCGAATACCTCGCCGAGCAGCATCGACACCCCGTTGAGTGGGTTCCGGACGTCATGGGCGACGGTCCGGATGAATCCCTCGAGCTCGTCGTTCTTCGCGGCGAGTGCGCGATTGGCCCGCGAGAAGCGGATGTTGGCTTCGCCCAGTCGTTGGCGGATCAACTCCAACTTCTCGACCCGTTCCTCGAGCTCGAACTCGGCCTTCTTCTCCGCCGTGAGCTCGTTGTGGGCGCCGAGCATCCTGATGGGCTTTCCGTTTTCGTCCCGGATCGCGAGCCCACGGCACCGGACCCAGACGGTCGATCCGTCGGCGTGCCGATATCGGACGACCTGGTCATAGGGATGATTCGGGTCTGCGCAGTGCGCGTGGAAGTTATCGAGGGCGAACTGGAGGTCGTCCGGGTCGATCAGATCCTGCCACTCGCTCGGCTTGTGCTCGCGCGTGTCGGGGTCGATACCGAAGACGCGCCATAACTCCGGGCTCATCCACTCGTGCTCGGGATTCTCGAGGTCCCAGTACCAGACTCCGTCGAGGGAGCCGCTCATCAGGAACTCGAAGATCCGTGGATCGCGCTGCACCAGCTCGTACAGCTCGCGCTGAAGGTAGTGCGTTTCGTCCATGGTTTCGATGAGTGGGTGACCGTGCGACCGCCATGACACGGGCGCAGGGCGCCAGCGCGTCGGGCAGCGACGATCTGACTGTGACACCGGAATGGCGTTCGCGCAAGTCGTCGCCGACCGGAGATTCCTTCGCGCAGTCAGTGGATTACGATCCGCGGGGTCAGCGTCAGCCCGCGTTGAAACGTCTGCGCCCACCCCAATCGACAACGCGTCGGAGAGTCGCTACTCCTGTTCTCAATCAGACGGCCGCCCGCCGGCGCGTGACCAGCCCCGGACCCCACGATGAGCGCTCTCGTTCTCATGCTCGTCGCGATCGTGGTCACGATCGTGGCGTATTTCACCTACGGATCCTTCGTCGCTCGGCGACTGGGCGTGTCGAACGTCCGACCGACTCCGGCGCACACACATGGCGACGGGGTCGACTACGTGCCGACGTCGGCTCCGGTCGTACTCGGCCACCACTTCGCGTCGATCGCCGGCGCCGGGCCGATCGTCGGGCCGATCTTCGCGGTCGCGTTCGGTTGGATTCCCGCCTTCCTCTGGATTCTCTTCGGCGTCGTGTTCATCGGCTCGGTGCACGACTTCACGACCATGGTCGCGTCGATCCGTCACGGAGGGCGCTCGATCGGCGATGTCGTGGAGGATTACATCGGGTTGCCCGGTAAGCGGCTGTTCATCCTCTTCGCCTTCTCGGCGCTGATCCTCGTGATCGGGGTGTTCGCGGACATCGTGGCCAAGACCTTCGTCGGTCGGCCCGAGGTCGCCACCGCCTCGGCGCTCTTCATCGCCCTCGCCGTCGTGTTCGGCGTCGGGACCTATCGCCTGAAACTCCCGCTGCTTCCCCTGACCCTCGCCGGCATTGCCGCGATGGTTGGTTGCGTGGCGCTGGCAGCGCACGCGCCGATCGTCGCGACCTACGAGCAGTGGGTCCTGATCGTGCTCGCGTACATCTTCTTCGCCGCGGTCACGCCGGTCTGGGCGCTCCTGCAGCCGCGCGACTACCTCAACAGCTTCCTGCTCTACGCGATGATGCTCGGCGGGGTGATCGGGTTGTGCGTCGCGCGGCCGACCATCGCCATGGACGGTTTCACCGGCTGGCACCACGAGTCCCTCGGGTTCATCTTCCCAATCCTCTTCGTGACGGTCGCCTGCGGCTCGATCAGCGGATTTCACAGTCTCGTGGCTTCGGGCACGACATCGAAGCAGATCGACCGCGAGACCGACGCGAAGGTCGTCGGCTACGGCGGCATGCTGATCGAGGGACTCCTCGCGGTGCTCGCCCTGATCGCGGCGGCGGTGTTGTCTGGCGGCGACTACGCGGCCCAGCTCGGAGAGGTCGGCCCGATCGCGATCTTCTCCAGTGGCGTCGGCTCGTTCATGTCGGCCTTCGGCGTGCCGCTCGAGGCAGGGGTGACCTTCGTGGCTCTCGCGGTCTCCGCGTTCGCACTCACGTCGCTCGACACCTGCACCCGACTGGCCCGCTTCCTGGTGGCGGAGTTCTTCGAGACCGCCGACAACCGGGGCCGACCGGCGCCTCTCATCGCAAACCGTTTCGTCGGTACCGGCGTCGTCGTGCTTCTCGGCGGTGGGCTCTGCCTCTCGGGTCAATTCTCGGCGGCGTGGCCGATCTTCGGCTCCGCGAACCAGCTCCTGGCGGCGCTCGCGCTGCTCTCGGTGTCGGTCTGGCTGGCGCACAAGGGCATCGAGAACCGGTTCGTCGTCCTGCCGATGGTGTTCATGTTCGTCGTGACCATCGTGGCGCTCAGCCAGCTGCTGTGGACGAACTTCCAGGCGCAGAACTGGGTGCTGACGGTGCTCTCGTCGCTGCTCCTCGGGCTGGCATTCGTGTTGATCGCGCAGGCGGCCGCCGTCCTGAGGCGTCCGCCGGGCCCGGAGGAGGCTTCGGCCTGATCGACGGCCGGGCCGGCCTGACCGTCGGGAGGGGGCCTCGGCCTGATCGACGCCAGGCTCGGCGATCGGACCCCGATCAGCGTCAGGCGGCGCCGCGCCGTGGGGCGGCGGACTCGTCGTCCAGGAAGCCGACGTCGCGGAAGAAGCGCTCGACGCTGTCCAGGTAGGCGTCCCGCTCGAAGTGCAGCACGTGGCTGCCGGGGAACCAGTGGATGCGCGGCCGTTGCCAATGCTCCCAGAGGAGTCGTGCGTGCTTCGGCGGGGCCAGGCGATCGCCGACCGCCCCGATCACCATCAACCGACTGCGATCGATCACCGGGTCGTAGGAGAGCGGACAGTGGCCGGCCGTGAGCCAGCGAACCCCGTGCAGATCCTGGCCGAAGAGCAACATGCCGGCGCGCACCGCGGTGCTGATCGGTGTCCACTCCATCGTGAGGTCCGGCAGGCTCACCACCGGCACGTTCGGCATGGCGAACGACAGCCGTGGCTCGATCGCCGCGAGTAGCGCGGCGGTGTACCCACCGAGGCTGATCCCGGTGGCACCGACCTGGGTGACCCCGCGCGACGCGAGCAGGTAATCGACGAAGATCCGGAAGTCGAACACGGCCTGCGCGAACGCTTCGTTGATCCGCGACAGGCCGCCGCGGAAGAAGCCGTGGCCGCTGAAGAGCGAGCCGAATGCGCTGCGCGGACCATGGAACGGCAGCGTGACCAACACGACGTCGCAGCCCATCTCGTAGTAGCGCCTCAGGTCGAAGTACCACTCGTTGAACCAATACGCGTCGGCGAAGTACCCGTGGATCGCCATCACCGTCGGCCGTGGACCGCCCTCGTGCCGCCAATAGCGAGCGTGGGCGGTGCGGTTGGCCCGGTGGCGCATGTACTCGTCGCGCACACAGGGGTGGATCGGCACGAATGGGCTCTCGAAGCGCAGGTCTTCGCAGGTTCCGTCATGGGGCCTGAACGCCACGCCGCGCGCGGGCGACCGCTCGACGGGAACCGAGCGGGGAGGGCGACGGAAGATCAGGGTCGGGTCGCGCATCTCGGCGGCTTGCCGATATACCGCGCTCTCCTCGAGGGCGCGCCGCAGCCGCACGGGGTTGAAGCCGACCGGGATGGCGCTGAGGGCGACCCCGGTCGCGCCGAGCACCCGGAGCCCCGAGTCGATGGCGCCCGACGCCGACGCGAGCAGCCGCTCGCGTCGCGTCAGGTCGAAGGTGTCGTCGCGTGCGAAGAAGTCCGGGGCGAGCGCATCCCACCACGGTCGGTCACCACGGAGCTCGTCCCGTGCAGCAGATCGGTTCGATATCGTGGACACTTCGGTCACGATGTCGATCGTAGCGCCGGTGGGCGCGCCGACCAAATTCGCCGCCCGCGGCTCAGGAACCGCCGAAGAACCGCCGGATGCGCTTCGTGAGCGGAAGCTGGGTCCGCACCGGCGGTGGGGCGTGGAACTCGGGTGCCGGGTCGTCGGCCAGGGTCGGGTCGAGAATGCACCGCAGCGCCCAGCCCATCTCCGCGGCGCTCTGGTAGCGCTCCTCGATCTTCTTCGCGCCGGCCTTGCGGAAGACCTCGGCGATCGGTGCGACCTTCCAGGGCATCGGCAGCTCGGGCAGAGGCTCCTCGAGCTGACGCATCGCGACCTCGGCGACGGTCTTCCCGTGGTAGGTCTCCCGGCCGAGCAGGATCCGGTGCAGGAGCATCGCGGCGCCGTAGATGTCGGAGCGGTAGTCGATCGGCTCGGCTCGGAGCTGCTCCGGGCTCATGTAGTTGGCGGTGCCGGCAGCCATCCCGGCGCGGGTGAGCGGGGTGACCTTGCGGTCGTCGATCTCCAGGATCTTCCCGAGCCCGAAGTCGACGACCTGGGTCGAGCACGCGGTCAGATCCTCCCAGACGGGGTCGTCGAGCGGGGGAATCCCGAGCCGTGCGCAGACGTCACCATCGACGGTCGGTTCGACGAAGCGCTCGGCGGGTGGGACGGCGAGGACGTTGTCCGGCTTGAGGTCCCGGTGGACGATGCCGATCTGGTGGGCCTCCTCGAGGGAGTCGAGCACGGCGGCCAGGACCGTGGCGGTCTCGCGCATCGACAGGTGACCCCGGTGACCGATCAATCGGCCGAGCGCCACGCCCCGGACGAGGTCGAAGATCAGGTACGGCATCGCCGGATGACGAAGGGTCGTCGGCGCCTCGGCAAACGTCCGGAGCTTCGCGGTATTCTCGTGTTGAAGCTGGCCGCAGATCTGGGCTTCGCGCGCGAAGCGCTGCAGCAGTTCCTTGTCGCCGAGGGCGCCGAAACGCAGGGTCTTCAGGGCGACGTCGTCGTTGGTCTCGGTGTCGCAGGCGCTGTAGACGATGCCGAACGAGCCCGCACCGATCACCGTGTGGATACGATAGCGATCGGCGAAGACGAATCCCGGCGGCAGCGTGTCCGGCGTCATCGGAGACCAAGGGGTTCTGAGAACCCGATCCAGGCTAGGACGACCCGTGCGGGAGGGCAAGCCAGGTGGCGCCGGGCCGAGCGGCAGCAAGGTCCGGGCCATCCGCCATCAAGGGCGAGATCCCATCTCGCCCCCGGCTCGCAGAGCCGGTCTGCATGCACCCCTGAGGCAACCCAAAACCGTCGACTTTGCGATCCCCCTGGCGCCGGGCCGGCCTCAACCTCGGAACCGACCCGCCCGATACGCAATGCCCACGCGCAGCGCCCCGGAGAGGCCATCGACGTAGTTCCCCACTGTGACCTTCGAGTCCCCCTCCGCCCGCTCGATGTACGTGGTGGGGATCTCGATGATCCGGAACCCGTTCGCCCGCCAGTGCGCCATCATCTCCACGAGGTGGACCGGGCTGTCGTACGCGGGCGCGAGATCCAACAACGCCGCCGCGGCGCTCCGCCGGTAGAAGCGGAAGCTGTGGCTGTAGTCGTGGATGTCGCGCCCGATCAGGGTCCGCAGCACCAGGTTGTAGCCGCGGCTCCCGGCCCGCCGGAACAGGGGTCGCCCGGTCACCACGGAGCCGTGCAGGTAGCGCGAGGCGACGGCGACGTCAGCACCGGCCTCCAGCAGACGATCGATCGCGGGCAACACCTCGGACACCGGCTGCGAGCCGTCAGCGTCGAGATCCACGAAGAACGTGTGCTCGGTGTGGTCGAGGAGCCAGATGAGCCCCGCGCGCGTCGCGCCGCCACGACGACAGCCCGGGCCCGGCTTGCGTCGGCGGATCAGGTGCACGTGCGGGCACGTGGCCATGTACTCGGTGACGAGCTCGACCGTGCCGTCGGTGCTGCCGTCGTCTACGATGCAGGCCGTGAAGCCGACCGGACCGAGCTGCGCGACAAGGTCGTCCAGGATGCCGGCAAGGCCCTGCCGGTCGTCGAGGACCGGAATGTTCACCGCGACGCTGATCTTCGACGATTCCATCGCGCGCTCGTCCTGGTGGCGGGTCAAGTCCCGATCCCGACCCTGACCACGCGGACGCCGGGGGGGGCTGCGACGAAGCGCCAGGGGTCGAGGACCACCGATCCATCTTCGAACGGGTAGGTCGCGAATTCCGGGTGGCGCGTGCCGACGAAGTAGCAACGCGGCTGCCTGTTGGGCGGGTCGACCGGGTCACCGCAGTGTGGGTCCCACAAGCTGATCTCGACGCCCCGCTCGCGGAGGATGTTCGCCAGGAGCAGCGACGGACTGCCGGTGACGATGTTGGTCTCCGGCTTGAACGATCGGCCGAGAATGACAATCGGTCGGCCTTCGGCGTGTTCCTCGACGAGGTCGGCGAGCCACTCGGTCTGCCGCTCGCGTTGGAGCATGACGTTCTCGAACCAGTCGAACGACAGGCCCAGCTCCCGCGCCAGGTGGCTCAACGCGATGTTGTCGCGGGGGTGGCAGCCGCCGCCGTCACCCATGCCGCCGGTCAGGTACTGCGAGGAGATCACCCGCTGGGTCGCCAGCTTCAGCGCGTCGGTCACCTCGTCGACGTGCGTGCCGGGCAGCTTGTGGCACATCTCCATCACGGTGTTGACGAAGGCGAGCTTGGTCGAGATGAACGTGTTGTAGACGACCTTGATCAGCTCCGCGTTCTCGATCGATGTCTTGTAGAACGGGGCGTCGTGAATGGTCTGGTAGAACGCCTCTGCTGCCCGCGCCGCCTCCTCGTCTTCGACGCCGAAGAGAACGAACTCCGGAGAGAGGAAGTCCGCGATCGTGGTCCCCATCGCGATGAAGAACGGGTTGTAGCAGAGGCGGGCGTTCGGTCCGAGCAGGGGGGCGATCTCGCGACGGATCGTGCCGGGCAGCACGGTCGACACGATCACGACGACCTTGCTCCGACCCTGGCGCTCGATCTCGTCGGAGAGGTCTCGCACGCCGGCCGCGAGCAGGGAGTAGTCGAAGTCGTCCCGTGTCTCCGGGAGCCTCGTCACGCCCTCGTACTGGGGGGCATGCGGCGTCTGGATCGTGACGAAGATCAGATCGCCGTGCGTGACGGTGTCGGCGAGGGGAAGGACCCGCAGCGCCGTCGTCCGCAGGCGTTCGGCGACCCCGGCTTCGCGGTAGGGTACGGTGCCGGTCTCGACGTAGCGTGCGACCGCGGGGTCGACGTCGTGGCCGACGACCGAATGTCCCATGGCTTCGGTAGCCAGGGCGACCGGAAGTCCGAGCTTCCCGAGCCCGACGAAGCTGACGTTCATGAGATCTCTGGCCGTGGAGAACGCGCCAAAACGGCGCGAGCAAGCACACCGCTATGCGCCGGGAACAGAGTTCGTCAAGCGCGGCCACCGCATCCGCGCGTTGACCCCGCCCCGCGACCCCCTATAGCGTCTGGTCAATCCCCCAACCCGATTGCGGAGCCGTCGTGAACAGGCCTTCTATCCACAGTCTGCTGCTTTGCGCCGTCCTCGCTGCCACGTTCGCGGCGGTCCTGCTCGCCTGCGGCGGCGGCGGCGGCCCCGTTCCGGACGCCGATGACGGCAGCATCGTCGACCCGGACGCGGACCTCGGTGACGCCGACGCCGGTGAACACGATGCCGATTCGGACACCGCGCCGGACGGCCGCGAGCTGGACGTGGCCGACGGTGCGGATGTCGACGGCGGGCTCGACGCCGCGGATGCCGATGGCGGTGAACCGACGAATGCAAACACCGATGCCGACACCGAGACCGACGCGCTCGCACCCTGCGATGAAGATGACCGGGTCTGCGGCGACGCCGGCGCCGCCGTCGTCTGCGGTGCCGCCGGGCCGATCGTCGAGCACTGCGAGGCGCCGACGCGGTGCTCGGACGGAACCTGCGTCGACCTCTGTGCCGACGCGGCCGCGGCCGGCGGAAACATCGGCTGCGCCTTCGTCGCCGTCGACCTGCCAGGCGGCGGCGACAGCGTGCCGTCGGGCCTCTGGATCACGAACTCCGGCAACATGCCCGCCGATGTGCGCGTGGCGCTCCCACTCCCGGACGGAGGCGAGGTCGAGGTGGTCACCGCGCGGGTCGCGCCGGGAGATGGACGCCGCGTCGTGTTGTCCCCGGAGCGCACCGATCTCGGGACGTGGTCGAGCGCAGTCGGTGGACGGGCCTTCCAGGTGACCTCGACGGCGCCCGTCGCCGTCGTCCAGGTCGACCAGGCGTGGGACCAGGGGGAGGGAACGGCCGGCTCCTCGCTCCTCGTTCCGACGTCGGCGCTCGCCTCCGAGTACGTGGTCGCGACCTGGCCGCAGACCGGCGCCGTGCCGCTCGGAACGGAGCGTCCGCGGTCGGCGATGCTCACGGTCGCCGCATCCGATGCGCCGGTGCAGGTGACCGTCGAGCTGAGCGCGGCCGTCCGCGGTCCCGGCGACCTCCCGGACGCCGCGGCGGGCGACTCCCTCGTCTTCGAGCTCGACGCCGGGCGAACGCTGCACCTCGAGACTCTCGCCTGGGGCGACGCGGGCGACCTCACGGGGAGTCGGGTCACGGCCGACGGCCCGGTCGCGGTATTCGTCGGCGTGCGTGGCGCCAACGTGCCCGGACACCTCTATCTCTGCGCCGATCGCACCCTCCCGGACGCGCGTACCGGGCTCTGTTGTGACGACGGGAGCGTGCCGAACGCGGTCGACGGTCGATGCGCCGACGGCTCGCCCGGTGTCGCGCCGCCGCCCATCGCCGAGACTTGCTGCGCCGACCATCTGCAGGAGCAACTGCCGCCCGCCGCCTGGCTCGGGCGCTCGTACGTCGCCGCGCGCGGCGCGGGGCTCGGCGCCTCTCCGAATCGCTGGCGCGCGGTGTCCACCGTCGCCGGCCGGGTGTCCGGCTACAACGCAGCGGGGGGCGAGATCTTCGTCGAGGACATCGACGGCGGGGCCCCGATCGACCGCGAAGAGCGTTCCGACTGGGTGCTCGCGGCCTCGGCGCCGACGGCGGTGCTCCAACTCCTGGACGGCTGGTCGGCGATCAGCGGGGGGGAGCTGGTCGACGGCGTCGGGGATCCGGCGATGGCGTTCACTCCGCCCGTCGAGCAATATCGCGATCGCTACCTCGTGGCGGTTCCGCCGAGCGGCTCGCGCAGTTGGATCGTCGCGGCGATCCCCTCTGACGCGTCGCTGCTGATCGGCGACCGGGAGCTCGACTGCCCCCGCGCCGAGGCCGGCGTGGTCGACGGCGTCGTGTACGAAGGGCGATGGTGCGCCGTGGGCCCGGGAACCCATCGGGTGGTCGGGTCTGCTCCGTTCGGAGCCTGGCTCTGCACGGCGGGACATCGGTCGGCGGCCTGCCATGCTGTCGGGTGGGGCGCTTCGCCTGCCCTGGCGGGCGCAGACCTGGATCTCGATGGCGTCGCCGACGCCGTGGATGTCTGCGCCGGCACGTCGGACCCGGATCAGACCGACGCGGACGACGACGGTATCGGAGACGCCTGCGACCCTGACGCTGACGGGGACGGCTGCCGCGACTCCGTGGAGGTCGCGCGCGGGACCGATCCGGCCGACGAAGAGTCCCGATTCGACATCGTCCACGTTGCGTCCGACGGAGACGACCGCGCTGGCGACGGGTCGGAGTCGCGACCGTTGAGGACGTTGGCAGCCGCGGTCGACGTCGCCTGCGCCGACGCGACGGTCGTCGTGACCGGGGCGATCGACGGTGGCGCGGTGCTCGGCGCTCGTCCGTTGCGCGTCGAAGGCGGTGAGGATGCGCGCGTGCGGATCGCAGCCGGGGCGATCCCGCTCGTGATCGAGGGGGCCGACATCGAGGTAGCCAACCTGGAGGTGGGGGCCGATACCGGCGCCGCGATCGCCGTGGTGGGCAGCGACCCCGTATTCGAGTCCGTGTCTGCGAGCGCCGGTGCCGGCACCGCCGTGGTCGTCAGCGAAGAGGGCTCACCCACGTTCCGCGACCCGGTCGTGGACGCGATCGGAGGAGCGGCGCTCCGCGTATTCCACGCGGGAGCGCACGTCGTCGCGTCGGAGCCCGGGAGCTGCGTCCTGTCGAGCGTCGATGCTCCGTTCGTCGGCGGCGTCTCGATCGACGGCGCGGTGGAGCCCGTCACGGTGTCCGGCTGCGATATCGTCGCCGCCGTCGGCCCGCGTGCGGGCGTGTGGATCCGCGGAGGCACGGCGGAGGTGCTCGTCGAGGGAGGTCGCGTGGCCGACAACATCGGGCGGGGTGTCGCCGGGATCCTGGTCGAGGGGGGCGGCGCGTTGGTGCGCATCGACGGAGTAGACGTCCGGGGCAACGCGTCCGACACCGACGGTGCCGGCATCGTGGCGCTCGGCAACCGAGCCCGCCTGGAGATCGCCGGGGTCGACGTCATCGACAACCGGGCAGCCGGCGATGCGGGGGTGATCGTCGACGGCGCGATCGCGCTCGATATCTCCGATGCGCGGGTGCTCCGGAACGAGACCGAGGCAGACGGTGCCGGGCTGATGCTTCGGCGTGTGGGCGCGGACAGTAGTGTGTCCGACACGCTCGTCGTCGCGAACCGCGGGCGCGCGGCCGTCGGGCTCCACGTCTCCTCGACGCCGACGCTGGCGGTCGAAGATGTATTGGTGGCGGGCAACTTCGGCACCGGGTCGGTCGGCCTGGCGCTGTCCGGCGTGGGCCCGTCGGCGGTCATCCGGAACGTGACCGTCGCCGACAACCACAGCGGGGCGTTCCCGGCGGGGCTGTGGTGCGTGCCCGCCGACGGGTCGTCTGCGCCGACGGTCTACGACACGATCGTGTGGGGCAACACGACATCGACGGGGCCCGCCAACCTGAACTTCTGCGACGCCCTCTTCACGATCTCCGACCCGGAGGTTCCGGACCTCCTACGGACCAATCGCGCCGTGGATCCCGACTTCGCCATCGGTCCGAATGGGGCGTACTACCTCGACGCGGATGATCCGAGTCCGGCGGTGGATGCCGGCAGCGGTGACGCCTCGGCGGTCTCGCTCGATACACGGACGACCGATCCGTCGGCGGCTCCGGACGACGGCGTCGTCGACCTCGGTTTCCACCATCCGATCGGACCGGTACGGCCCGGCTTCGTCGACACGGACGGCGACGGGTTCGAGGACAGCATCGACGATTGCCCCGGGTTCTGGGACGTGCGCCAGGACGGTGCCTGCGACTGATTCCCGGGTTGATACGGCCCGCGCCGTATCAATCGCAGGTGCCCGGCCACGTGTCGAAGTTGCACGAGTCGCTCGCACACCAGAGGTCGTGGCCGCACACCTCTCCGGCCGCCCTGGACCCGTCTGGGCTCGACATCACCACGCGCACCGTGCGCGGTTGGGTGACGGCGGGGAACCGGTTCGACGAACGGAGCGCGGATCTCGTGTCCATCACCGACCCTCCACGTAGGAGCTCGTATTCGGTCGGGTTCCGCGTTCCGACCGGGTCGACCTGGCTGCTCGATGGGTAGTTGTAGCTGTGCTCCCAGACCCACTCGTACGCGTTCCCGGCGATGTCGTAGAAGCCCCAGGGGTTGGGATCCTGCGTTCCGACCGGCTGCAACGCGTTCCAAACCACGTTCCCGCTGTGCCACGCGTAGTCGTCCATGCACGACGCCGACGTGCCACAGAAGAACTCCGTCGTCGTGCCGGCGCGCAGCGCGTACTCGAACTCCGCCTCGGTCGGCAGGCGGAAGCCGACGCAGTCGAGGTCGAACTCGAGAAACGAGCTGCAGTCGAACGTTCCGCGGAACGGTACGCCGGTGCAGAATCTCGACTCGTCGTAGCACCGGTCGAGGCTGAAAGCGTCCGACATCCGGTTGACCAACGCGATGGCCTCGTCTTCATCGACGTCGCGCGTCGGGCACGTCGAGCAGCCGCCCTCCGGATCATATCCCAGGTACTCTTCCCAATCGGTGGGGGTGATCTCGAGCTCGCGGACCCAGAACGAACGCGTCAACGTCACGCTGTGGGCGGGTATCTCGTCGGACCCCGACCCTCCCCCGCCCGCGGGTGCGCCCATCGTGTAGGTTCCTGCCGGTGCCAACCCGAAGCCGGGGAGCTGACAGACGCCGTCGCTGCAAGTCCCGAAGCGGCACTGGTAGTCGTCGTCGCACTCGGCCCCGGGGAATCGCCCGACATCGGTCTCGTCGACGATCTCCGCTTGGATCCCGTCTGGGCCCGAGGCGGCAGGGAAGGGCCACAGACCGCCGTCGCCCCCGGCGCCCGCGTCGCCGAGCGTGAACGCGTTGGTTCCGATCGTCGGCGAACCGTACTGCCCGACGATGCCGATGCCGACAGACATGCCGCCCGCACCGCCTGCGCCAGCTCCGCCTGCGCCTCCGTCTCCGCCTCCGAAACCGGTCAGCCAGCCGTCTCCTCCGAGCCCGGGTATCCCGCCTGCGCCGCCGTCTCCGCCGTCTCCGCCGTCGCCTCCACCGCCGGTCACGATCTCGTTGCCGTCGATGGTCAGGCCGGGGCCCTCGCGGACGAGGAAGCCGAACGAGCCTCCGCCGCCGGTACCGCCGGTGGCGCCGCTTCCCGGGCAACCACCGGCCCCCGCGCCGCCACCGCCGCCGCCGACCGCGCCGCTGCCGCACCACCAGGTCCCGCCGCCACCGCCTCCGCCGCCTCCGCCGCCTCCACCGCCGGTGCCGCCTGCGCCTCCGCCGCCAGTCTGCCCGTACCAGTCGGGGACGAACCCGGCGAGCACGATCTCGCCGTATTGTGCGCCGGGATTCGACGTGCCGCGGATCCCGTTTCGCCCGGGCTGTCCGGTGCCGCCCACCCAACCCGGGTCACCTTCGTTACAGTCCTGGTCGCCGGCACCACCGGCGCCCGCCGCACCCCCATGTCCGGCGGCTCCGCCGGCCGGGGTCTCCTGTCCGAAGTCTCCCGACGACCCGTTGCCGCCCACGGTCGAGCCGCGATTCCCGCCGGCACCGCCGACACCGCCCGCCAATGCGCAGGCACTCCACCCGCTGCCACCGGCAGTCTGCCCCGGGGCGTCGCTCCCGTCGCTACCGTCGCGACCCGCGGTACCCGCCACGCCATCGGCGCCGTCGGTGGCCTCGCCAGCGTAGATCCAGTTGTTCTGGAAGACCAGATCGCCGGTGGCGGAGTACACCGACACGGCGATCGAGCTGTCCAGACCCGTCCCCGAGCTGCCGGCCGCGACGATGCTGAACCCGTCGACCCACCCGGTACCCGTGTAGCCGGTCACGACGAAGGGCCGAGGGTTGGCGGGTTGGATCACGGTTTCGTAGGTCCAGGTCTCGTGCACGAGGAAGTCGGTGGAGAATCCGCCCCACAGGCTCGCCACGTCGTTGAGGACGACCGTCTCGCTGTAGGTGCCCGCGGCGACCAGGACGTGGTTGCGTGTCTCGCCGGCGCTCTCCGCCTGCGCGATGCCTGCGGCGATCGTCATGAAGGGATCCGAGATGGAGCCTGTCCCCGCTTCCCCTTCCCCGCTGCCGCACGTGTTGCACACGAAGACCGATGACCTCGGCAGAGATGGCGATCGGGTCATGCCACCCTCAGGGGCTTTCCAGC
>CAZFPM010000136.1:0-16220 GCA_964520965.1 uncultured Myxococcales bacterium
CACCAGTCAGGAAACCACTCCTGGCAGTGTGCGACCTCAACGACAAGGGGCACGTGCTCAATGGCGAGACGACGCCGCTGAAGGACGGCGACCAGGTCCTGGTCAGCGACAGCGTCGCGATGACCTTCCGTCTGCAGCTCGGGTGAGGCGGAGATGCGACTGAACGAAGGCTTCGTCGTCGGCGGCCACTACCGGGTCGATGCGCTGGTCGCGAATGGCTCGAAGTTCCGCGTCTACTCGGCGCACTCGGGCGACGACGGACCGGGCCGCGTCGCGGTCAAGGTGGCGCGACACGAAGAGGTCTCGTCGTTGGCCGGGCTGGAAGCCGGACGCGCGCGGGTCGAGGCCGAGTGGATGGCGCTCCGGCGTCTGCACGAGCGCGCCACCAGCGCCGCACCCCTGCCCATCGAGCTGGTGCGCATGTACCCGGGTGACCCGGACGTCCGAAAGGTGGCGCTGCTCGACAAGAGCGCGGTGAGGGCCGAGCCGTACCTGGTCTGCGAGTTCGCGGACGGCGTCCCGCTGGGGACGGCGTTGCAGCACGAAGATCTGGACGAGGAGCGAGCGCTCCTGCTGGCACTCCGGATCGTGCTGTTGATCCGCAGCGGCCTCGCTGTAGGGCTCATGCTGGACGACTTCTCGACCAGCAACTTCATCGTCGACCACGCGGGCGAGAACGTGACCGTCGTCGACCTGACCGGGGCCGTCGACATCGCGGCGGCGCCGGGCGGCCCGCCGGCGGATCCGGGACTCGTGCGGGCGCCGACGGGATTCGGCCGACTTCTGGTCAGCGTCCTGGGCGGCAAGGGAGCGCCCGAGTGGGCGACCGACGACGCATCTCGGCAACGCTGGGAGCGCCTGTTGACCCGGCGCCGGGTCCCCCGCGAGTTCCACGACCTCGCCCTCGGCGCGCTGGGTTATCGCGACGCATTCGACGCGACGGTAGACCGCCTGGAAGACCGCATCAGAGCCCTCGTCCGCGCGCCTCGACCACGGGTCTACGACCACGGAGGGTCCGCCCACGACGCGCCCTATCTCATCGCCGACGGCGAACGGATCGCGGATCGGTTCGAGGTGATCGGCCCACTCGGTCAGGGGGGGCGGGGCTTCGTCTACCGAGCCCGGGATCTCCGTTCCGAGGTCGAGGTCCTCGTCAAGTCGAACAAGTATGTCTACGACTCGGGGAGCGCGTTCGCCCTCGAGCTGCCGACGCGACGACTCGAGCTGGAGCACGAGTTCCGCATCCTCAAGGAGTTCGCATCCAACACCGGCATGTTGCCCCAGCCGGTGGCGTTGGTGCGGGGGCGAGGTCGCGGCGCGTGGTTCGATCTCGCCCCGGATCTCGCGCGCGGCGAGCCTTTCCTGGTGATGGAGTACGTCAAGGGCATCCCGCTGCTCGATCTGATCGCCGAGCCCTACGACGCGTACGAGGGGGCGAACAAGCCGGGCAACCGCCTGCAGCCGAGTTTCGTGCTCCGCCTGATCGCGCAGGTCGCCGAGCTGTTGACGACCTTCCACAAGCGCGGGTTCCTCTACCAGGACCTGAAACCCGAGAACATCCTCTACGACCCCAACGCCGAGAACGTCTACCTGGTCGACTTCGCCGGCGCATGCCCCCGGGCGCCCGACGGCACGCTGGACAAGAGCTCCGTCGCCTTCGGCGCCCAGACCCACGGGTTCGCGGCCCCCGAGTTCGCCGAGCTCTGGGAGCGCTGCGACCACCGCTTCGACATCTACTCCCTCGGCGCCACCGCATACCACCTGCTGACCGGGGTGAACCCGGAGCGGGTCGCGCTGCAGCACGGCACCGAGTACCCGGAGCTGTCACTCGCCGTACTGCAGACCCTGCCGCCGCCGGCCGCGACGCTCGTCGCGCGCTGCCTCGCGCCCCTCGATCAACGACTCCCGACGGCCGAGGCGGTGAGAAATCTGGCCGAGGCGGCGCGCCTGCAACTCTCGCGTTCCCGGCCGCTCAATGTCCGCGACCTCGCGGTGGCGTACACGGCTACCGGCGTCGAGTTGAACTGGCGGCTCCCGCAGGATCCGCGGATCTCGGAGATCCGGATCACGCGCGCGTCGGCGGACAGCTCCACCGTGATCTACGAGGGCAAACCCGACACGACGTTCCACGACGAGATCACGAGCGCCGCCGACCGGACCTACGTCGTCGAGACCGGCCTCTCCCGGCGCGGCAGCGAGCTGCACAGCCGCGGACTCGAGGTGCGAGCCGAGGCCTGGCCGTCGCCGGTAGACTTCCGGGTTCGCCCCTACTTCGGCGGCAACCGGCTCCGCGTCGATCTCGCGCCGCACGCGACCGACGTCGAGATCCGGTTCAGCGAAGACGGGCCGCCAACCTCGGTCGAAGAAGGCACGCCGGTCGACCTCCCGCCGGGAGTCGAGACCCTGCACGCCGGGTTCGACGGACGCACGCTTCACTATGCGGCGTTTGCCCGTTACGAGGACGCCATGTCGGTGCCGCGCTACGCGTCGTCGATCGCGCTCGGACCACTGCCGGACCTGGGCGACGTGTCCGTCCGCCAGGGGGCGGATGGTGTCGTGATCGCGTGGGAATACGGGGCCGAAGGGGTCGTGGTCCTGGTCGCCGACGAGAGCGGCGGCCGCGAGATCGAGGCCGCGGGGTCCGACCCGGGCGTCGTCGACTCGGACGCGGCACCGGATACGCGGCTTCAATATCGTGTGTGTGTCCGCCAACGCGACGTCGTCTCGGATCCGATCGCGGTCTTCGACGTGCATCGATGGCCGGTCTCGCCCCAGATCGACGTCGTCCCCGGCGCCGGCCGCGTCCTGATCACGGCGACCGATGTCCACGAGCGGATCTCCGGCTTCGACGTCCACGTGCTCGTTCCCGGCGCCGACCCGTCGCCGGTGTCCGCCGCCGCCGATGACCTGCCGGTATCGGTCGACGTTCCACCGGACACGCGGGCGGACATCCTGGTGCGATGCCGAGTGGATGCCGACGGAGACGGACCGGCGGTGAGCGGCCGCGTGGTGCTGCCCCCCGCCGACGCCGACGTCCGTGTCGAAGTGCTCGACCCGTTGCTCCCAGTCGAACTTCGCATCTCCCTGCCACCCGAGGCCGTGCGTTGGAGCGATCCGATCGTCTGCGAGGTGCGCCGGAACGAGAACTCGGTGTTCGAGTGGTCCGGGTCGACCGCCGACCTCGAGCACGACGCCAGCGGCGCGTACCTGCGGCTGCAGGACGCTGCCCTCGCACCGGCCGAGCGCGGCCGCTGGGACGTGACCGCGACGACGCTCGCCGGCGACATCTTGGCCCACGCCGACGTGGAGACGCGCGTCATCGAGGAGCTCGAGCCGCCGGAGTGCAAGCCCGTCCTCGCCGGGCTCGAGGTGCTCCCCGACGACGACGTGGAGCGTGTCGACGTCCTCGTCACGCGTGCGGACGAAGAACTCCACGCCGACGCCGTCGAGCTGCCCCACGCGGTGCCGCTGCGTCCGGCGGAGGCCGTCGAGGTCCGATGGCGCCGCACGGTCGCCGGTGACCCGATGCCGTGGAGCGCACCGGCGCTCCTGACCACGCTCCAACGCCCACCGAAGCCGAGCGCGCTCCGCGTCGAGCGTGTCGGCACGACCCCGGTCGTGCATTGGCAACCCGTGGGCGGCGCCGAAGTCTCCTACCGCGTCGAAGACGCCGAGTCCGGCCGCCACATCTACCGCGGGCCGGGCACGTCGGCGCCCGACACGGCTGCGTCGCCAGCGAGGCGTTTCCGCGTGTTCTCGGTGAGGCACAATCTCGATTCCGAGCCGGCGGAGCTGGTGTCGCCCGGCGGCCCAGACTCCCCCGCCCCTTCGGGCGCATTGGTGCGTGTCGAGCGTCGGAGATCGCGCGCACCGGGCCCCTCGAACGATCGGCTCCTCCAGTGCGTGCGCGTGGCGCGACGCCTGGCCGTAGCCGAGGTGATCGGACCCCCGCGGCGGCGGATGATCGCCGTGGTCTCGAGCGTGGCGAGCGACGATGTCGACGCCCTCGTAGCGGCCCTCCGCGACCCGGAGTGGCGAGACGTGCCGGGGTTGGAGTCCGTCGTGGTGGCGACCGACAGGCGTGTGCTCGTCCCGTGGCGGGGCCCCGATCGTCCCGTGCGGGTCCTGGAGGCCGACCTCGGAGCGCGTCGACCCGACTGGCGAGTGGTGGCAGCGGCCGTCGAGCCAACCCGCGGCGGGGTCGTCGGCGCGTGCGTCAGCGGCCGGGAATCCCTGTGGCTCGCGGCGCGGCGCGCACACCCGGTCGGCCCCGAGGACCGCATCGTCGGTTTCGTTCCGGACGGAACCGTGGCCCGGATACCGCTGGCCGACGCGTCCGGCGACTCTCTGGACGAGATCCCCCGCGCGGGGACCACCGTGCGGTTGGATGCCTCGCTCGCGGGGGTCGAGGGTCTGGGGCTGCAGCTCGACCACCGGCCGGCGATCCTCGTCCCGCTGACGGATCCCGACGACGCACCGACGTCGATGAACCGTGTCTGGGACTCGGCTGCCCACGGGTTCCCACTGTGGATCGGGCTCGAGCTGGAGCGAGCCTGGCGCGCCCCGATCGCGAGCGCGCGGGTCGCTCGCCCGAGCGTCTTCCATTACCTGAGGGCGGGCCGCCACGTCGAAGTCCGGATCGGATGCGAGGTCGTCTCGGCGCGAGGGCGTGCACGTCTGGGTGTCGAGGTCGGCTGCGACGCAGGGCGGTACGACCGGGAGTTCTCGCTCCACCTCGGCCGGCCGGCCTCCCACCCGAACGTGGCCAGACGCCTCCGCCGCTGGCTCGACGGCTTGCTGGCGAGCACCGACCTCGACCTCGTCGCGTAGGCGCGCCGTTGCGCCGGCACGGTCATTGTGCTTCTGTCTGCGCCGTCGAAATCTCCCACCGTGAGACGCAATGAAGTTCACGATCAAAGACTCGATCCCCTTCCCCCGCCAAGAAGTCTTCTCGGCCCAGCGTGACCAGCTCGCCGAGCTCGCGCCCTACCTGGGCGACATCGAGTCGATCACAGTGACCGAACGCACCGAGGAGGGGACGGTCACGCGGCTGGTCAACATCTGGAAGGCGAACGGTGGCGACATTCCCAAGGTCGCCCGTTCGTTCATCAAGCCCGAGATGCTCCAGTGGACCGACTACGCCGCCTGGAATCAGGACGCCTGGGAGTGCAGCTGGAACATCGAGCTCGGCTTCCTGCCCGAGGCCGTCAAGTGCACCGGCGCGACCCGATTCGCCGACAAGGGCAGCCGCACGACGGTCACCATCGAAGGGGAGATCACCGTCGACGGCGAGAAGATCCCGGGCGTTCCGCGCTTTGCCGCCAAGAAAGTCGGTGACGCGGTCGAGAAGTTCGTGGTGAACACGATCAAGCCCAACCTGATGAAGACGAACGAGGGAGTCACGGCGTTCCTGAAAGCCCAGAACCGCTGACCCCGCCCCTCCCCTCCCCCCCGGCACAGCCCTGCCGGCGTGCCCGACGACCCCATAAAGCCCATCGACCTCTCGGCACTGCGGGGCCGGATCGACGCGATCGACGAACGGATCCTCGATGCGCTCGCCGAGCGGCGAGACGTCAGTCGGGCCGTGATCGAGGCCAAGGCGCGGGGCGAGGTTCCGCTGCGCGACGAGCGCCGGGAGGAGGAGCTGCTCGTCCGCCTGATCCGAACCGGGCGCACCGTCGATCTCGACGGGCCGTTCGTCACCCGGGTCTTCCACCAGATCATCGACGACTCCGTCCGGCTGCAGCAGGAGATCCTGCAGGACATCGTCAACGACCAGCGGGGTAACCGGTCTATCTTCCGGGTCGCCTTCCTCGGCATCGAGGGCTCCTACAGCCACCTGGCCGGACGTCAGTTCTTCGCGCGGCGAGCCGGTGATCCGATCGACGTCCCGAGTCCGACGTTCGACGACGTCGTCCGCGCGGTCGAGAGGGGCGAGGCGGACTACGGGCTGCTGCCGATCGAGAACACGACATCGGGTGGCATCAACGAGGTCTACGACCTGCTCCTGCATACCCGGCTGTCGATCGTCGGCGAGCACAAGCTCCGCGTCGACCACAGCCTGCTCGGGCTCCCGGGCGCCGACCCGAGCGCGGTCCGGTGCGTCTTCACGCATCCGCAACCAGCGGTGCAGTGCAGCAGCTTCCTCGCCGGCAAGCCGTGGAAGATCGAGTACACGACCGACACGGCCTCGTCCGTGCAGCAGGTCCGCGACGCCGGTGATCCCACGAACTCCGCGATCGCCGGCTCCGAGGCCGCCCGGACCTTCGGCCTCGAAGTGCTCGTTCGCGACATCGCCAACCAGACCGAGAACTGGACCCGCTTCCTGGTCGTCGGACCCAAGCCGATCGCGGTCGACGTGAGGATTCCGGCGAAGACGTCGCTCGTGATGTCCACGTCTCAACGGCCGGGATCCCTCGTCGAAGCGCTGCTCGTGTTCCGGGACGAGGGCCTGAACCTCACGAAGCTCGAGTCGCGCCCCGTGGCCGGCAATCCGTGGGAACAGATGTTCTACGTCGACCTGCAGGGCAACATCGCCGAGGCCCGGGTCGAGCGCGCGATGGAACGGCTCGAAGAGCACACGCGCATCATCAAGGTGCTCGGCACCTACCCGTCCGACGATCTGCCCCCGACGAACGTCGACGACACCTGATACGGGCCTTCATTGAGTCAGATCGCTCGGTGGCGCCGAACGCATCGTCGCCGACAAGGCGAGAGCAGGTTCCGGGCCGGTGGCCCGTAGCGAGCGAGCAACGCCGGCGGCGGCGGTGTGGGCAAGCCAGAAGCGAGCTGACTCATTGAACGACCGTATGAGTTCGGGTCTCGCGCGGAGCCTCGTTCAGTCGGGCGTGGTGTCGACCACCGGTGCGGCGCGCCACTGGGCCCAGGTCTGGTCGATCCCTCCCTCCGGACGGGCGCGCCGCGGCTCCGGAGGCGTCGCCGCAGCCGGGCTCGTCGGGAACGCGACGACCCACGGCGCGAAGTGCTCGACCTCCTTCGCCTCGATGTGCCCCCCGTACTCCACCGCGCGAAGCAACAGCTCGTGCGTCCGGTCGTTCCACCAGTGCGCTTCCGGCGACCGACCGCTCAGTCGATGCCGCTCGCCCCACCACGGCGCGGGCTTCAGCGCCGCCAGGTAGGACGCCTCGATCGGCGTCAAACCGGTCGGTTCGACGTCGAAGTAGTGGCGCGCCGCCGCCCGGATGCCCCACACGTCCGGCCCGAACTCGATGCAGTTCAGGTATAGCTCCAGGATCTGGTCCTTCGACAGCCGTTCCTCCATCGCGACGACCAGCACCGCCTCCTCGAACTTCCGGGAGAGGGTGCGCTCGCGAGAGAGGAAGAGGTTCTTCACGAGCTGTTGCGTCATCGTGGATCCGCCGTAGACGAAGCGCCCCTCGCGCAGACTCATGCGGATGCCTCGACGCATCAGCATCGGCGAGAACCCCGGATTGTCGAGGAACGCGATCTCCTCGCTCAGAAACATCAACGCCGGCAGGTACGAGGGGAGAACGGCGATCGGAGTCCACTGGTCCGTGCCGCGACCGACGCGCTGGGGGTGAGTCACGTGCTCGGTCACCTCGTGGACCCAGTCGTCGGCGAGAAGTCCGGCGGGGTCCCACTCCGACGCGATGGCGGACACGCTGCACGTGTCGGCAAATCCGTCGAAGCGCATGTCGAAACTGTCCGTGTCTGCCAGGTCGACGCTCGCTCGCACCTCGGCCGCGCGCGCCGTTCCCTCGAGACGCACCGATGCGCCGGACAGGTTCGGCACGAAGCTCGGCGGGATCGCCTCCCACAACGCCGCACAATCGACCGACTCTCGCACGCGCAGCGTCGCGGACACCATCGGACCCGGATCTCCGTCCACCAGGTCGATGGCAAGCGAGAGCGGAACGGCGCCCAGGTCGATGCCGACGTCGGCACGGAGGTGTGCGTCCGGCCCCCTCTCCCAGGCCAGGTCGATCGACCCCGTCGCCTCCACTCCGTCGACGGGTGACGCGGCGATTGCCGGGTGTTCGATGCCTCCACCCTCGACAGCCCAGGTCGCCGACACCTCGGCGGTGGTCGCGTCGCCGTCGGGCCAGGAGAGCTCGACCGTCGCCCGACCGGCCAGGCGTGGCGACACCGCGGAGAGCGGCAGATCGTGGAGCGAAACGACGGAGTCCACGAAGCGACTCCGGTCCGGCTCACCGCCCGGCGCCGCGCCCACGGTCTGCGGGCGCACGGAGAACGACACCTCGCCGACCGCGCCGTCGATCTCGAGCGCCCCCTCGGTCGACACCGCCGCGCTGCCGATCCGAACGGGCCACCGGAGACCCTCGACGTCTACGCCATCGGCGACGACCGCGAGAGGAGGCGCTGGCAGCATCGACACCCGCGCTCGCAGGGCGGCGCTCCGCTGGGCGGCGCGTTCCGCCATCCGCAGCCAATCGTGCGCGCGGGCACTCGACCCGTCGGGAGAAGCCGCGCTCTCGGTCGAGGCCGCTGCCTCGTCGTCGCCGGGTTCCACGGCGACTCGAACGCGAGAGAGCGACAGGACGTTCCCGGTCAAGACCGCACGACCGACCTCGGCGGAGACCCCGGCGCCCTGCATATCGATGCCGCCCGAGAAGCCGACCTCGGGGGCATCGCCCAGCTCGGCGACGACCGCGCCATCGAGTGCGATGGAGTCGATGCGGAGCGCGACGTCCGCCGCCCCGTCGCGCAGTCCCGCGCCGCCGAGCCGGAGCTCGGTTGCCCGGCCGCGCACGTGTCGTTCCGCGATCGTGACGTCGACATCGACGGCATCGACGTCGATGCGCTCGATGTGCCGGGCGAGGCGTTCGACGATCGGGTCGGGGCGGCCCGAGACCGCTTCCGTTGGTGCGCCGACCCCCTCTGCGGCGAGCTCGATGCGCAACTCCCCGGACACGGAGCACCCGTCGCGGGCGACCGCTCGAGCCCGAAGCTCGCGAAGTGCACTGAGCGACGCGGGGCGCAGGTCGAGCCGGTCACAGCGGAGTCGCAGATCGTGGGCGGACGCCGTGACACCCCGAAGCACGATGCCACGCGCATGAAACTCGGCGGAATCGAACGTGACATCGGCGCCGGAGCGTTCGATCAGGCGCCCGACGAAGCGCGCCGCGAGGGCGTCGGAACGAACCGCCACCGCCACGACCGCGGCCGCCACGACGACCAACAGCCCCGCGCATCCGATCGCGATCCGACGCCGACGCGGCCGCCCGGGCCGTGCGGTCACTGCAGGAAGACGAAGATCGGATTGACCTCGCAATCCGAGCGTTGTCCACCGGAGACGATCTTGTATGTGTCGAGCTCGGGGCGGCTGAGGTCGTAGATCTCGGTCGCGCCGAACTTGATCGGGCGCACGTAGGGGCGGCGCAGATCGCCTCCCCGTGTCGGGGGGGCGAGGACCACGGTCAGGTCACCGGAGTTCAGGCGCACGAGGCTCCCGGGCGGGTAGATGCCGAGGGCCTGTACGAGCGCCGACACGACGACCGCCTCGAAGAACTCGCCGGCCTGGGAGATCATCATCTGCAGCGCGACCTCGGGTGAGAACGGGCTGGAGCCTTCCCCAGGCTGAAGCAGGTCCACGAAGGCGGAAGCTGCGCTGACGATCGCCGACGCCGCGTGCCGGCGGACCGGTCCCCCGTAGTACTCCACGGGGAGGTTGACCGCCGGCGGAACGCAGCCCTCGAAACAGATGAGTTGCTCGAGCTCGGTGCGGGAGCGCGTCGACCACCGGGCCGCAGCGCCGGCGTCCATCGCCTCTCTGGTCCACCACGGGCCCCAGTCGTCCGGGACCGGATAGGAGAGCGAGGCCAGGGCCAGCTCGCCCAACGCGAGATCGTCGAGGCCCAGGTGTCGCCCGATCGCGATCACGAAGATCGCGGTGTCGATGCGGCGGTTGGAGATCTCTCCGGCCTGCGGACGGAGCAACGCCATCCCGGGGAGCCCCCCCGGATCGGCGGCGAATACGTCGACCATCGCACAGGCGACCCGCTTGAGCGCGACAACGTTGGGCTCGCTGCCACCGGCGACCTCTTGCGCCCAGACCCGATGCGCGGAGAGCGCGTTCGCGTAGCCCTGGAGCAGGGAGAAGCGACTAAGATACGAGAGGTGCTCGAGGAGCTCGTCGAACTCGGCGTTGCGCGCCGCTTTCAGGACCCGCACACTCGGGCGATCGACGATCTCCTCGAAAGGCACACCATCTGCGGTGAACGCGGCGAAGCGGCGGCAGACCTCCGCGAGATCGAATTCCGCCAGCTCCTGAGCGAAATGCAGTTCGACGACACCGCGGCGACCGAACTCGTCGAGGAGCCAGGCGACCTTCTCGACGAGGTCGGCCTCCGCCCGGAGCGGGTGTCGATTCACGAAGAGATGTTCGCCGGCGAATAGCAACGCGACCCCCTGGCCGCCGAGCGCTCCCGCGTGAGACGCGATCGTCTCGCCGAATCGCCGCGACTGCTGCAGCACCTGCGGGTGGCCGGCACCATACATCATGGCCAGCTTCAGCAGCCCGAAGAGCTGGCCGACGATGACGCTGCCCGCCTGCTCCGCCGGAGTCGAGCCGGTCGACGTCATCCCGGCGCCCGCGGACACCGTCGAGCGCGAACCGGTCGTGTTCGACGGGTTCCTCATCGACCGCTCCCGTAGTGCAGGTTGCGCAGTGCGTCTGCACGTCTTGCGCGTTCCGCGGGGTCTCCGTACGCCGTCCGAACGGCCTCGCGGGTCGCGTCACTGATCGGGACGATCTTCTCATAGGGGTTGTCGTCGCCCGTCAGCATTCCCTCGGCGCTTTCGACGTCGAGACCCTGGTCACCGAGGATAGCCAGGTGCTCGCCGGTGAACGTCGTGCGGCTGTCGGACCCGTACGAAAACGGCCCGGCGGCTTCGAGTGCGTCGATGAATGCGCCCACGGCCAGGTCGTTGCGCTCGCTGCCGAAGAGCGCGCCGACGACATCCGGGGTCAGCGAGGTCTCGGCCTCGAAGAAGATGCAGCGGAAACGCACCGACCAGAGCCACGTCATCGCGTCGTCGCCGTCTCGCCGACCGCGGTTCGCGATGATCTCCATCAACGTGTCGAGCTCGAAATGCCCGACGCCCGCGCGGAAGGTCACGTTCGAGACGCCGTCCCGGAAGAGGGGATAGAACAGGTTGTCGTCCTGATCTGCCTCGGTCGCGCGAGGCAACAAGTACCCCTCCAGGGTGCGCGGCCCCTCGGCGTGGAACTCGAGCTGCAGGGCGCCGTAGCTGGCTACGTAGCGTTGCGTCGTCTCGAGTATCGCCTCGATGGCGCGCACGCGCGACGGGTGTCCCACCGGGTAGCGTTCCGCATAGCCGAGCGCGCGCCGAAAGGCCTTGACCCAACTCTGGACGTCGTTCGTCTTCACCGTGAGAAGCTGGGCCGCCTCCGCGTCGAGATCGTTCGCGCGAGCGTATTCGGCGACGAACGTCGGGACAGTGCGTGGCTCACGATTCACGGAGCAGGATCTCGCAGACAAGGGTTATGCACGTCTCGTTTCCTTACCGGACGGCAGATCGGCTCGCAAGGAAGGGTCGTGTCATCGACGCGCTCGCCGCGCCTCCCAATCGGCGTAGCGCTCGGCCAGCAACGCCTCCCAATCGTCGACGATTGCTTGCAGCGAGAAGCGCGCCTCGACGGCGGCGCGCCCGTGCTCACCCATCGCCGTGCGCGCCTCCCGGGACATCTCCGACACATCGGCCAACGCGGCCGTCAGCGCTTCCTTCGACCGGCGAGGGACGAGCCGCCCGGCCTCGGAAGGCACGATCTCGACGACGCCTCCGACGGCTGTCGCTACGACCGGCCGCCGGGCGGCCAGCGCCTCTTGCAACGCGTTCGGAAGGCCTTCCTGGTCAGAGGACATCACGACCCCGTCGGCGGCTGCCAAGAGTTCCGGCACATCGGAACGCGGACCCAACATGGCCATTCGACCCGCCCGCCACAGATCGGGCCGGATGGACAGCAGTGCGTCCACGTCCTCCTGCTGGCGGCCAGCGATACGGAGCATCGCCTCGGGGTGGGAGTCGGCCATGTCGGCGAACGCCGAGACCATCAGCGGGTAGTTCTTGGCCCAGTAGATGTTGCCGACGGCGAGCCAGAGGACCGTGTCCGGTGTTGCGCCGAGCGATGCGCGAACCGACGCGCGGTCGACCTCGACGTCGAATCGGCTCAGGTCGATCGCGTTCCACACGGTCCAGGCGTGCCCCCGGCGCGCGACGCCGCTAGCGAGGAGCGCGTCTCGCGAGCACCGCGAGTTGCTGACGACGCCGTCGTCGAGCCAGCGCGTCGCCTTCCGAATCCCCGCGCGAATCGCGCCTCGGGGACCGGAGGCCCGCTCGGAGGTCAGAACGACGGGAACACCAGCGGCCTTCCCGAAGGCGCGCGCCACGATGTCCGCATGGTGGAGGAAGGACACGAGGAACGTGGGACGCTCGCGACGCAGCGTCTTCCCGAAGTGGGCGATCGCGCGCGCGGTGCCGACCCGGCCGGGACCGGCGACTTCCACCTCCACACCGGACGCCCGCAGTGGCTCGGCGAACGTCGCCGCCGGCAGCAGGGTGTGAACGCGGACGCGCCAGCCGCGCGCCACCAGCTCGGGGCAGAGGTAGCTGACCTGCCGCTCGGCACCGCCGACGCCCAGGCTGTTGATCAACACGGCCAGCGAGCGATCCATCCTGTGTTCCCGTTCGTTCTCGTGGTCGAAGGAGCGACGCGCCCGAGGCGGCGAGGCTCTGCATGGCCCGGGTAGGCGGCTGACTGCTGCCCCTACTCCAGGTTGTTGATGATGAACTTGAACTTCCCGCCCACCGTGCGAGGAATGGCGGCGACGTATTGCAGCTCGATCGCGAGCTTCTCGCCGAATCGGTCCCTGAAGTTCGCCATGAGCTGTTGCTCGTCGACGGCTGTGTACGTCCCGTCGCGCACGACGCGCACGATGATGGCGTCGGGCTCGTTCTGCTCGACCTGGAAGTGGGTGACACCGCCGACGTATTTGACCGAGTTGGACAGGTTCCCCAGGTTGATCTTCCCGCGCTCCGGAGAGTAGATGTAGTCCATCGTCCGGCCCTCGATACTGTCGATCACCGGGTTCTGGTCGCCGCAGTCGCAGGTGCCGCCGGAGCGGCTCATCACGTCACCGATCCGATAGCGGACCAGCGGGGTGCCCCGGGTCGAAAACGACGTCACGAGTATCTCTCCCGAGTCGGCCGGTTGCAGATCCTCGTCGACGATCTCGATCACGCCGGTCAGCAGATGATCATGCCAGCGCCCGTGGGGGCACTCGAATGCGAAGGGAGCTCCCTCCGCGCTGGCGTACTGGTCACGGACCTTCGTTCCGAACACCGACTCGATGACCTTGCGGTACTCGGGAACCAGCGTCTCCGCGGTGACGAAGATCACCTCCGGCGAGAACGTGATCGGGCAGTCGAGCGACTGGGACAACCGCGCGATCTCGTAGACGTTGGTAGCGAACGCGTTGATCACCTGCGGCGCCCACGCGTTCAGATCCGCAATGTAGTGGGGCGCTGTCTCGGGCGTGATGTGAAACGTCGAGTAGTAGCGGATGTGGTGGAAGACGTCGGTCTTCCAGTAGCGATGTTGCCGGATGTCCCGCGCGCCGAGCAGCGACTTGCCGCTGAACCACGCCGTACGCTTGCCGAGCCCGTAGCCGTAGCGCTCGCGGAAGTTGTCGAGCGCACCGTAGCGCATCTGCGTGTCTTCCGGTCCGTAGTAGACCTTCAGCGACGCCCCCGTCGACCCACCGGTGACCGAGCCTTGGGCGCGCCATTTCGGGAGCGTCACGATCTCGTCGAGGTTCCGCCGCAGGTCCTCCTTGTCGACGATCGGAAGCCGCGTGAGGTCCCGGGGCGAGCGGATGCCCTCGATGTCGATACCCGCCCAGCGCTTCCGGTAGAACGGAGAATTGGCCGCCACGTATCGGAGGAACTCCACGAGCATCTCCGACTGCTTCGCTCGAATCTCGTCGATTGGCCGCCGCTCCCACTCCCCGTAGAAGGCCTTCCAACGCTCGTAGTCACCTCCGCGACGTAATGTGTAATTGCGGAGGTTGAAACCGGTAACCATCGCCGTCTGGAGCCAATGAGGCGCGTTCACATAGACGCGCTCCAGGATGCCTGCCATCGCGACCTCTTCGACCTATGCCGTGCACTGGTGCGGAATCCCCAGGGTACGGCGGGGGTTCCGTCCGCCGGCGACCCGGCGCCGCACCGTGCCAGACCGGCGCCGTGCGTGCAACCGGCTACTCGGACTCCGTGAAGATGCCGCCGGCCCGTGTCCGGGGCATGGCGGCGGACCCTACGGTATCGCCGCGGCGACCGCGGTGACGAAGTCAGTGCACTGGTCTCGCAGCCGATCGAACCCGTCGCTGCGGTCCAGCGAGGCCTCGTCCATGTAGAGCGCGCGGTTCAGCTCGACCTGGATCGCGTGAAGCTCGTCAGACGGACGTCCGTGAAGCCGAACGATCGCGCCGCCGCGATACGGCTCGTTCAACCTGGTCGCTCGACCGACCGACTCCCAATACCCACACGTCGTGTCCGTGAGCCACTGCGCGCAGCTCGCTCCCCAGAGGTCTCCGGGGACGATATCGGGACGCGAGCTGCCGCTGTCGCGGTGCAGCCTCGTCGCCCGTGACGGCATGCTGTGGGCGTCGATCAACACCGCCGTTCCGAACGTGTCCCGCAGGCGCGCCAGCTCGCGGTTGATCGCCGCATGATACGGGTCGTAATAGCGCTCTCGACGCTGGAGGAAGCGCTCACGTGAGAGCGGCTCACCGTAGATGGGCTCTGATCGGGTGGTGACGGCCCAGATCACGCCGCGCTCGCCGTAGTAACCGGGCCCGCTCTTCCGCTTTCCGCCTGCGACGCCGAGCGGCGACACATCGTCGGGCAGCCGATTCGGGTCGATGACGAAGCGGCTATACGGCGTGTAGATCAGCGTCGCGCCAACGCTGGGAGCATCGGCGTAGAGCTCGTGGACGTAGAGGTCGCCGTCGTGATGCAGACGCTCGACATCCAGGGTGTAGACATCGCGTTCATCGTCGGGGATCTCGGTGCCGGCATGCGGAACCGAGATCACGACGGGAACCTCGGTCCCGGTCGGCCGGACGATGCTCGGGCAGGTGTCCATCACAGCTCCTCGCTCAGCGCGAATCGGATCTCCTCGCGGACATACTCGTCGCTCTCGGCCGCCGTCGCCATCCCCAACGCCGCCCTCGCGGCGCGTCCGCCAAGAGCGCCGAGGGCCCAGGCGGCGTGGCCCCGCACGAGGGGGGCGGGATCGGTTCGCAAGGCGCCGACCAGCGTGCCTACCCAGACGCGGTCACCGGTGTTTCCCAACACGACCGCGGCGTTTCGCGCAAGGCCCACGCGCTTGGCGCGCTTGATCGGCGAGTCGCGGAACATGCGGGAGAATGTCGCGGCGTCGACGCGAAGCACGCGGTCGGCTTCGAGCGCCACCACCTCTGGACGCGGCGCCAGGCCCGGCAACGTGGAGGCCTGCCCGCTGGTGTTCCAGGGACAGACCTCCTGGCACACGTCACAGCCGAACAGGTGCGTGCCGATCGCCGGGCGCAACGAACGCGGGATCGGGCCGCGCAGCTCGATGGTCAGATAGGCAATGCAACGACGTGCATCGACGCGGTAGGGCTCGACGATCGCCCCCGTGGGGCAGGCATCGAGACAGCGTGTGCACGCGCCGCAGCGGTCGGGGTGAAGGTCCGCGCTGGGTGTCAGATCGGCGCTGACCACGAGCTGCGCGAGGAAGAAGTAGCTGCCGAGCTCCTGGTCGAGCACCATCGCGCTCTTTCCGAGCCATCCGACACCGGTCTCCACGGCGAGGCTGCGCTCGAGAATCGGTGCGCCGTCCACCGCCGGGGTCGAGCGCACGTCGGTGCCAGCTTCGGCGGCGACGAACGCACCGAGCGCTCGCAACCTCTCGGCGACCACCACGTGGTAGTCGTCGCTGACGGCGTAGCGCGCCCAGCGACTTCCCCAGCTCACCGACCCGTCGATCGGGCCGTAGGGCGCCGCGACCGTGACGAGCGAGCGAGCGTCGGGAACGAGCGCGGCCGTGTCTCTTCGGACGGTCGCGGTGTCCTCCATCCAGGACATCGAGCCCTGGAAGCCATCGTCCAACCACGCCGACACCCCCACCCCAACCACCACCCCACCCACACCCC